>FOIY01000001.1:972500-973568 GCA_900111435.1 Ruminococcaceae bacterium KH2T8
ACCAGCTATCTCCGAGTTCGATTGGAATTTCTCCGCTATCCACAAGTCATCCGAGCAATTTTCAACTTACACCGGTTCGGTCCTCCAGTGAGTTTTACCTCACCTTCAACCTGCTCATGGATAGGTCACCCGGTTTCGGGTCTATAACAGCAAACTTAACGCCCTATTCAGACTCGGTTTCCCTTCGGCTCCGTACCTTAAGTACTTAACCTCGCTTACTGCCATAACTCGTCGGACCGTTCTACAAAAAGTACGCCGTCGAGCTTTAACGCTCTTCGACTGCTTGTAAACACAGGGTTTCAGGTTCTTTTTCACTCCCCGCCAGGGGTTCTTTTCACCTTTCCTTCACAGTACTTCTTCACTATCGGTCACCAATTCGTATTTAGGCTTGGAGGGTGGTCCCCCCGGCTTCCCACAAGGTTCCTCGTGTCTCGTGGTACTCTGGATACTGTCGCTCTCTTCCTCTTTCGCATACGCGGCTCTTACGCGCTATGGCGGTACCTTTCCATGTACTCTTCTGCTAGATTCCAAGTCACTTATACAGTCCACAACCCCGCAAAACCGAAGTTTCACGGTTTGGCCTCTTCCGCTTTCGCTCGCCACTACTTACGGAATCTCGTTTGATTTCTCTTCCTGGGGCTACTTAGATGTTTCAGTTCACCCCGTCTCCCTCCGTTAACCTATGGATTCAGTTAACGGTATATGAGCATTTACCTCATATGGGTTTCCCCATTCGGAAATCTGCGGGTCAATGGATATTTGCTCCTAACCGCAGCTTATCGCAGCTTGTCACGTCCTTCATCGGCGATTGGTGCCAAGGCATTCGCCCTGCGCTCTTAGTAACTTGACCTATTATTCTGATTATCTCTAATCAGAACGCTATGGTTCTTCTTCGTCTAATAATCCAAAACACATTCAGATTCGAAGTTTACTTTGATCTCTAAGACTTGCAGTCTTTACCTTCAGTGTTAGTACTTTAGATCTAGATTGCAAGACCTTTATATAATCTTGGTTTTCTTCTCTCTTTGTCTTGTTATTAGTCTTCTTATGCAGTTTTCAAGGTACAAC
>FOIY01000002.1:300000-471956 GCA_900111435.1 Ruminococcaceae bacterium KH2T8
TGCCGCTAAATACTTAGTTTCAAAGGGTTACAAGATCCCTGATGATATCGCTGTAGTCGGTTATGATACTAACGATGAAGGCCAGCACGCGCCAGTTCCTTTGACATCAGCACCTATCCCTATGTATGATTTCGGAAAGTATTGCGCCGACAGTATCAAGGCGCTTCTTGACGGCGGAGAGATTTCGGAATTCGTATCTGATGTCGATCTCTTTATCGGAAGTTCGTGCGGCTGCCATAACGAGAGCATAAAGCCGACTTTTGATATTCGTCCCGGCTGGGATACTGAGATGAGTCAGGGCAGGGTCAATAATGCATATAATCATATGAATGAAGATATGCTCCTTCAGTCGACATTTAACGGAATAATCAATACCATCTTTACCAATACCTACCAGATCAGACCTTTTCACAGCCTCAATATCTGCCTTAATGAGGACTGGACGACCGAGCGTTCCGAGTTTACTGACAGGATGCTCCATCTTATCCAGTGCGGAAGTGAAGGAAGTAATTCCGACAACCTGAATTTCCTCAGATATTACGACAAGAAGGATATCCTTTCGGAGATCCATGAGGATTTCTATAAGCCGAGGGTATTCTACTTTTATCCGATGCATTTCGAGAATATGTGCTTCGGATTTACATCCGTCTGTTATACGGATCCCGCGAAAGTTCCCGGCCAGGAGGAAAGAACATGGATCAGGAATGTGATCCTTGGTCTTGAGCAGTACAGGCGCAAGGATACTTTCGTTCACAATAACAGCATTATCGAAGACAGGCTCAAGAGAGAACCTGTAACCGGTATGTATAATTACAGCGGTTTTGTAAATCAGGCTGATTCGATCATCGAGAAGACTAGTAACTTCGGAAGGAATATCGGAGTTCTGGCTATCGATATCAAGGACTTGTCCGTTATCAATAATAAGCTCGGGCACGATGCCGGAGACCACATCATAACAGCTCTTGCCAATATGGTCGCCAAGGTCTTCAACGGACGCGGTTCATTCTGTTTCTGTATGGGCAACGGCGAGTTCGTTGCGATAAAGCTGACTAATGAGAATGGTGAGAATGTCATTAAGTCAATGTATGACAAGATAATCGAGCAGGTTGTTGCCTATAACAATAAAGCCGGTGAAGACGGTAAGTTGTTCGTATATAGTGCCATCGGCGGCAGCACGCCCGTTTCTTCAGCAGAGTTGGAGCTTCTCGTTAATGAGGTCATCAATCAGAAGAATGAGAAGAAGGGCGCCAAGAATGCTGCGGCGAATATCAAGCTGAGCGCAGATGAGCAGCGTGAGCTCGAATGTGTAAGAGATATACTCGACAATAATCTCCTTACATATCATTTTCAGCCGATCGTTAATGCAAGTAACGGCGAGATCTATTCATATGAAGCTCTGATGCGAGCAGATATCCAGCCTTATCTTTCTCCTCTTAAGATCCTTAAGTATGCCGAGCATATGGAGAGGCTCTATGATGTAGAGAAGGCTACATTCTTTAATATCCTGAAGATAATGAGGGAGAGGTCGGATGTATTTGACGGCACCCGAAAGCTCTTTATCAACAGTATCCCGGGTCAGAGATTCAACGAAGAAGATCGTGAAAAGTTCATCGAGGCACTCGGTGATTATGATGATACCGTTGTTATCGAGTTTACTGAGCAGACCGAGTTTACGGATGAAGAAATAGCGATGATGCGTGATGACTTTAACGGATTAAAGCTCGAGACGGCTCTTGATGATTACGGTACCGGTTATTCCAATATCTCTAATCTCTTAAGATACAGACCAAACTATCTTAAGATCGACAGGATGATCCTGAGCGGTATTGATGAGAATGAGAATAAGCAGTTCTTTGTCCGTGAGATGATCAGATATGCTCATAAAAACAATATCAAGGCTCTTGCCGAAGGTGTTGAGACTTATGAAGAGTTGAAGACCGTTATCGAACTGGGTGTAGACCTGATCCAGGGATACTATACAGCACGTCCTAACGGAGTCATCGCTTTGAGTATCGATCAGAAGATCAAGGATCAGATAAAAGAGATAAATGATCTGCTGATGCAAAAGGATATAAGTAATGTCTATACGGCCGGCAAGGAAGCAAGGATAATGCTCTCTCAGCTTGCCGAGAACGGAATAAATCTCATCGATGTCTACGATGCAGAGTCGACTTTCCACGACTTTGAGATCATCGGTGTTCCGGGGCAGATGATGAATATCGGAGTTCACATCCACAGCGGTTATTCCGGTAAGATCGTATTGGATAATGCATTCCTCAGTTATCTGGTCGGTTATAATGCAGTAATAGTCGTTGAAGACGGATGCGATATAACGCTGACATTCAAGGGAGACTGCTCCTTTGAAGGCAGTATATATGTTTCCGAGGATTCGAGCGTAGTATTCGACGGCGACGGTAATGTCAAGGTCTATACCGACAGGCAGGATTATTACGGTATCGGTGCAGGTACAGAGAGCAGATGCGGTTCGATGCTGTTTGATCTGACCGGCACTTTGTCAGTTGAATGTGAAGGTATGAACGGTGTTGGTATCGGTTCATGGGATGATTCGGAGTTTGCTATCGTCAACGGTAAGATGAAGATCAAGCTTGGCGGTCAGAATGTTGTCGGTATCGGATCTGTGACAGGAAGCAGCAAGCTTTCGATCCGTGATACAAAGATCGATATCAGTTCTTCTGCATCTAACTGTGTGGCAGTAGGCGCGGGATGCGGCGGATCAGCGAAGATCGATATAAACCATATCTTTATGACTCAGATACTCGAGGGTAACAGGATCGTAGGTATCGGTACGACAGGCGAACCTGCTGATGTCTTTATAACTAAATCCAATATCGTTTGCAACGCTATGGGCAGAGAGGCTGTCGGTATCGGTAATCTTAATGATGACGGCGAAGCTGCAATCAAGATCGATAATGCAGCCGTAACGGTCAATACATCGGGTAACTGCTGCGCGTTCGGTACGAGAAGTCAGAAAGGGAAGTTCTCTGCTGTTAACGCCCGAGTCGTCTGCAGTGTTGATAATGAAAGCGATAAATTCATAGGTTCGATAGGTGGAGATCTGAATATCACTAATTGTGATGCAGTTCTTGTCCATAACGGAGACAGGCTCTCGATGAAGGATCTGTTCGGGCTTATGGGCAGGACCATTGGACCGCCTCCGGGAGCTCCGGGCGGACCTCCGGGTGGACCGGGAGGACCTCCGCCGCGACCGATTTGACCTCGGTTGATGTTTTTGGTAACATCACGTTAATCGAATATTTCAAGCGTTGATGAGGAACAGTACCTTTCGATCTGATCTTACAGAGAGCTGTGTTTGGTGGAAGACAGTATTTCGGAAGTCAGGGAACTCGCCTCGGAGCTTCCGTTTGAACACCCTTTGCGGTAAGTAGATCAGGACGGCAGTCCCCCGTTACAGGGACAGGATATCGGTCTAAGGAGACCTGTATCCGGTGAGCGCATCCAATGACGGATGAATTAGAGTGGTACCGCGAATGCCCTTTCGTCTCTAACAAGATGAAAGGGCCTTTTTATTTGTTTTGGAGGTAGATCAGATGAACTATCAAAGGTATCACAAGATCCCTGAGGTTCAGTTAGAAGACCGTAAGTGGCCTTCTAAGGTTATTGAAAAGGCGCCTATATGGTGTTCGGTTGACTTAAGAGACGGTAATCAGGCTCTCGAAGTCCCGATGAACCTTATCCAGAAACTCGAATTCTTTGATCATCTCGTATCACTCGGCTTCAAGACGATCGAGATCGGATTTCCGGCGGCTTCTGAGACTGACTATAACTTTTGCCGTGAACTCATAGACAGCAACAGGATCCCTGATGATGTTGCCATCCAGGTGCTGACACAGTCACGTCCTCATATAATAGAGAAGACTATGGATGCCGTTTACGGTGCAAAGAACGTAGTCATCCATCTTTACAATTCCACTAGCACCTTGCAGCGTGATGTCGTTTTCGGGTTCGGACAGAAGGAGTGTCTCGATCTTGCAGTATCAGGTGCAAAGATGATCAAGGAATACCTCGATCAGGATGATAGCGGCACGAATTGGACCTTGGAGTATTCTCCAGAGAGCTTCTCGTCTACCGAGCCTGACTTTGCGGTAGCGATATGTGATGCCGTCGCTGATGTCTGGCAGCCGACTCCTGATAAGAAGATGATCGTGAATCTGCCTGAGACCGTTGAATATACTCTGCCTAATGTTTATGCGGATATGATCGAATATTTCTGCACTAATACGAGATGGAGAGATTCGATCCTCGTATCGATCCATACACATAATGACAGAGGTACGGGCGTAGCGGCTTCTGAGCTCGGCATTCTGGCAGGAGCCGACAGAGTGGAAGGCACGCTCTTCGGAAACGGTGAGAGGACCGGAAACGTCGATATCATAACGCTTGCCGTGAATATGATGATGCACGGTATTGATCCCGGGCTTGATTTCTCGGATATGGATCAGAGCATCGAGATCTACGAGCGCTGTACTAATATGCACGTCGAGCCAAGGCACCCCTGGGCCGGAAAGCTTGTATTTACGGCGTTCTCCGGATCTCATCAGGATGCTATCAATAAGGGTAAGAAGAGAATGGCCGAGACAGGCTCGGAGATCTGGGATGTTCCTTATCTTCCTATCGATCCTGCAGATGTCGGTCGCGATTACGAGCCCATCATCAGGATCAATGCACAGTCGGGAAGAGGCGGTGTGTCCTATGTCATGGAGCAGTATTTCGGAATCCAGCTGCCTAAGAACTTCCAGAAGGATTTCCTCAGCATCGTTAAGGATGAGACTGATTCTCGTGAGACTGAGCTTCTGCCTCAGCAGGTCTTCGAACTGTTTGATGATTACTACATTAATGTCATGGCACCTTATGCTCTCGACAGGTTCAGCGAGCATGCACTTGGTGATAAGAAGTCTGAAGTTGAGGCAGTGATAACCGATAACGGCAAGGAAGTAACGATAAAGGGTACCGGTAAGGGCCTTCTCGATGCTTTCGTGAATGCTTTCGGAAGCTACACGAATACACAGTTCTCGATCAATATGTATAACGAGCATGCTATGAAGAGCGGTACGGATTCCGCAGCTATCACATATATCGAGATAAAGAGGGCATCGGACGGTCAGATCTTCCTCGGCGCGGGCGTATCGAGCTCTGTGACAAAGAGTTCCGTTCGTGCTATCATTAGTGCGTATAACAGAATGATAAAGGAATAAAAAAATGAGTAATTACGATTATCTTATTGTCGGCGCAGGACTTTACGGCGCTATCTTTGCAAGAGAACTTACGGATGCAGGTAAGAAGGTATTAGTCATCGATAAGCGTGACCATATCGCAGGAAATATCTATACGGAGTCTGTAGAGGGTATCAACGTTCATATCTACGGCGCTCATATCTTCCATACGAACGATAAGAGAGCATGGGAGTACGTTAACCGTTTCGCAGAGTTCAACCGCTATACGAATTCGCCCGTTGCTAACTATAACGGAGAGCTCTATTCTCTGCCTTTCAACATGTATACGTTCAACAAGATGTGGGGCGTTGTAACACCTGATGAGGCAGCAGCTAAGATCGAAGAGCAGCGTAAGGCGGCAGGTATTACTGAGCCCAAGAACCTTGAAGAGCAGGCTATCAGCCTTGTAGGTACAGATATCTATGAAAAGCTCATCAAGGGATACACACAGAAGCAGTGGGGCAGGCCTTGTACGGAGCTTCCTTCATTCATCATCAAGAGACTTCCCGTAAGGCTTACTTTCGATAATAACTACTTCAATGCTCTCTATCAGGGTATCCCGATGGGCGGCTACACGAAGATGATCGAGAATATGCTCGACGGTATCGAGGTAAGACTCGGTGTTGATTATCTCGAGGAAAGAGAGACTCTTGATAAGGTAGCTACAAAGATCGTATACACGGGTCCCATCGATGCTTTCTTTGACTATAAGCTCGGACCTTTGGAGTACAGATCGGTAAGATTTGAGACTGAGGTTCTCGATATGCCTAATTTCCAGGGTAACGCAGTCGTTAACTATACTGACGATAAGACGCCTTTCACGAGGATCATCGAGCACAAGTTCTTTGAGTTCGGTACTCAGGAGAAGACTGTTATCAGCCGTGAGTACAGCTCGGCATGGAAGCTCGGCGATGAGCCTTATTATCCCGTAAATGACGATAAGAACGGTGCCCTGTATCAGGAATACAAGAAGCTCGCTGACGAGTGCAAGAATGTTATCTTCGGCGGACGTCTCGGTGAATACAAGTACTATGACATGGATGCCGTAGTAGTAAGAGCACTTGATGTAGTTTCAAAGGAAATCTGATAATTCAAACTCATGAACCAAAGGCTTCCGATTTATATGGTCGGAAGCCTTTTTTCATTAAAGCATCTTATTCTTATTCCTGAACTCGTCATCGTATCTTCTGATCCTGTGTCTCCTGAAGATGATCAGTGCGAAGAGGAGAATAAGAGCAAGTATCAGGATGCCTGCTACCGTAAGAAGTATGTTCTTAAGTCCGGTCCATACAGTCTTCTTTGTAGGATTAACTTCTACGACCTTATCCTTTACGGCGATCTCGAGGTGGAGTACACCTACGATATAAGTCTTGCCGTCCGTATATGTCTTAAGGATCGGGATATCAAAGTTCTGTTCATCTGCATTAACATCGATCATGACTCCTGAGAGGTCAACGCTGTTGGTATTACCTCCGATGGTCCTGAATGCTGTCGTAGAGAAATAAGTCGAGAATTCCATCTCGGCAGACATAACGCAGAGCTTTGTATCAAGAAGTGCTGCATTTATCTGGTTGATGGTGTCGTTATATACCGGAGTAAACTCGCCCGGTTCTACCATGACGGTAGTGAAAGCCGAATATCCGTATTCAAAGAGGTCTATCGTATCGCTGTATCTGGTCTCGTTATTAGTAGCGCCGAGTATTACGGTGATAAGGCGGCGTCCGTTCTTATCGGAAGCAGCAACCTGAGTATAACCTGCTCCGTCGGCGTATCCCGTCTTACCGCCGATATAGTAATCGTATGAGTATGCCTGAGTAGAGATGAATCTGTTGGCATTTGCGATGTTCCTGGTGTCGGCGTAAAGGTTAGTGGGCTGCATCGTATGCTGGAATGTCGTAGCGATCTCACGGAAGTCCTCGTGGTCGCAGCATTCATTAAGGATCAGAGCCATATCTCTTGCGGAGCTCTGATTAACGGCATCTCCGTTGGTAATACCGTAACAGGAGATGAAATTTGTATTCGTACAGCCGAGCTCAGCTGCCCTGGTATTCATCATGCCGGCGAAAGCACCCTCTGAACCTGCTACCTTGATGGCAAGAGCCAGACAGGCATCGTTTGCGGACTGAAGAAGGGCACCGTAGATCATGTCCTTTACCGTGACAGTTTCGCCCTCTGTAAGACCTAATGTCTCAAATCCCTCGGGAATACCGATATACATGGACTGATCGATGTTTATAGTATCGTCCATGTCGAGGTTTTCGAGTGCGAGGAGAACTGTCATGATGATCGTACATGTTGCGGGATTGATCTGCTGATCGATATTTCGCCCCATAAGGACGGAATCAGACTGCGCGTCATAAAGGATATATGCAGTTCCCGTAGGATCGGGAGCATCGGGAAGTTCTTCGTTAAGAAGGTCTTCCTTTGATTCGTTTTGGGAAACTATATCGTCGTCCGGGTTGTCGAACTGATCGTTCACGGCAAGGACCGTGGACGGAAATAACGTGATTACTGCGATACAAGTCGCAAGGAGTGATACCAGTACTTTTTTCATAAATATAATTATAACAAAAGAGCTATTTTTTAGTATAATCATTTGGTAACAATAAATGAGGTAATGACATGGCAATCGTTAGGATAGGATCAGATGAGCTGAAGCAGCAGGAACAGGCTGTTCAGACGCTCAGGGGATATTTCGCAAAGCTCTCGGCAGATAAGGGCAGATCTTTGACATACAGTATCAGAACATACGGATGTCAGCTCAATGAGGCCGATTCCGAGAAACTTCACGGAATGCTTTCGCTAATGGGACTTGCTAAGACAGATGAGTCTTCTGCTCCCGATGTGGTCCTTCTTAATACATGTGCAATCAGAGAAAATGCAGAAGACAGGCTCTTTGGTAACCTCGGTGAATTCAAGGCTGACAAGAAGAAAAACAAGGATATGCTCATCATCGTCTGCGGATGCATGATGAAGGTCGAGGAGAATGTTAATAGGATCAAGAACAGTTTTCCTTATGTAGATCTCGTATTCGATCCCCAGCAGATCCATAATTTCCCGATCCTTCTCGAAGATACGGTCAAGAGCAGAAAGAGGCATATCGATATCTCTGATGTTGACTATATCGCAGAGGATAATTTCCTTCCGATAGAAAGACAGAGAAAGTTCAGAGCTCTCGTACCCATCATGTACGGATGCAATAATTTCTGTGCTTACTGCATCGTTCCTTATACGAGAGGCAGGGAGAGGTCGAGAGATTTCGATCTTCTGATCACAGAGCTCAAGGATCTCGCTTCCAAGGGTTACAAGGAAGTAATGCTCCTCGGGCAAAATGTTAATTCGTACGGATATGATGATCCCGAAGGCAGGTCTTTCCCCGAGCTTCTTTGTGAAGTCGCTAAAATCGAAGGTTTTTCAAGGATCAGGTTCATGTCTTCGCATCCCAAGGATATATCCGATGAAGTTATCGATATCATGGCTTCAAACAGCAATATCGAGACGCATCTTCATCTGCCGCTCCAGTCCGGTTCTGATAAGGTGTTAAAGCTCATGAACAGGCCATATACTGCGGAGAAGTTCATGCATACCGTAAAGCTCTTCAGGGAGAAGGTCCCTCATGGCGCTATTTCTACGGATATCATCGTAGGGTTCCCAGGTGAGACTGAGGAGGATTTCGAGGAGACATTAAAGATAGTTGCTGAAGCTAAGTTCGATTCTGCTTTTACATTCCAGTATTCCGAGCGTCCCGGTACAAGAGCAGTCAATATGCCCGATAAGGTACCGCATGATGTGGTCACCGAGAGATTCTCAAGACTTCTGAAGCTTCAAAATGACCTCGCTTTCGAGTCTAATAAGTCCAAGGTCGGACTTACCGAAGAGGTGCTTATCGAAGGAATGAGCTCTACAGCTGAGGATATCCTTACGGGAAGGACCAGGTCCAATCATCTTGTTAACTTTACGATACCGGATGATCTCAAGATCCCCGGTTATTCGTCTTCTGATTACGAAGGGCTCCTGTGCAATGTAAAGATCACTGCCGCAAAGCCTTATTCTGTCGAAGGTATAATGGAGAATCTGATAGATGACTGAGAATAATAACCCTTTAAGACTTTCGGATATTGCTGTTGAGGACTTAAGTCCCATGATGCAGCAGTACGCCGAGCTTAAGAATAAGCTTGGTGATACGATCCTTTTCTATCGTCTGGGCGACTTCTATGAGATGTTCTTTGACGATGCGCTCTATGTATCGAGGACTTTGGAGCTTACGCTGACGGCCAGAGACTGCGGAAATAATATGCGAGCTCCCATGTGCGGCGTTCCTTTCCATGCTTTCCAGAGTTATGCCAACAGGCTCGTATCCATGGGACATAAGGTCGCTATCTGTGAGCAGCTCGAAGATCCGGCACTTGCCAAGGGACTTGTTAAGCGCGGTATCGTTAAGGTCTTAACACCGGGTACCATGACTGATACGACTGGCCTTGATGACAGAAAGAATAATTATCTTATGTCGATCATGTGCGTAGGAGATCAGTTTGGCGTTGCGGTTGCCGATATCACGACAGGTGATTTTGAAGCAACACAGCTTGCTTTCTCGGATAACGGCGAGCACCTGATAAATCTTATAGGAAAGTATCTCCCGTCCGAGATCATTCACGATTCGACATTTGTAAATACTCCTGAATATAAGACGATCCTTAAGGGATTCCAGACTTCTTTCACGCAGAGAAGTGACAGGGAATTCTCTGCAAGGAGGATCACTGACGATAAGAAGATAAAGGTCTACGGAGTTGATAAGTTCAGTGACAGCGAGCTGCTCCTTGGTGCCTGCGGAGCTATCCTTGCTTATGCCGAGGAGACTCAGACCGATAAGGTAACACATCTTTATGACATCAGATGCTTCAAGCTCTCTGATACCATGGAGCTCGATCTTACTACTAGGATCAATCTCGAGCTTACATCCACGATCAGGACTAATTCCAAGAAAGGCTCGCTTCTTTGGGCGATCGACAGGACTAAGACCGCCATGGGAGGAAGGCTCCTTCGTAAGTGGATCGAAGAACCACTGATCGTTACGTCATCAATCAATTCCAGGCTCGATGCCGTTGAAGAAGCAGTAGGAAAGTTCATCGGAAGACAGGAGATAATGGAAGGCCTTACGGGTCTTTACGATATCGAAAGATTAGCCGCAAAGGTGTCTCTTGGAAGTATCAATGCGCGTGAGATGCTCTCTCTTAAGAACTCTCTCGGAAAGCTCCCGTTCCTTTGCGAGTCCTGTAGTCAGTTCAGTAAGGGAATGTTCCGCGAGATAAAGGAACTTCTCGACCCGATGACTGATATATATGAGCTCCTTGACGAGGCTATCTGTGAAGATCCGCCGGTAACGATCAAGGACGGTGACATCATAAAGCGCGGATATTCGGTCGAGTGCGATGAGCTTTACGATATCGCACGAAATGCAAAGGAATATATCCTGTCGCTCGAAGCAAAAGAGCGTGAGAGGACCGGTATCAAGAATCTGAAGATCGGCTATAACCGCGTATTCGGTTACTATGTTGATGTTCCGAGGAGCACGACAGCTTCTCTGCCTGAGGAATATACCAGAAAGCAGACTCTCGCTAATAACGAAAGATACATCTCTCCCGAGCTTAAGGAACTTGAGGACAAGATCCTCGGTGCTCAGACAAAGAGAGTAGCTCTCGAATATGAGCTCTTTGTAGCCGTAAGGCAGAAGGTATCCGATAATATAGACAGACTCTTCGGAAGTGCGCGTGCAGTCGCTCTTCTTGATACGATCACGGCTCTCGCTCAGCTCGCATCTGACGAGAATTATGTGCGCCCCGTTATCGATAATTCCGAGATAATCGACATCAAGGGCGGACGTCATCCTGTTGTTGAGAAGATGCTCGAGGGTAATGACAGATTTATCCCCAATGATACCTGTCTTGATAATGAAGGCAGGCTCATGATCCTCACAGGTCCCAATATGGCAGGTAAGTCTACATATATGAGACAGGTTGCTCTCATAGTCCTTATGGCGCAGATCGGTTCTTTCGTACCCGCAACGAGTGCTCATATCGGTCTCGTTGATCAGATCTTTACGAGGATCGGTGCCTCAGATGATATCTCCAAGGGCGAATCGACATTCATGGTTGAGATGAAGGAAGTGTCCGCGATCCTTAAGAATGCTTCGAGAAGAAGCCTTCTTCTCTTAGATGAGGTTGGTCGCGGTACAAGTACTTACGACGGACTTTCGATCGCGTGGGCAGTCATCGAATATATCATCGATCCGAATGTTCTCTTCGCTAGAACAGTTTTCGCTACTCATTACCATGAGCTCAATCAGCTCGAGAAGATGAGAAAAGGCGTATTTAATAATCACGTTGACGTTAAGGAGACTGATGACGGTGTCATCTTCCTCCATAAGATAGTAGAAGGCGGTACGTCTGACTCGTACGGTATCGAAGTTGCAAGGCTCGCAGGTATCCCTGAGGATGTATTGAAGCGAAGCAGAGCTATCCTTAAGGAGCTTGAGAGGATCGGTAACTTCAAGGTTACGGGTAACGTTGATATGGAGGGCGGAGTAGCTCAGCCCGCATCTACTGCAATGCCCGGACAGGAATCGATCTTTAATCCCGACAATGTCGTTTACCGCAAGGAAGATAAGCTCAGAAATACCGTCAGGAGCATCGATATAACAAAGGTTACTCCGCTCGAGGCAATGAATATCCTCTACGGACTTATCGAAGAAGTAAAGGCGGAGGACAGCGATGGGCAGGATTAATGTACTCGATACGGCTACAGCTAATGCCATAAAGGCAGGTGAAGTTATCGAGCGTCCCGTCTCGGTCGTCAAAGAACTCATTGATAACAGTATCGATGCAGGATCGACATCAATTAAGGTCGAATTTGAAGGCGGCGGTATCTCACTTATAAGAGTATCCGATAACGGTATAGGAATGGAGAGGGAAGACGCCGAGAAGTCTTTTCTTATCCACGCTACATCCAAGATCAGATGTGTCGAGGATATCTATGACCTTTCAACTCAGGGCTTCAGAGGTGAGGCTCTTGCTTCTATCGCCGCTTGTTCTGATGTTACGCTCATTACCAAGCAGCCTGACTCGGAAGTCGGTACCATCGTTAGATACCAAAACGGTAGGATGGTTGAATCTTCTGATGCTCCCGCTGATGTCGGAACTGTAGTAACAGTAGAGAATCTATTTGCTAATATCCCGGCAAGATACAAATTCCTTAAGAAGGATTCGACTGAAGGCATGTATATCTGCAGCCTGGTCGAAAAGCTCGCGATCATAAACAGTGAGATCTCATTTAAGCTAATCAAGGACGGTAAGCCTGTTCTTACGACTCCCGGCAGCGGAGATATGCGCGATGCCATATACAGCATCTACGGTAAGCAGATAACAAACGGGCTTCTTCCCGTTGATTATGAGCATGAAGGCCTGAGACTTACAGGACTTACGGGTAAGACGGATAATGTCCGCGGTAACAGGGCTTTACAGTATATCTATGTTAACGGCAGATGTATCAAGAATGCATCTGTTTCTGCTGCTATAGACGAAGCATACAGAAACAGTGTCATGAAGAATAAGTATCCTATCTGCTTCCTGGCGATCTATGTTCCTGCCGACAAAGTGGATGTCAATGTTCATCCTCAAAAGTCTGAAGTTAAGTTCTCGGCAGAGTCCGATATCTTCAGGCTCGTTTATCACGGACTTAAGAATACGCTGGTAGGAGCGATACCTGCAGAATCTGAAGCTCCTGATATCGTTCAGTCCGCAGAAGAAAAGAAACCCGCCGACCTTGCGTCTCGTCAGATCGGCATCTCTCAGATATCTTCTGGCGACAGGACCGTTCATGATTCAGGAAAGCTTCGTGGAGCAGTATCATATCAGGCAACGCCCGAAAGCGTTAGTGCAGCGAATGATCTTCTTAAGATCCTTTCCGAGTTTAAGCCCGATATCGAAGCTATCGGCGGTGATAAGGAAGATACTCAAGCTCAGTTTGTATCTGAGCCTGTTCAGGACGACTTGCCTGCGCAGTTGCCAGAGATCACTGATGTTCCCGCTTCGGTGTCTGTCGAAGAATCTCAGTCAGATGAGGATTCAGAGCTTACGGGAGATATCGCTCTTCTTGCTGATTCCGTATTCGTAGGATTCTTATTTAATACATATATTATCTTTCAGTCAGATGTGGATTTCTTCCTTGTCGATCAGCATGCTGCTCATGAGCGTGTGCTCTATGAAAGATTCATGACGAAACGTAAGAAGAATGATGGCTTGAAACGTGATGTTCAGCAACTGCTCGTTCCTCAGATCGTTGATCTTCCGACGGCTGATTATTCTTTCATCAGCGATAATCTGGATGCTTTCGCAGAAAATGGATTTGAGATAGATGTCCTGGGTGACAGGCAGATCGCTTTAAGGACTGTTCCGGTAGCTGATGCAGCTGAAGACAGGCTCAAGTCCATGTCAAAGCCTTCCGTTATATTCAGGATGATCCTTGATGATATGAAGAAAGAGACTCCCGAGAAGGGAAAGGTCTGGTATTCGCTTATTCAGACTACGGCATGCAAGGCAGCGATCAAGGCTCACGATGTTATCACAAAAGAGGAAGCTCTATCCTTAGTTGATCAACTCATTCATCTTGAGGATCCTTATCATTGTGCTCACGGAAGACCTACTTTTATCAAGATCTCTCAAACTGACCTTGAGAAGAGATTTAAGAGGATCGTCTGATCATGAGATACGATCTTAAGAGTATTCCGATAATCTGCGGACCTACGGCAAGCGGCAAGAGCGCATTGGCTCTTAAGCTTTGTGAGATGACAGGCGGTGAACTCATCTCCTGTGATTCCATGCAGATATATAAGCATCTGGACGTCGGAACGGCAAAGCCTGATAAGGATGAACAGTCCAGGGTACGTCACCATCTGATCGATATAGTTGAGCCAGGTGATGTCTTTTCCGTAAATGACTATATCCATATGTGCTATGACACTATCGAGGATATTCTCTCAAGAGGAAAGCTTCCCGTTATCTGTGGTGGAACAGGTCAATATATTTCTGCGCTTCGTGACGGCATCAGATATGTTGACAGTCCCGTGCCGGATGAACTCGTAAATGAGCTTGATAAGCGATATGACGAAGAAGGTGCTTCTGCAATATATGAAGATCTTCGTTCGGTAGATCCTGATGCGGCAGCAGGTATGCATATGAATAATAAAAGACGTGTTATCCGCGCTCTTGCAGTGTATAAGGCTACCGGCAAGACCTTTACTCAGTGGAACAGTGAATCCAAGAAGTCAGGTCCCAAGTATCCCTATGTTTTATTCGAACCCGATTTCGAACCTTGTAGGGATATCCTTTATGACAGGATCAATAAAAGGGTAGATGTCATGATGGAAAATGGTCTTGAGGCTGAAGCCGAATATCTGTATTCTCTTGATGTCGACAGGAAGACCACATGCTTTCAGGCGATCGGATATAAGGAGTTTGCGGATTACCTGGTAGATAAGACGCCCGAGAAACTGGCGGAAGCAGTATATAAGATAAAGCTCAATTCGCGCCATTATGCAAAGAGGCAGCTTACCTGGTTCAGATATATTGACGGGATAATCAAGGCAGACCCGTTTGCACCTCAGGAAGAGACTGTAAGTACCGTAATTATGAAATATCTACAGTAATTCTTGCAAAAAGAGCGATCATTTATAAATTAAACTTGATATTTACACAATATTAACAGTTTATGAAATGTATTTTGTTTAACTAAAACGCCTTCGCAATTAGTATCAGGGTACTAACTACGAAGGCGAGGTGATCTTATGAAGAAAACTTAGTTTTAGCTGATGTTGTATCTGTGAAGTCCCACAACCTTACCGAGGATCCTACATTCGGCAGTGTTGAAGGGAATAGGAGAATAGAGCTCGTTCTCCGGGAACAGATACGGCTGACCATTGAGATGACCATATCTCTTTACCGTGGCTTCATCACCGATAAGGGCAGCAATGATATCGCCCTCGTCGCAAGAATCCTGCTTTCTGATGATTAGATAATCGCCATCAAGGATATGAGCATTTATCATACTCGTGCCTTTGACCTTTAAAAGGAAGCAGTCATCACTTCCGATAATTGACTTGTTAACGTAGAACGATTCAGACTCATCCTCGTGTGCATAGATGGGCTGACCTGCAGTTATCTTACCGATACAGGTAAGCTTGACGACATCAGCAGGAATCTGCTCGTTCTCACCATTCTCATCCTGGTTCTTAAGGATGATCGCACGTCTCATGCCGGGACGATATTCAATGAGACCCATCTCATCGAGCTTACGAAGATAAGTGTGGACAGAAGATGTTGACTTGAGTCCGGCACCGGCACATATGTCTCTTACAGAGGGAGACAGTGCATTCTCGTGGATATATTTCTGAACATATTTATAAACTCGTTCAATCGATCTGGCGGACTTGCTGTCCGGCGTAAGTGATGTAACAGCCATATACAACCTCCAAACATACATTCTATTAAACTCATTTTATTTTAGTTTCACTAAATTGTCAAACACTTGTTCTGAAAGGAATTACGAACTTATATGGATACTTACGAACTTAAGAAAAAACTTGATACTCTGTACGATGATCTTATGATCGCTGACCATGCTACATCTGAACTCATGGAGTTTATTTGCAGCAGCGGGGAGGATAAAAGAAAACTCCTTAACGAAGTCTATTTTAAGGATAATGCTCCGGTTAAGGTGATCGGAACCGAATTTCTCGGCCGCAAGGAAGCGGATATTACAGGCGAGATGCTAAATGTCTCTATCAAATATGACGAATTCATTCACAGGCTTCACCGTGAAGCCGATCAGATAATGACACGTCATGTAGAGGCAGTTGATATCTTCAATCTTATCCTCAGCTTACCTGAGCCTTATTGCAGGATACTATATCTGAGATACTTCAAACGGCTTTCGTGTCAGGAAACGATGCAGTCGCTGTATCTGAGCAGGACAACATTTTTCAGGACCTACAATAAGGCCTTGAAGATGCTCCAGAAAGAGCTGGAGAACTGACCCGTATATCTTGCCGCAAAAATGTGTTTCAAATATCGGGACAAAAACTATATAATCTTCATATGCAAACTGATAAGAGTAATGACAATTTCTTCAGTAATAAGATCGCTTTCCTGGGCGGTGTGTTCGGATGCATCGGCAGATCTACCGTCAGGTGGTTCAAGAATATCCCGAACAGGATAGTGGATCTCGTTAAGAGGAAGATAAACGAATATAAGCGTAAGCCTGCAAGAGAAGATATCAATAAGGTTTATGTCCTGGTAGGTTACACGACCAAGAGACACATCGATGCCCGATATGATGCGGAGAGATTCATGATCATACTTCGTAAGGGATTGCTTATTCTTATATTTGTATTGATACTTCTTATTTCTATAAAGTCAGTAATACCTTATGTAGATATCGAGCAATACAGGCATATGTTCGGTATTGGTGACGTAGAGGAGCTTACTCAGAATGACCCGTTCGCCAATACAGATCGTGCAGCTCCGGTGGTATATGTTTCCGAAAGTACGACCGATATCTTTTCAGAAGAATCGACTCCTGAGGTTTCCGAGACGGAATCGCCCGAATAACTTGCATAATCCGCATTTGAATATTGCATAATTAATAATATTGATATATTATTTTTCTTGATTATGAAATTTTAGCTTTTGCTTCTTGCAAAATGCAATAATTGAAAGGCGGAATGTATTATGGAATACACACTTAACAATTCCTATCTTGCAGGCATCATGCAGTCTGTAATCGACAAGAATCCTTCACAGCCCGAGTTCTATCAGGCAGTACACGAGTTCCTTCAGTCTTTGGAGCCTGTTATCGACAAGCGTCCTGACATCGTTGAGAAGCACGTTCTCGAGAGGATCGTAGAGCCTGAGCGTCAGATCATGTTCAGAGTAGCATGGGTAGACGATAAGGGTCAGATCCAGGTAAATCGCGGTTACAGAATTGAGTTCAACAGCGCAATCGGACCTTACAAGGGTGGTCTCCGCCTTCATCCTTCCGTTAACCTCGGTATCCTTAAGTTCCTTGGTTTCGAGCAGATCTTCAAGAACTCTCTTACAGGCCTTCCTATGGGCGGTGGTAAGGGTGGTTCAGACTTCGACCCTAAGGGCAAGTCTGACAACGAAGTAATGTCCTTCTGCCAGAGCTTCATGAGAGAGCTCTACAGACACATCGGTGCTGATGTTGACGTACCTGCAGGTGATATCGGTACAGGCGCACGTGAGATCGGTTTCATGTTCGGTCAGTACAAGAAGATCACAAACGAGTTCACAGGCGTTCTTACAGGTAAGGGCCTCACATGGGGTGGTTCTCTTGCAAGAACAGAGGCTACAGGTTATGGTCTCTGCTACTTCACAAACTGCATGCTCGCTAAGAAGGGTACATCCTTCGAGGGTAAGACAGTTGTAGTTTCCGGTGCAGGTAACGTTGCTATCTACGCTACTGAGAAGGCTCAGCAGCTTGGCGGTAAGGTTGTTGCTCTTTGCGATTCCACAGGTTATATCTACGATAAGGACGGCATCAAGCTCGACATCGTTAAGGATATCAAGGAAGTTAGAAGAGCTCGTATCTCCGAGTATGTTAAGGAAGTTCCTTCCGCTGAGTATCATGACGGACGTAAGGGTATCTGGACAATTCCTTGTGATATCGCTCTTCCTTGTGCTACACAGAACGAGCTTGATCTTGACGATGCTAAGGCTCTTGTAGCTAACGGCGTTAAGTTCGTTGCAGAGGGTGCTAACATGCCTTCTACACCTGAGGCTATCGCTTACTTCCAGAATAACGGCGTATACTTCGCTCCCGGTAAGGCTTCCAACGCAGGTGGTGTTGCTACATCCGGTCTTGAGATGGCTCAGAACAGCATGAGATATTCCTGGACATTCGAGGAAGTTGACGCTAAGCTCAAGGGCATCATGGAGAACATCTTCGCTGCAGCTGATAAGACAGCTACAGAGGTTGGTCACGAGGATAACCTTGTTATCGGTGCTAACATCGCTGGCTTCCTTAAGGTTGCTGATGCTATGATCGCTCAGGGCTGCATCTGATAATCATCAGAGAATTCCGTTAACTATGAACGGCTCCGCTTTATGCGGGGCCGTTTTTATGTTGAAGATTTTAATTCTATTGATATAATCGATATGTCAAATTTTATTGTATTTATGGAGAAGAGTGAAATGAAGTGTTTAACTAAGATCGCCGCTATGTTGATTACTGTTATGTTATTGTTCCTTTGTATTCCAATCAGGAATGTATCTGCTGACGATGCTCAGGATCTTTATACATTAACCGATTACAACAGTTCTATTGTTACTGACCCTGATGGTAATATTGTAAGAGGTTATTCATATTGCCTGAACTATAAGCTTAAGACACCCGCAGGCAATACATATACGAGAGTACCGTTATCTTCTTTTGATGAATATTCTTCGCTGGAAAAGGCCAGATTGGCGAAGCTCGTCGTATATAGAGATGATATATTGGATTATTGCTTTAATACATATGGAATTGAAAATGTATTTGCTTCAGAAAGAGATAATTTCTTTCTGCCGTCACTTAGCACATTAACCGTCACTTCCGGGATCAATGATGTTGCTTCATTTGATGTTAATGCATCGCATTTTACCGCCAGGGGTACGGTGATCCAGCATCTTGTATGGGCTGTTGTACATTCTGATTTTGACTCTTATGTTCACGATGACGGAACCACGGTTCAGGATGGTCTGAATAGTGTGGATCACTATCGCTATGTTGAGAAGAATTATTATTATAATTCCACAGACCCGATCAATGACACTCATTCGCTTTGGAATATCTACTATCAGCCTTTGATCGATTATATCGATACACTGGACAATCCGTTGGACAACGGCATTGATATCTGGGTATACGACAGCGTTGATAACAGTTTTCAGAATGTTATAGGAACTTTGATCACTTTTACTGATATCGATGTAGCTAAGACTGATGCAGACGGTAATTATCTCAGCGGAGCTACACTTCAGATCCTTGACTGGAACGGTAATGTAGTGTCTGAATGGGTTTCTGACGGAACAGTACATAATGTCACACATATATGTCCCGAGATGAGCTATACACTTCATGAGGTTTCTGCTCCTGCAGGTTATGATCGTGCTTCTGATATTTCATTTACCGTAGCTCAAGACGGCACCCTTGATCCTTCCGGAAATGATACTCTAATAATGGTCGATAATGAGTCTGTTGTAGAGACAACAACGACATCGTCTGAGACATCTCAGACATCTGTAAGTGAGACCGCTGCCTCAGTGGCTGAAACAATAGAATCATCTACTACTGCTACAGCTGCTGCAGCAGTTGAGACTGAAGCAACATCTTCTAATGTTGAAACGACTTCTGCAAGTGCACAGGTTCAGGGAGCCGAGCGTAGTGATGCTGCAGCCCAGACAACTCAGTCGACTCAGACATCACAATCTTCACAATCTTCTGTAGCTTCAACAGGTGAAGCAAAAAATAATGATCTTATCCTTATCGCTATTATCTGCTTAGCTTCAGGTATTTTCTGTCATGTAATAAGAAAAGGTGCATTTAAAAAGGCGTGACGGATATGTATAGTTAAGCAATTATTCGGCTCCGCTTTATGCGGGGCCGTTCTTTATTGACTATTTTCTAAATAAAGGCTACGATACGTTATCTTTAAGGATAAGATGGAGGAATAAAATGGCTAAGTGTACAATTTGTAATTCTGAGGATGCTGACAAGACATACCGATTTGCGATCGTCGATCAACGATCTACTTCAGAGACACAGAACTATGTTGTTGCAAAGAAGACAACGACTACTACTACCGAGCGTTTTGTCGGAGTGTGCAGGGAATCGTTCTGCAGTAATTGCCTCAAGAAACAAAAGCTCAAGGACGCAGGTATGGCAGTTTTGTTTTCTTATCTGGGTATTTTCCTTGTAATGCTCGTGATAGGACTTAAGACTGACGCTTTATCAGCTGGATATTTTATCGGAGTATTTATCTTCGCTACTGTTATTGCGATCATAGCATTAGTATGCGTAATGACGACAAAGGACCCTTTCCTCGCCAGAACTTTAATGCATGAAAAGAGCAAGAAGCTCCTTAAATATGTTCCTGTTGACCAGTCGTTATACCTGAGCAACAAGGGCAAGGAACTTGCGCTTGATACATTCAAGAGTAAGAGCGGACTCAGGACATCGGTTGCTGATGCGATCTTCGAAAAGTTCATCAAACCCGGAAACGGTAATGATATCGTAGATTCGATAGTTGATAGGCCGGAAAGATCAGAAGATGTGCATTCATAACTGTGACAGATGTGATTCTTCTGAGAATACTGAAATATTCAGATTGATCGGTGTATCAGTGGAGTCTTCGTCTACAACCAGATACGGGGTGCTTAAGGATACTACAACGACTCACATAAGGGAAGAGCTCATGAAAGCTCAGAAAGTTTGTCTTTGCAGGACGTGCGTTGGTAAAGCACGGATCAAAGTTGCTCTTAAAGAAGCCTTTTCAGGTTTTATTGCAGCAGCTGCTGTAATGCTGATAATATTTCTGCTTGATTCTCGAAAGTCAGGGCATTTGGTATTTCCATACCCGTTTCTACTGGTCTTTGCAGGAGCTACTGCCGTAATATGTTTTATCAGTGTATTGTTCTGGCCTGATTCCAGGATCGTAGGGAAGAGCATGGCTGAGGATAGTACTGAGATCTATGTCCCGATCGATCCGAAACTATATACAAGAAAAGGATCTAATGAACCTGATCTTGCTACATTCAGAAGGATCACGAGGCTCAAGACCAAGCTGGGTGCTGATATCTTTGATGCATTTATCTACGACGATAACGGTATAGAGATGATCGACTCTATACTTTCTAAAAAGAAATACAATGCAGATATTGAATCTGAACATTCCGTCGCAGCGAGTTCCCTGATAAGAACACTAATGAGAGTAAGTAAGAGATCTTGAGAAATGATGCAATAAAAAAGCTGTTCCCGAAGGAACAGCTTTTTGTGTATCGCGTTAACCTGTTATCAGGCGTCTTCTCTGTCTACACCGAGTGCGTACATCTCGCCGTCAGCTTCCTCAGAATAAGAGCTCATTCCGAAGTAATCCTGATCAACGATACATACATAGCTGACACCTCGGTTGATCTCAACTTCTTCACCTGCGTCATTGTAAAGAGTGATCTTATCTGTAGGCTCATCCTTTACCCATGTAAGGTGAACCATTCTTCCGTTAGAGAAGTAGTAACCTTCGCCGCCGTCTTCAAAATATACGTCAACAGTAGTATCACCGTGACCGCAGATATTAGCGTAAAGAACAATAACGTTTGTTACTGCAAGCTGCTCGCTTACAACCTCTGCATCGGGATCGTCAGCTAGTGTTTCAGCATTTTCTTCCTGAACTGTAAGGTCGATCTGCTCGGAACCGTACTGGCTCTTGTAGTAAAGACCTGTTTCCTCATCGTACTCGAAGAGAGCATCATCATTTGTTCCGGAGAAGTATACGTTAAGATCGTAGCAGGGAGTACCGTTAGCGATATCTACGGAATCACCGGGAACGAGATTAAAGATTCTCTCGGGATAAGCTCTCTGATAAGCAGTTGCATTCTCGGGAAGATCCTCAGGATCGTACTCAGCTTCTCTTGTGATACCGAAATAATCGATACCTTCGGAGATGTGTGCACCGTCAGTAACGGCAGTGTGCTCGATAGCTCTCTGAGAAAGCCATGTAGAATCTCTCCAGAAGAAGAGACCGTTAGCGAGCTGTACATATCCGTCGGAAGTGCTTCTTACGCTGTTGGAACCAGCGCTGCACTCATTACCGTCGATATGATCGATACCCCATGCATTGAGATGCTCGGGAACTCTGGGATTTCTACCGTAATGGATGAAGATGGAGTCTGTACCTGCTGCAAGGTCAGAAGCTACGATACGTGCGCTTCTCAAAGAACCGATCTCAGGGATGTCATTTACATCAGCAAAGAGACAGAGAAGTCTTGTCTGACCACCCTCGGTCTCATACTCATAGATAGTGTCTGCGTGGGAGATACCTCTCTGAGGCATAGCGGCATGACAATTATTTACTACTACTGCAACGCTTCTCATGCCTACATTCTCGGGATCCATATCCTGAATACCCGTGATGGGGTTTACTGCAAGAGGATTAGAAGGATCATAGAGTCTGTCCTCAACGACGATAGGCTCCGTAGTTGTTGTAGCCTCTGTTGTAGCTTCGGTAGTTGTCGTAGTAGTTGTTGTTGTTGTAAGCTCAGTCTCTTCAGTCTTATTACATGAAGAAGCTACGTTGGCCAACATAAACAAAGACATTGCCAAAGCGATCTTTTTTCTCCTATTCATTAGATTTCTCCTTGAATTCTTTTTATTTGCAGATCAACTGCATACATCTAGTATACCATTATGGGTAAAAATCAATGTTACAGTGATATTATTTTGCATTTCGGGTGCTAGTGATATAATAGGCGTGATATTTTTGAATAAGGATATAAAGTATGGGAAAAAAGAAAGAAAATAAACCTAAGGAGTCCAAGGGAGCTAAGATAAAGCGCGGTATCATCCGCTTTATTGCAGGCTTTCTCGGTATAGTAGTCGGTTGCGGTGCTTATCTTTATAATATGCTTGGCGGTTTCGGCTATGTAATGACGCCGATCGTTACGGAAGAAGAGTATGACACGCTTGATATCGTTGACGGGTCCTTCACCGGAGGCGATGTTACCTCATCATGGGCTGATGGCGGTCATACAAGAGTCTATGTAGATCCTAACCATCCGATCATCAAGGTCGATCAGATCGATCCCGATGTAGAGAACATCCTCGTATTCGGTGTCGATTCCCGTGGTACGGATGACTACAGGTGCCGTTCCGACGCCATGATCGTCGTATCCACAAACAAGAAGGAGAATACCGTAAAGCTCATCTCTTTGATGAGAGATACAGGTGTTTATATCGGTGATACCGATGAGACTGCTTCATCTACGCCCGATAAGCTCACACACGCATATGCTTACGGCGGAGTAGGTCTTATGATCAATACGATCAACAGAAATTTCGGTCTTGATATCCAGAGATTCGTAATGCTCGATTTCAACAGCTCGGCTGACGTTATTGATCTTGTCGGCGGTGTTACTATCGATGTATCCGCAGATGAGGTTAAGTATGCCAATAACTGTATCGCAGAGGAGAGCAGCCTTCTTGGTATCGAGCCTCCTTTTATCGGATCCGGCGGAACACAGACCCTTTCAGGTGTTCAGGCTATCGGCTGGTCGCGTATCCGTTATCTTGATTCCGACTTTGTCAGAACATCCAGACAGAGAACAGTTGCTACGGCTCTCATCAATTCTGTTTCCGGTATGTCCAGACTTGATCAGCTTGCAATGATCGAGGATTCGGCGGGAATGTTCGAGACTAATATGCAGCAGCTTGACCTTGCAAGGGTCGGCGTTAACGGCGTAGCAGGTTCTGATGACATGAGCGAGTACCGTGTACCCGCCGACGGAATGTATACCGTACAGTCAGATCCTTGGATGATGCTCGTCGATTGGGATCAGCAGCTTCCCGAACTTCATGCCTTCATATGGGGAGAATAATAAGGAGACATATTTATGAGTAAGACAGTATCAACATGTATTTGTGAGACAAACCAGGTACAGAACCAGCCTCAGGAGAACGTATTCTTCCACACTCTGTACAGGACACAGGCAGATTTCCCGAATGAGTTCTTGAGGACCGCGCGTTCTACATCTCCGATACAGATCTGTGCTGTCTTTTCGACAATAGGCCCCGACAGCCTTGGTGCGATGCTAAATATCCAGCTCAATGATGAGCTCTCGAAGATCGTTGCTGGTGCGCAGAGTCAGCCAGTTCTCGATTTCGATGCTTTCTCCAATCAGGTTGTAAACATACTTAATATAAAAGTCTGTAATTACGTTGTCGCCATGGGTGGCACGCCTCTTAAGACTTCGATGACAATGCTGATCATTGAAGGTGATACTCTGAGAGTCATACATATCGGTAATACAAAGGCAGTTCTTATCAGAGATAATAAGATCATGGCTCTTACCGAAGAACAGACCGTTGCTCACAGATATGTTCAGATGGGTGCCATAACTCCCGAGCAGGAGAAGACTCATCCCGAGAATATGAACCTTACTCAGTATCTCGGCAAGCTTCCTCAGGATGGACCCGTTGTACCCGATAAGAAGGTAAGATTAAAGCTCAAGGATAATGACCAGTTGAGTCTTATGGGTATCGGTGTTGCCAAGCTCATGCCTGCTCAGATGAGAAATATGATCCTTGTAAAAGCTTCGAGTACGGAGAACAAGGCGAGAGACCTCGTTACATCCGCTTATAACTACGGTGTTAAGTATGGTCTTACGGTCATCATGATCAATGTCGAATCGACATTCCTTCTTCCCGGTGATGCCGTCATTAACAGTAATCTTGCTACCGAGGCAGGTGTCGGAAAGGCAAAGCCTCAAAAGAAGGATGAGCCTTATACCGAGCTCAATGAACCTTATGGTGATACTGAAGATATGGATGAGACACAGAGATTTAATTCTTCTTACGATGATGAAGATGAGATCGAAGAGAAGAAGAACCGTAAGAAAGATAAGGGTTCCAAGGGTAAGGCCAAGAAAGATAAGCCTAAGCCCAAGGGATGGGATATCCTCGTTCCTATCATTACATTCCTTGTCTGTGCACTTATTGCATACGGTGGAATGTACGTGCTCTTTAACGCTAAGCATCTTATCAATAAGGTAAAGCCTACAGAGTCTGAGACTATCGAGAATGAGTCAATCATCATGTATGTCGTAAATGATGATACTCCCGTTTATGAGTCTGCATCTCTCGACAGTGCCGTTATCACGACTCTCGAAAGCGGTGATGTTGTTACATATTATGAGACGGAGAATGAGTTCGCTAAGGTAACGACTACAACAGGTGTCGAAGGTTATATCCTTAGTGTTCAGCTCAGTGATGAGGATCCGACACTTGGTGATGAACTTCCTGAGATGCAGGATCCTACTCCTGTCCCTGAAGATACGACAGCAGCTCAGACAGAGGCTGATTCATATGATGAGCCTGCTCAGACTGAAGCACCGGTTCAGGAAGAGACAACAGCTGCCCCTGAGGAGACAACTACTGAAGCTGAGACTGAGTATGAGCCTGATGATGCAGGTGAGACTACTACGACTGAAGCGCCCGTTGAAACAACTACGGAAGCACCTGCTGAGACTACCGCGGCAGAGACCGCTGCCGAGGCTCCCGCAGAGACTTGATATCTTTCAGATAATAGAAACTAAAAAGGAGGTTCAGTATTTACTGAACCTCCTTGTGTTTTGTTTGATTCTTAACTCTTATCAGTATCTGAAGAGTTCCTTATAGAGTACTCTTACCGAGTAATCACAATAAGCTTCGGATACACCGAACATCATGGAGATCTCGGAAGCACCCTGGTTAACGATCTTGAGGTTGATACCCGCAGAGGAGAGGGCAGATGCGGCTCTTGCCATGATACCTACGGACTTCTCCATTGCCTGACCGACGATCATCACGATCGCAAGATCCTTCTCGATCTTAACTTCATCAACCTTGAGTTCATTCTTTACTCTGTTAACGATGATCTCTTCCTTTTCAGGTGTGAAGTACTTCTTTCGTGCGATGATCGTTACTGAATCGATACCGGAAGGCATGTGCTCGATGGATACGCCTTCTTCCGTAAAGATCTTAAGGAGATTCATAAGGAATCCGATCTCGTGATTCATGAGATACTTTGTGATAGTGAGCGTAAGGAATCCTCTTTCTCCGGCGATACCTGTTACAAGAGAATCGAAGTGGGATCTTCTTGAAACGATCTTCGTACCGCTAGCCTTGGGGTTGTTCGTATTTTTGATGTGAACGGGGATGCCTCTGACATATACGGGATAAAGAGCTTCCTCGTGAAGAACCTGGAATCCTGCATATGCGAGCTCTCTCATCTCATCGTAAGTGATCTCGGTGATAGGGAACGGGTTCTTAACGATATTGGGATTTACGGCATAAACATTATCAACATCAGTCCAGTTCTCATAGACTTCAGCATCAACAGCTCCTGCGAGGATTGAACCTGTAATATCGGAACCGCCTCTTGAGAAAGTAATGATCTGACCGTCCTTGCTGTAACCGTAGAAGCCGGGGAAGATGCAGATCTGCTTCTCATACTTGAGCTCTTCGAGGTTCTCATAGGACTCACCGAGGATACGTGCCTTACCCATCTCATCGTGCTCGAGATAAAGACCGCACTTCTTGGGATTGCAGTACTTGGCAGGGTGACCGATGGAAGTAAGGTATTTAGCGACTACTCTTGCGGAACAGTCTTCGCCCATTGCCTTGACTGAATCAAGATACTTGATGTCATCTGTATAATCAGCAGAAGCAACAGTCTCGAGAGTCTCACGGATCTCAGGAAGGATATCCTCGATATCAAGATCGTCAGCGATCTCCTTATATCTTGCAACTACAGCTTCGAGCTCGTCCTTGTAGTCGTTACCGGCAAGTCTTGCCTTGGCTACGGCGATAAGCAGGTCAGTTACCTTGATATCGTCCTTAGTTCTCTTACCGGGAGCAGAAACTACAACGATCTTACGCTCGGGATCGTCGAGTACGATGTCACATACTTTCTTTATCTGAAATGCATTGGCGAGTGATGTACCGCCGAACTTTGCAACCTTCATAATACCTCTTTCCGAACGCCACGGTGTCTATGTGTGGCGGACATTTGTTTTTCCAATGTGTACAATACTATCACAACGGATTTTTAACGGCAAGGCGAAATCATTATAAAATAGATATTATTAATCGTTTATTATATAGGCATTATCACAATACATGTTATCAGGTTTACATTTACCGGCTTTACAGTTACAATTCTTGACATGAATATTTTTAGAGCTATGAAGCCTGATGCAGTTTATCAGAGCGTTTTGGATGTTCCTTTTGAGGGACTTAAGGAAATGGGGAAGACATGTCTTCTCCTCGATTTCGATAATACTTTAGGTATAGACAGAGCTGAAAGACCCGGAGAGTATGCTTTCGAGTGTGTTAAGAAGGTTAAGGAGAACGGCTTTACATGCTGTCTCGTATCGAATGCCAAGTCCAGCAGATCCTCAAATATTGCCGCCGAGCTCGATATCCCGTGCGTAACTTACGCTCATAAGCCCAGGCCCGACGGAGTCAACAGAGCTCTCAAGCTCATGAATGTAGAAGCTGATAAGGCTGTCCTTATCGGCGATCAGATCTTTACTGACGTTATGGCAGGTAAGTTTGCGGACGTCTATACGATAATGGTCGAGAAGTATGCTCCCAAGGAAGTCTGGTATATCGTATTAAAGCGAGGGCTAGAGAAGATAGTAAGGGCGATCGGGAAGTTCTGATCCTTTGTTGCTCTTTGTCGATATTTGTCGAAATTTTTGTGCCAAATCCTCTTATGAACAAGCTAAGATAAGTTCATGGAGGATTTTTGTATGACCGATAAGCGAAGGACAGGGAATATAGCTGAACAGGCAGTCGTAGATGCCATGACATCAAAAGGATTTCAGCTTATTACCAGGAACTATAATGTTCACAATGTAGGTGAGATCGATATTGCAATGAGAAAAGGCGATACAGTCTATATAATCGAAGTAAAATCCAGATTGAGCGGGAATCCGTATCAATCATCCTGCGAGGCGGTTCTCGGCAGTAAGAGGCGAAAGGTGATAAACACCACTAAATATTTGCTCAGGCATTACGGCCTTGAAGAGTATGATGTTATCTTTTTGGCAGGTTGCGTAACGCATAATAAGAGCGGTTTGGTGCAAAAGATAGAAATTATACCGTTCGAATGAAATATTATTGCTACTTCCTTGCAAGATCATTATAATGCAATAGGTTTAAAGGCTGATTTTTCAGCGATAATGCAATTTTAAATGACAACAATTTCAAAAATGGTCTCAAACACCGGAGGAAAAAAGATGAAGTCTTACAAGCAAATGACTGCAGAAGAACTTAACGCAGAGAAGGAAGCACTCCTCAAGAGGATCGAGGGATTCAGAGCTATGAATCTTGCTCTCGATATGACAAGAGGTAAGCCCTCTCCCGAGCAGCTCGCACTCAGCAATGATCTCTTTGAGGGATTAAAGGACAGCTCCTTTAAGTCCGAGAGCGGCGCTGACGTCAGAAACTACGGTGTACCCGACGGTATCGTTGAAGCAAGGAAGCTCTTTGCAGAGGTACTTGATACAGACATGAATAACATCTATATCGGTAACGGCTCCAGCCTTAACCTTATGTTCGATGCGCTTATGAGAGCATATGTTTTCGGTGAGCATGATTCCGATAAGCCCTGGGGTCAGATAGAGAACAAGAAGTGGCTTTGCCCCGTTCCCGGTTATGACAGACATTTCAAGGTAACAGAGACACTCGGCTTCGAGCTCATTCCCGTACCTTTGAAGGAAGACGGTCCTGATATGGATATCGTTGAGGAGCTCGTTAAGGATCCTGCAGTTCTCGGTATGTGGTCCGTTCCTTGCTATACAAATCCCGACGGATATGTTTACTCCGAAGCTGTCTGCAAGAGACTTGCTTCCATGAAGACTGCAGCTAAGGACTTCCGTATCTTCTGGGACAATGCTTACTGCGTACATCACCTCTACGACGAGCCTGAGAAGCAGGAGAAGATCCCTGATATGCTCCGTCTTTGCAAGGAAGCAGGAAATGCTTCAAGAGTATATGAGTTCTCATCTACATCCAAGATCACTTTCGCAGGTGCAGGTCTTTCATGCTTCGCTACAAATGAAGAGAACATGAAGCACAGCAAGAAGTTCACATCAGTTCAGACTATCGGCGCAAATAAGATCAACCAGTATGCACATATCCTCTTCATGCCTGATCTTGCAGCTATGAAGAAGCAGATGAGCAAGCATGCAGCAATCCTGAGACCCAAGTTCGAGCTTACTCTTTCTATCATGGATAAGGAACTCGAGGGTACAGAGGCTGTTAAGTGGCACAAGCCCAACGGAGGTTACTTCATCAGTGCTTACGTATATCCCGGAACGGCTAAGGCAACTGTTGCTCTTTGTAAGGAGCTCGGTGTCGCATTTACACCTGCAGGAGCTACATATCCTTACGGCAACGATCCCGATGATTCCAACATCCGTATTGCTCCCAGCTTCCCCTGCCTTGCAGATATCGAAAAGGCTGTCGAAGTATTCTGTGTTTGTGCTAAACTTACTGCAATAGAAAAAATCCAGGAGGCACAGTAATGTCCGAAATGATATCCAAGCCCTCATATGAGAGCCCTTTGAATTCCCGTTATGCAAGCCCCGAGATGCAGTACATCTTTTCTCCCGATAAGAAGTTCACGACTTGGAGAAAGCTCTGGATCGCACTCGCAGAATCCGAAAAGGAGTTAGGTCTTAATATCACAGATGAGCAGATCAATGAGCTCAAGGCACATATTGACGATGTTGATTATGAGGTTGCAGCTGCTTATGAGAAGAAGCTCCGTCACGATGTTATGGCTCACGTTCATGCATACGGCGATCAGTGCCCCACAGCTAAGGGTATCATCCACCTCGGTGCTACATCTTGCTATGTAGGTGATAATACGGATATCATCATCATGAGAGAGGCTCTTGAGCTTATCCGTAAGAGGCTTGTAGTATGTATCGCAAAGCTTTCCGAGTTCGCTGATGAGTATAAGGCTATGCCTACTCTCGGTTTTACACATTTCCAGCCTGCTCAGCTCGTTACAGTAGGTAAGAGAGCTACACTTTGGCTTCAGGATCTTCTCTTCGATCTTGAGGAAGTTGAGTCTGTAACTGCTTCTCTTAAGATGCTCGGCTGTAAGGGTACTACAGGTACACAGGCAAGCTTCTATGATCTCTTTGAGGGTGATCACACAAAGTGTGTTGAGCTCGATAAGAAGATTGCCAACAAGATGGGCTTTGAGGCTTCTTACTATGTATCCGGTCAGACATATTCCAGAAAGGTCGATTCCAGAGTGCTCAACTGCCTTTCTTCCATCGCACAGAGTGCTCATAAGTTCAGTAATGATATCAGACTCCTTCAGCACCTGAAGGAGATTGAAGAGCCCTTCGAAAAGAATCAGATCGGTTCTTCAGCAATGGCTTATAAGCGTAATCCTATGAGATCCGAACGAATCGCTTCTCTTGCAAGGTACGTTATCGCAGATGCACTTAACCCCGCAATGACAGCTGCTGAGCAGTGGTTCGAGAGAACACTCGATGATTCCGCTAATAAGCGTATCAGCGTACCCGAGGCTTTCCTTGCAGTTGATGCTATCCTCGGTATCTACACAAATATCGTTTCAGGTATCGTTGTATATCCCAACATGATCCACCAGCATATCATGAACGAACTTCCTTTCATGGCTACTGAGAATATCATGATGGAGGCTGTTAAGAGAGGCGGCGACCGTCAGGCTCTTCACGAGAAGATCCGCGTTGCTTCCATGGAAGCAGGTAAGACAGTCAAGGTAGAGGGTAAGCCCAATAATCTTCTTGATATTATCGTTGATGATCCCGAGTTCGGACTCGACAGAGAATCTCTTGAATCTCTCCTTGATCCCAAGCTCTATATCGGCAGATGCCCTGAGCAGGTAACAACTTTTATCGAGGAAGCTATCAAGCCCGTACTTGCATCACATGCTGATGATCTTAAGGTTGAAGACGTCGAACTCAAGGTTTGATTTCTTATCATTTGTTTAAGGTTTTTTAAGACACATTCGCTTATGCGGGTGTGTCTTTTTACTGTTAATAATTTGTTTACACGTGCTCCGCTATTGACCGCGTTTGAGATGCTAAAATTTAGGCGTTCTGATGGGAGGACTTATGCAGGAAGCAGGAACTTATATAAAGAAGACATATCACCGCTTGCGTAACAGCGGTACATGGAGCAGCATTTTTGATGCTGTCTTGTTTGTCGGTTCCATCGTATTTGCAGTTAATGTCCTGATGAATCTCCTTGGATTCTTTATCGCATCAGGATTTATGGAGCAGAAGATCACTCTCCTTGTTTGGGAAATGAGCCGAGAGCAGTCATCGCTCTTTTGGTTCTTTATCCTTTATACATGTGCTTCCACTTTCGTGATCACATATCTGATCGTCAAGCTCTACGATAAGATAATCAACAGGCCCGTTAAGGACTTTAAGACTGAGCTTTCCGAGATGGCTAAGACCGAGCTTTCGGATTACTTTATCTCAGGCAAGATGAGCCAGCCTTTCAGGGATCCTTCTAGCCCCATCTCATGGACTGATCAGGTCAGGTTCTATGTTGATACGGCATCTGTAGAGAAGTATCTTGATGAACTTACCGGATGTTTTAACAGGAAGTATTTTTCTCATAAGCTCACGAGTTACATGAATACCCAGATGAAATATGCCAGAAGGGGAAAGACTAAGATCCAGCATTACGGTGATGATGTTTACGGTATCTTCATGATCGATATCGACCACTTTAAGAACGTAAACGACGTCTATGGTCATGCAATGGGTGACAAGATCCTCAAGAGTGTCGGTAAGCTCCTCCGTGAGACAGTTGGTGATTCAGGTGTAGTCGTCAGAAACGGCGGTGAGGAATTCGTTGTCATCTATCTGGCAAAGTACCCATATGACTTCTCTGATCTCGCAGAACTCATCAATCAGAAGTTCAGGGATAATATCAGAGTAGAGGATACTTCGGGTCTTAAGGGCAGGGACGTTACATGCTCCATCGGATTTGTTGATTATCCTTTCTATGAGAATGCAGAGCATGTATTCGATCTTCACCAGCATGTCAATCTTGCAGATATGGCCATGTATGTTTCAAAAACTACCGGTAGAGACAGATGGAATGAGCTTAAGGCTACCAGAGTTCCTACCGATAAGATAGACACTTCTCTTTACCTTAACAGCCCCGAATACGGACTCAAGAGAGGTTATTATGTTCTTCGTAACAGGGACGGCGAACATAATTCTTTGACTGACAAGTAAAAAGACTTGACAATCACTCACGTTAAATGTAATATGCTCAGGTGTGCTCATGCGCATCAGGGGAGGACTATGTCGTGAAATCATTAGAAGATCTTTTGCTCCTGGATTTTTACGGCAATCTCCTGACCGAAAAGATGCGTGATGCGCTCGATCTCTATCTTAATGACGATCTGTCATTTTCGGAGATAGCGGATGCGAGCAATATCAGCAGGCAGGGCGCACATGACACTGTTAAGAGAGCGTTGCAACAACTCAAGTCCTATGAGGAAAAGCTGGGATTGGTAGCGAGGTTCTCTGAGCAGAAAAAGTCGGTCGAGGAAGCCGTAGAGCTCATCGATAACGGCGAATATGCTGAGGCAAAGAAAGTCCTTTTGGACTTAAGACAGGAAATAGAAGGCTGATACGGAGATAATTGATGTTTGAGAGTCTTTCGACAAAACTTCAGAATATAACCAAGGCAATGCGCGGCAAGGCACGCGTTACCGATCAGGATATAAAGGATATGATGAGAGAGATCCGTATGGCTCTCCTCGAGGCTGACGTTAACTATTCGGTAGTTAAGTCTTTCGTTGCAGATATGACCGAGAAGTGTAAGAATGCCGATATCGAAGGCAGCTTCACTCCCGGACAGCAGATCGTAAAGATCGTTCACGAATCTCTCGTTGAGCTCCTCGGCTCGGGTGAAGAAAAGATCGCTATATCACCTTCGGGATTTACGGTAATCATCCTTTACGGTCTTCAGGGTGCAGGTAAGACGACTACCGCCGTTAAGCTCGCTAACATCCTTAAGAAGGACGGCAAGAAGCCCATGGTCGCTTCTGTTGACGTTCACAGACCCGCTGCTGCAGAACAGCTCAAGGTATTAGCTGACAGCAATAATATCCCTTCTTATATCGATGTCGATGAGAAGGATGCCGTTAAGATCGCAAAGGATGCGATGGATAAGGCTAAGTATATGCTCTGCAATTATCTTATCGTCGATACCGCCGGTCGTACCGTCGTAGATGATGAGATGATGGCTGAGCTTAAGGCTCTCAATGATGCAGTTGATCCTGACGAGAAGCTCCTTGTAGTTGATGCGATGATCGGTCAGGAAGCCGTTAACGTAGCTCAGAGCTTCGAAAATGCTATCGGCATGGACGGCTTTATCATGACAAAGCTCGACGGTGATGCCAGAGGCGGTGCTGCTCTTTCGATCAGAAAGATGACGGGAAAGCCCATCAAGTATATCTGCGTAGGTGAGAAGACTGACGCTATCGAGCAGTTCTATCCCAACAGAATGGCTGACAGGATCCTCGGAATGGGTGACGTTATGTCGCTTATCGAGAAGGCATCTGCCAATATCGATGAAGAAGCTGCTTCAAAGTCCCTTGAGAGGATGATGAGCAATCAGTATAACCTTGATGATCTTCTTAATCAGTTCGAGCAGATGAAGAACATGGGTTCCATGAAGGATATCCTCGGAATGCTTCCCGGAGTTTCCGGCAAGGTAAGTGAGGATCAGCTCGAAGGATCAGATGCAGTTATCGACAAGAACATGGCTATCATCAGATCCATGACAAAGAAGGAGAGAAAAAATCCCAATCTCCTCAATGCCAGCAGAAGAAAGAGGATCGCAGCAGGTTCCGGTACTACGGTACAGGACGTAAACCAGCTCATGAAGCAGTTCGAGCAGACTGCTAAGATGATGAAGCAGTTCGGTAAGGGCGGCTTCAAGATGCCTAAGGGCTTTGGCGGTATGGGTCGCCTTGGCGGAATGGGCGGCTTCGGAAGAAAAGGTAAGTTCTTCTGATAACAATAAGAATATTACGCCGAAGCCATTCGGCTAATAGATATAAACAACAAAGCATTAAAACAAAAAACTTTTTGGAGGAAAAGACAATGGCAGTTAAGATTCGTTTGAGAAGAATGGGTAAGAAGAAGGCTCCTTTCTACAGAGTAGTTGTTGCTGATTCACGTTATCCCAGAGACGGTAGATTCATCGAGGAGATCGGTACATATAATCCTCTTACAGAGCCCGCAGAGGTTAAGATCGACGCAGAGGCAGCTAAGAAGTGGATCGGTAACGGCGCTCAGCCTACTGATACAGTACGCGCTCTTCTTAAGAAGCAGGGCATCATCTGAGGTTAATGATAATGAGTGATCTTTTAGTTTACATGGCAAAGTCACTTGTAAATAATCCCGACGAAGTCAACGTTAAGAAGACTGAGCGTGGAAATACAGTGATCTTTGAGCTTTCCGTAGCTCCTGACGATATGGGCAAGATCATCGGTAAGAACGGTAAGAGAGCACAGGCTATCCGTTCTATCATGAAGGCTAAGTATCTCAAGACTGGTAAGCGCGTAGTTGTTGATATCGTAGGATGATCAACGACCGCATCATAATCGGTAAAGTTATCGGCGCACACGGTGTAAGGGGCGAGGTAAAAGTCTTCCCGATCACCGATAATGTGCGCCGTTTTACTAAGCTGAAAAAATGTTATCTGGTTACGGATAACGGTACTGTTAAGCAGGAAATGTCCGTAAAGTCTTCGAGGGTCGACAGGGAGAATGCTCTAGTCACATTCGAAGGCTGTGATGACCGCGATAAGGCGTTGCTCCTTAAAGGACTTCTGGTAGCCGTCGACAGAGACGATGCCGTCAAGCTTCCTAAGGGTGAGTTCTTTATCGTTGACCTTATCGGTCTTAGTGTCATAGACGAAAAGCTCGGTGAACTCGGTAAGATCGATGATGTCTATGAGACAGGCGCCGGTCACCATATCCTGAGTGTTAAGAGAAAGGGAAAGAAGGATCTTCAGATACCTTTCCTCAAGACCATCTGTATCGAGACTGATATAGAGCAGGGAATCATGAAAGTTATACTTCCCGACGGGTTGTATGAGATCTACGAATGAGATTCTCGGTGCTGACATTATTTCCCGATCAGGTAACTTCTTTTCTTGATAAGAGCATAACGGGACGAGCTATAGAGAAAGGTATCATATCATTGGATGCCTGTGATATTAGGGATCACGCGATAAATGATTACGGCAAGGTAGATGATACTCTCTATGGCGGCGGCACCGGCATGCTCATGCAGTGCGATCCCGTATATGATTCATGGAAAGAACTCTGTGATAAGGCAGGAAAGAAGCCCTACACCGTATACGTAAGTCCCAAGGGTAATGTGCTCGATCAGCGGAAGGTCATCGAGCTTTCGAAAAATGATCATCTCTGCATCATCTGCGGACATTACGAAGGTATTGATTCCCGAGTTATAGATGAGATATGCGATGAAGAGATCTCGATCGGTGATTATGTTCTTACCGGCGGAGAACTTGCTGCGTGCGTTATCATTGATTCGGTATCGAGGATGATCGAGGGTGTTCTTCCTAATCAGGAAGCATATTCCAATGAGTCGCACATGGAGGGTACACTCGAAGCTCCGCAGTATACAAAGCCCGATACCTGGCATGACATAAAGGTCCCTGAAGTACTGCTTTCAGGCGATCTTAAGAAGATCAGGGACTATAACAGGATCATGTCTTATATCGAAACGATGCAGAAAAGACCTGACATGTTTGAAAAACTCAGTATTTCTGAGGAAGATTGGCAAAAAATACTTGCCTTGAAGAAATCGTTATGATATTCTTCTATAGTTGTTAATTGGGATGGTCCTCTGTCCGTACGAGGCACGAACATCTACCAGATAAGGAGGAACTCAAGATGGATTTGGTTAAAGTTGTTGAGAGCGAGAATCTCAGAAATGACTATTCCGAGATCGAGATCGGTGATTACGTAAAGGCTCACCTTAAGATCAAGGAGGGAAACCGTGAGCGTATCCAGGTATTCGAAGGATATGTTATTGCTCGTAAGGGCGGCGGAATTTCCGAGACCATGACAATTCGTCGTATTTCTTACGGCGTAGGTGTCGAGCGTATTCTTCCCGTACATTCTCCCAAGATTGAGAAGATCGAAATCGTACGTAAGGGTCGCGTCAGAAGAGCTAAGCTTTATTACCTTCGTGATCGTCAGGGTAAGGCTGCCAGGATTCAGGAGAAGCTCTGATTTTCAATTAGACGCGTTAGATTCGCTTAAGAAAGAGGTTGTCGTAAAGACAACCTCTTTTCTCGTTTTTACGACAAAAATATCACAAAATTCCTATTTACTTTGATACCGTTATGATTTAGCATTTTAGTGCTGAATATATTATTAATATAAATAAAGGAGTCGAATATGAATCTTTCACCACTTCAGAAAGCAAGATATGAGTATCAGCCCAAGCTTCCGGGTATGCTCAGAAACGGTATCGCAGATATCTGCGTTAAGGAAGGAGCTGCTACACAGAGTGTTGCTGATCAGGATAAGATCCAGGCACTTTTCCCTAATACATACGGAAAGCCCGAGATCACTTTCGAGAAGGGTTCCAATACATCTGCTGCTAAGAAGCAGGTTGTAGGTGTTATCCTTTCCGGTGGACAGGCTCCCGGTGGACACAACGTTATCTCCGGTCTTTATGATGCTCTTAAGGCTACAAACAGCGAGAACGTTCTCCTTGGTTTCAAGGGCGGTCCCGACGGACTTCTTAAGAACGACTACGTAGAATTTGACGACAAGTTCATCGATGCATATAGAAATACAGGCGGATTCGATATCATCGGTTCCGGCAGAACAAAGCTTGAGACAAAGGAGCAGTTCGCTATCGTTGCTGAGAATGCAAAGAAGAACGGACTTACAGCTATCGTTATCATCGGTGGTGATGACTCCAACACAAATGCTGCTACTCTTGCTGAGTACATGGCTGCAAACAACACAGGCGTTCAGGTTATCGGTTGTCCCAAGACTATCGACGGTGACCTCAAGAACGAGGATATCGAGGCTTCTTTCGGTTTCGATACAGCTACTAAGACATATTCCGAGCTCATCGGTAACATCGAGCGTGACGCTAACTCCGCTAAGAAGTACTGGCACTTCATCAAGGTTATGGGTCGTTCCGCTTCTCACGTTGCTCTTGAGTGCGCACTTGAGACACAGCCCAACATCTGCCTTATCGGTGAGGAAGTTGCTGCTAAGAAGATGTCTCTTGCACAGATCACAAACTACATCGCTGATGCAGTTGAGAAGAGAGGCAACAACGGCGAGAACTTCGGTGTTGCTATCATCCCCGAAGGTATCGTAGAGTTCGTACCTGAGTTCTCCGCTCTTATCGCTGAGATCAACGAGCTCCTTGCAGGCGAGAAGACAGCTCAGTTCAATGCGCTTCCTGACTGGAATGCTAAGTATGACTTCATCAAGGCCGGCCTTACAGCTGATGCTTTCAAGGTATTCGACATCCTTCCTCAGGGCATCCAGCAGCAGCTCTTCCTTGAGAGAGATCCTCATGGTAATGTTCAGGTTTCCCTCATCGAGTCTGAGAAGCTCTTCTCCGAGATGGTTAAGGCTGAGCTCGCTAAGAGAAAGGCAGCAGGCACATATAAGGGTAAGTTCGGTGCACAGCATCACTTCTTCGGTTACGAAGGACGTTGCGCATTCCCTTCAAACTTCGATGCAGATTACTGCTACTCTCTCGGATTCAACGCATTCATGCTCATCCAGTATGGTTTCACAGGTTACCTTTCCAAGGTATCAAATATCTCCAAGCCCGCTGAGGAGTGGGTTGCAGGCGGTATGCCCATCACAAAGATGATGAACATGGAGAGAAGAAACGGTGAGGACAAGCCCGTTATCAGAAAGGCTCTTGTTGAGCTCGACGGCAAGCCCTTCAAGTTCTTCGAGGCAAACAGAGAGAAGTGGGCTGTTGAGACATGCTTCACATATCCCGGTGCTATCCAGTACTACGGACCTTCTGAGGTTTGCGACATCACAACAAGAACTCTCGCACTCGAGAAGTCCTGATAAGTTTTTTCAAAGCTTGATAACAAGACCGCTTGCGTTTTTACGCAGGCGGTTTTTGTATGCTATACTTTACTAAGTTTATTTATTTCGGAGTATAAGATGAGTGATGATATAAAGAGCATAAACTGGTTCCCGGGTCATATGCGTAAGGCATTGAACGAGACAGTTGAGAATCTTAAGAAAGTTGATTGTGTTTACGAGACCTGTGATGCGAGGATCCCTTTCTCGAGCAGAAATCCCGAGCTTGATAAGCTCGTCGGAAATAAGCCCAGAGTCGTGATACTTAATAAAGCTGACCTTGCTGATCCCGATCAGACCGATAAGTGGATAGCTTACTTTAAGGATAAGGGTATATCAGCTATCCCGATGGAAGCTAATCGTAAGAAGGGACTTGATAAGCTCTATTCCGTAACTGATGTTCTCTGCGGAGATATTATTGAAAAGGCAAAGGCTAAGGGTATGCAGGGGAAGACTATCAAGGTCCTTGTCGTAGGTGTCCCTAATACCGGAAAGTCGACACTCATAAACGGTATTGCGGGACGAAAGGCTGCCGTTACGGGAAATAAACCCGGCGTTACAAGAAATGTTAAGTGGATAAGGACTGAAGGTAAGCTTGATCTTATGGACATGCCAGGTGTTCTCTGGCCTAAAATAGCGACTAAGAGATCTCAGCTAGTTCTTACGGCAACCGGTGCGATCAAGTCTGAAGTTACCGATACGCTCGAAGTTGCATATGAGACTTGTAATCTCCTCTGGAAGCTCTATCCTAAGTGTATGAGCGAAAGATATAACATCGCTGAGGATTATCTTGATACCATGGGCGATGAATACGACAGATTTCTTGCGATGGGTAAGGGCAGAGGTTGCCTTATGAGCGGCGGAAGGATTGATGAGGAGAGATTCGCAAGACTCCTCCTTGATGACTTGAGATCCGGAAGGATTGGAAGGATCACTCTCGAAAGTCCGGATAAGCCCGAATCCTAAGGAGACATATATGGCACGACTTACATTAGAACAGCTCGAAGAAAAATATGAATCACTCTATGTTTACGAGAAGGAAGCTTTCGCTAAGGGAGCTAAGCTCGTTGCAGGTATAGATGAAGCGGGAAGAGGCCCTCTTGCAGGCCCTGTAGTAGCGGCTGCTTGTATCCTCGATCCTGAAGTTAAGATCCTTGGCCTTGATGATTCCAAGAAGCTTTCCGAGAAGAAAAGAGAAGAACTCTTCGTACAGATCAAGGAGAAAGCTCTTGCTTATGCGGTATGTGAAGTCGATGCTCAGACTATTGATGAGATCAACATATTAAATGCCACTAAAAAGGCAATGCTCACGTGTGTTAAGAAACTCGAGAGCAATGGTCATAAGCCTGATGTTCTTCTGATCGATGCAGTCAAGCTTGAAGGTACGGATTGTGAAGTCATACCGATAATAAAGGGAGATGCAAAGTCTGATTCGATCGCGGCGGCTTCAGTCCTTGCAAAAGTTACAAGGGACCATATCATGCAGGAGATGGATGAGGTGTACCCCGGGTACGGATTTGCAAAGCACAAGGGATACGGCACCAAAGATCATTATGCCGGAATAAGAGAAAAAGGAATGTGCCCCATCCATAGGAGAACATTCCTTAAAGTCATTCATTGATATAGGTCTTATCTTAGTTCTTCTTGAGCTTAGTCGCGAAGAATCTCTCAGAGAGTGCCTTCTCGTATTTTTCTGTCTGGAAGAGAGTACAACCGAAAGACTTAAGTTCTTCGATCCTTTCTTCAGACTGTACACCTGTCGAGATAACATCAAGTCCCAATCTGTTAGCCATAGTTATAAGGCCCTCGAGAATGATATCTTTCTTGGGTGTGCTGTTGACAGTGATATTAGAGTTTATCTTTATTGAATCGCACTCAAGCTCGTGAAGGAGTCTGATCGAAGAATAACCCTTACCGTAATTATCGATAGTAACAGCGATACCCGTAGACTTGAGCTTGGAAGTAGCGAAGACGAGCGCTTCGTACTCTTCGTGGAATCCGGCCTCAGTGAATTCGATATTAATAAGACTATGATCGATATCGTAATTATCTACGATCCTTATGATGTCTTCCGTTATGTCTGAAGTGATAAGGTCATAGTGAGAGAAGTTGAAGGAGATAGGTACAACATTAATACCTTCATTGATCCACTGCTTGAGCTTACAGCACACTGTATCAAGAACATAAAGATCTATGTCCGATATGAGGTTATTCTGCTCGGCTACAGAGATAAATGACTCGGGTGTAACGATATGCCCCTGACGTCTCCAGCGTACGAGAGCCTCGGCTCCTGCGATATTGAGCTCGGTATCGTTACGGAATATAGGCTGATAGTAAACAAGGAAATTGCCTGCATCGAGGTCAGCCTTTATCTCTTCAACATATGACTGCTGATTGCTGAGGATATTATCGGTATTCTCGTTATAGTAGATGATATCCTTGGAATTTGTTCTCTTAGCAAGAGCAACAGTTACACTGGCCGCACTCATAACGACTCCCGGATCATCGTGAGCGGGTGTCATGAGGACCACGCCTGCGTTAACAGTTATCTGATATTCGATAAGGTCACCGTTGTTCTCGAGATTGACCTTGACCTTTCTTATGAATTCCGTGATCTTTGTAAGGTTATCCTTAAGAACAATGATGACGAAATTATCACCGCCGAGTCTTGCTACGAATTCTCCGTTCTTATGGTCGAGCTGATCGTTGATATCCTGTGCGAAATCGCGGAGCATCATATCTGTCGTCTCATAGCCGAAGAGCTTGTTCATGACCTTACAGTTCTTGATATTGGAATAGACGATGGCATATTGATCCTGAATGTTGTTTGCCATTGCCTCTGCGAGCTTCTTAAAGAAGAATGTCTTATTGGGGATACCTGTCATGGGATCGAAGTAGAAGAGATCATCATAAGATTTCTGAAGATTCTTAACAGCGACACCGCTAAGGACAGTCTCTGCAAAAATATTGAATTGTGCTTTGGATAATTCATCGAGAGGCTCCGCATCAGGGAATCTGTAGATCCTGATGACGACAGTCTTGGTATCAGTTGTTTCTTTTGAGTAATCAAACTCTTCGCCGAGCTTCGCGGAAGCGGCGGAATAGATGACCTGTGAATCTCCCGGAACACCGTCGGAGAAGATACGATAAGCGACCTTACTTATCCCGAGTTGACATGCGATAGACTTGGCAGCTTCAGATTCGTTGATCGAACCGCTGAAGCATTCGCACGTCTTGATCAGATCGAGTATGTCGCCATATGAAATGTCCATTAATTGTTTCCCCACATTTTTATCAATTACATAGTATGTGATATTCGTATATATTTCAAACAATAATAGTTGATATTTAAACTAAATCCGATTTACAACCATCTATGTATATGCATTATTGGTTTCTTAAAAGCATTTAAAAATCAACGTTTTGTACAATCTATAACGAATGAAGTTTCTTGTGTAACGTATATTATACTTCAGATCGATCCCGGGGTACAAAAAAGGCACCGTATGAACGGTGCCTTTGAATACAATATTTTTATGTCAGTCATCATGAGAAGTCGATCTTGCTCAATACTTCATCGATACCATCCTGAGTGAGGCAGTTGATGGTGATAACGGTCATCGTATCATTATTGTAATTGATGATCCTGGCGTTGATGATCTCAGTGCCGTCAACCTCATAGTTGGAGTAGGTAATAGTAACTGTCTTGGATCCGAGCTTTACCGTCTCGAAATCAGATGTATTGAGAACTGCGCTGTAATCATCAGAGGAACAGCCGGGAACATACATGAGCATGATGCACATATTGTCTCCGTTTTCAGCCTTCCATACCGACTCGTAAGCAACATCATTGAATCCGAGTTCATCTTCGGGCTTTCTGATGAGGGTATCATTTCCCCAGAATTCGGATGTAGCATCCTCATCGAGGTGTGTCCATCCTTCGGGTGTGGAAACCGTCAATCCGGAATTGAGATTAACATAAGCTGTCTCAGAGTATACGCCCATGATATCGGAATAAGATGTCTTCATATCAGCCTGAGCGATTGTGGTCTCACTTGTTGTATCTCTTGATTCACCGAGTACCGTAGAAGAAGACTCCGCGGTATCCCTTGAGCACGAAGCCATAAGTATCGATGAAACAAGGAGTAGTGATGCGATGATGGTCTTGGTGGTTCTTTTCATGATATCGACTCCCTTGTTCTTTACTTCGGATATAATTTAACGATAACTATAGTTTAAATCAATAGACTTTACTGAAAATTAGCAACAATTAAGCATTTCTTAATACTTTACTTAATGAACAGATTGCATAATCAACTCTTAAAATAAGATACTTGCAGTATTTGCACTCTTTTATTAAAATATCTAATTGTCAATAACTATGATATTAATAGTGCATAAACAAAGGAGATTATTATGATCAGTGCAGGTGACTTCAGAAACGGATTGTGCTTCGAGATGGACAGCCAGGTCTATCAGGTAGTTGAATTCCAGCATGTTAAGCCCGGTAAGGGAGCTGCTTTCGTAAGAACAAAGTATAAGAACGTTAAGACAGGTTCAGTAGTTGAAAGATCTTTCAACCCCAACGAGAAGTTTGAGCAGGCTCAGCTCGACAGAAGAGATATGCAGTATATCTATTCCGACGGTGAGCTCTACTACTTCATGGACCAGGAGTCCTATGAGCAGATCCCGATCCACGCTGAGTCTATCGGTGAGGCTATCAAGTTCCTTAAGGAAGAGATGATCTGTAAGGTTCTTTCTTATAAGGGTGAGATCTTCTCCGTTGAGCTTCCCATCACAGTTGAGCTCGAGATCACAGAGTGCGAGCCCGGTGTTAAGGGTGATACGGCTAACAACGCTTCCAAGTATGCTACACTTGAGACAGGTGCTGTCGTTAAGGTTCCTCTCTTCGTTAACCAGAACGAGAAGATCCGTGTAGATACAAGAACAGGCGAGTATCTCGAGAGAGCATAATTTAATTCGTATATCTGTGTGGTTCGGCGTATTTGCTGCGCCGAACCACTATTTTTATAGCAAAGAGCGTACCTTATGAGTGAAAATACAGTAAATGAATCGATAAAAGGCGATCGATCGATGACGCAGGGCTTTGTGGCCCAGTATGCAGCTGAGGCTGCTCTTCAGATCGACGGAGTAGCTGAATTAGTTCCTTCTTTTGCTGTAGCTCTAAAGGAAAAGGCAGGAGTTGTACACGAGGGTAAAGGTGTCCGTGTTGTCTTCGGACAGACACAGAATGACATCACATCCATTACCGTATATCCTGTCGTTTTTTATGGTAAGATTATTCCTGAAGTGGCTTGGGAGATCCAGGAACGCGTCAAATCCGATGTTGAGCGCTTCACGGGTCTTGATGTTGAGGCTGTTGACGTATTCGTCTGCGGCGTCAGGGAAATGCCGCAGGAGGAAGTCAAGGATCAGGAGGAAGAAGATCAATGAACGGTTTCATGAGAGTATTGATGTTCATATATTCCGTATTCATCTCACTCTTATCGATAGTGTTACTCTATGCACTTATCGATGACGGTATCTTTGCCGATATCCTTTCTCCGTTAGCATCGATCGTAAATGATCCTGCTACCAAGTTTATTTATCTTGCGATCCTTCTCGTTATCCTTATAAGCTGTGTTACTTCTATATCGACACTCCTTACTTCCGGAAGGATCTATAAGACAAAGCTTCGTAAGAACGATATCGGTTCAGTAGATATCGGAGCAGATGCTATCGAGAGCATTGCACTTAATTCCGCAAAGTCCGCTCAGGTTGGTATCAAGAGCGCTAAGGCCAGGGTAACCGCAGCTAAGAACGGTTCCATCAAGGTCAATATAAATGCAGTCCTTTATTCTAATACGGAGATCCCTGCATCCATGTCAAAGGTACAGGAAAAGGTCAAGAAGGATATCGAGAGATATACCGGTATCATCGTTGAAAACGTATTTGTAAAGGTAAGCAGAGTAGAGCCTATCGTTGCTAAGGTAGAAGGAAGATAATTTATGGAAAGACTTCTTTCTAAGATCTTCGAGAAGCTTCAGAATACAAAAGCGGGAACACTTTGCGCTTTTGCATTCTTTATTATCGGAATACTTATTTGCGTATTCGGATTCTTTAAAACGTTATTTATTATTTTGTTTACGGCAGTTGGTTTCTTTGTCGGCTCGTTCCTCTTCAGTGATATGAGCAAGTTCAAGAAATTCCTTGACAGGATACTTCCGCCGGGAGGAGTAAGATGAGCAGGATCGAGACACGTGAGGCAATAGTTTTCTTTATCTATCAGACAGATTTCAGGTCAGAGGAGATCCTTGACCAGATCAAGATCTATCTGAATGAGAATCCCGCTATCGAAGATGATAAGGATTATTTCATAAGCACTGTTATGGGTGTTATGGATAATCGTGAGAGCATTGATGCAAAGATCTCATCCTTCCTTAAGAAGTGGACTATCAACAGGATACCTAAGCTTGACAGAGCTATTCTCGAGACCGCCGTATATGAGATAGAAAACGGTGAGGATATTCCCGTAAGTGTTACTATCAACGAGGCTGTAAGGCTTTCCAAGAAGTACGGAACCGAGGATTCGTCATCCTACATTAACGGAGTGCTCTCCAGTTTTGAGAAGAGCCTTTAAGGGGCTTACTCATGTATAGTTTCAGCTCAGTAACAGAACTGAATGAGTATGCAGACGGCGTACTTTCTTCTGACGAGCGATTAAGTTCACTTTCTGTCACGGGAGAGATCACCAATCTTACGATCTACAGATCGAGCGGACATGCTTACTTTTCTCTTAAGGATGAAACATCACAGATCAACTGTGTCATGTTCCGTAATTACCTTTCCAATCTGAACTTCACGCCCGAAAACGGCATGCAGGTCGTTCTTACGGGTGTAGCTACGATCTATTCTCCTACGGGAAAATATCAGATCAAGGGTTTTGCCATGGCAAGAAAGGGTAAGGGAGACCTTGCCGAGCAGATGAAGCTCCTTTTCCAAAAACTCTCCAAGGAAGGATTATTCCTGCCGGAGCACAAGGTTAGGATCCCCGTATTGCCCGAGCGTATCGGTGTTATAACTTCTCCGGCCGGAGCTGTTATCCACGATATCATCAATACATTGAACAGACGTAACCCTCATTATGATCTGCTGATATATCCTTCAGCCGTACAGGGTGAGGCTTGTGCCCGTGAGGTGTGTGAAGGTATCGATTACTTTTCCTCTAATAAGAACGTTGATGTTATCATCATTGCCAGAGGAGGCGGATCCATCGAGGATCTCTTCGGATTTAATGATGAGACTCTTGCGCGTAAGATATATGATTGTGATATTCCTGTCATCTCGGCTGTCGGTCATGAGACTGACTATACTATCTGTGATTATGTAGCAGACCTTAGAGCTCCCACGCCGACTGCGGCAGCAGAGCTCGTTATCGGCAGATATGATGACCTTATCGGTAGTATCGCAGCGCTCAAGAGTATGCTCAATCTGTCGCTTACCAATTATGTTGAGAGCAGGAGAAGAAGGCTGGATGCACTTCGCGACAGTAAAGCTCTATATTCGCCTATGGTATATATCGAGAAGCTCAGGATGGAACTTGATCACATAAAGGAGCAGCTCATAGCTTCAGGAAAAGCCATGACTGATGAACAAAGATACCGTCTTAGAGGTATAATTGAAAGTATAGAGCATTTGGGACCCATGAATGTTCTTAAGAGAGGATATGCCTATATCGAATCCGACGGTGCAGCATTGTCCTCGATCGATAAGATAACGAAAGGTGACTCGATTGATATCGTCCTTGCTGACGGTAGAGCAGAAGCACTTATTACAGATATAGTCCGAAATGAGGGAGACAATAAATGAGTGAAGAAAAATTCGTATACGAGGATGCGGTAGCAGAACTCGAGAAGATAGTTGAAAGGCTCAGTAACGGCAACGTATCACTTGATGATTCGCTCGCACTTTATACAAGAGGCGTAAAGCTCGCTTCAGAGTGTGATAAGAAGCTTAGCGAAGTCGAGAAGAAGATATCCGTGATAAATAAGGATACTCTCGAAGAAGAGCCTTTCGAGGAGGAATGATCAATGGCAACGGCAAAGGAGATCATAGAATCTTCGATCGAATGGATAGAAACCTCACTTACTGATGTATTTCCCGAGAGCCTTAAGGACGATATCACCGTTAAGGCTTCTTTGTATAGTCTCATGGCAGGCGGCAAGAGGATCAGACCCTGCCTTATGTATGTGACTGCTCTTATGCTTGATTGCGATACGGACGAAGTGCTTCCGTTTGCGAAAGCTCTCGAGATGATTCATACATATTCTCTTATCCACGACGATCTTCCGGCTATGGATAATGATGACTTAAGACGCGGTAAGCCGACTTGCCATAAGGCCTTCGGAGAGGGTATAGCACTTCTTGCCGGAGATAATCTCCTTAACAGAGCATATGAGATCTTATTCGATGCATGCCTTTCAGGAGATATGAGAAAGATAAGAGCTGCTGGACAGATAGCCGCGAAAGCGGGTATCGGCGGTATGATAGGCGGTCAGAGCATCGATCTTGATTCAGAAGGCAAGACGATCACTCTTGATACACTCTATGAGCTTCAGGAGAAGAAGACCGGTGCGCTTCTTTCGGCTGCTTGTGTGACTCCTTGTTATCTTGCAGGCGTTGCGCCCGATGTCCAGTCGATCATTCAGGAATTCTCCGAGCATTTAGGTCTTATGTTTCAGATCCAGGATGACATACTTGATGTTATGGCAGATCAGGAGAAGCTCGGAAAGACCGTCGGTAAGGATGAGCGTGACGGCAAGGCTACTTTCGTAACGCTTCTTGGTCTTGAAGAGGCAAAGAACAAGCTCGATGAAGAAGTTACGGGCTGTAAGCAGATGCTCAGAAGACTCGAGAGCTTCGGCTATGATACGTCTGATCTTGAGACAATTGTAGATTTTTTGGCAGAGAGGGATTACTGATTTGGAATACAGATATCTAAATGATGATCTGACACCGGATTATCTTCATACTTTAAATGCATCCGATCGTAAGGCTCTTTGCGGTGAACTTCGCGAGAAGATCATCTCTACTGTTTCAAAGAACGGCGGTCATCTTGCATCTAATTTAGGCTGCGTTGAGCTTACTGTCGCTCTTTTGAGCGTATTTAATTACAAAAAGGATAAGATCGTCTTTGATGTAGGACATCAGTCTTATTCGTATAAGCTTCTTACGGGAAGATTCAGCAGATTTGATACATTAAGGCAGCAGGGCGGTATCTCGGGATTTCCCAGAAGATCCGAGAGTCCTTATGATGCTTTCGATACGGGTCACAGCAGCACATCTGTTTCTGCTGCTCTCGGTATGGCCAGAGCAAGGGATCTTTCCGGTTCCGATGAATATGTTATCGCAGTAATAGGTGACGGCGCCATGACTGGCGGCCTTGCATATGAAGCGATCAATGATCTAGGTCATTCCGGCTCCCGTATGATAGTTATCCTTAATGATAATGAGATGAGTATCGATAAGAATGTAGGCGGTATGTCCAGATATCTCAAGAATCTTCGTATCTCGAGCGGATATATCTCCGCTAAGAGGATGACTGAGAACTTCCTGGTCAAGAATATGCCTGTCATCGGTAAGCCTATTACCAGATTTATCATCGCGATCAAGAACTTCTTCAGGTTCCTTATCAATAAGCAGGTTCCGTCGATGTTTGAGGATCTTGGTCTTATCTATTACGGTCCTATCGACGGTCATGATACAGAGAGCCTTATTAAAGCTCTGGATGCCGTCAAGGACTTAAGACATCCGGTACTCCTTCACGTATGTACGAAGAAGGGTAAGGGCTATTCTTTCGCGGAGAATGAACCATCCAGCTATCACGGCGTCGGTCCTTTCGATCGTGAGACCGGAGTAGGAAAGTCCAGTAAGCTCACATATACATCTGCTTTCGCAGGGGCAATGCTCGAAGTCGCAGCAAAGAACAAGAATGTTGTCGGAATCAGTGCCGCTATGGCACAGGGAACAGGTATGGATAAGTTTGCCAATAAGTTCCCGACGAGATTCTTTGATTGCGGTATCGCAGAGGAACATGCCGTAACTATGGCCGGCGGACTTTCCGTATCAGGTTACATCCCCGTCGTTGCTATCTATTCATCTTTCCTTCAGCGTGCATATGATCAGATAATCCACGATGTATGCTTCATGAATAATCATGTTGTTTTCGCTGTGGACAGGTCAGGCTTCGTCGGTAATGACGGTCATACTCATAACGGACTCTACGATATAACTTATCTTAATTCCGTTCCTAATATGACACTTCTTTCACCCAGAGACTATACGGAACTCAGGCTCTGCATGGATTATGCGGTAAATGACTGCAAGGGCCCATGCGCTATAAGATATCCCAGAGGATCGTCGCCTTATGAGGAGCAGGGACCGCTCAGCAAGGAAAAGAGCGAGCTTCTTAAGCCTCATGTCCTCAAGGATGAAGGTGACGATTATTGTATAGTCTCATGCGGTACTATCGGATATCAGTGTGATATGGCAGTAGATGATCTCAAGTCTAAGGGACTTAAGGGTAAGCATATAAGCTTGACTCTGGTGAACCCTCTGCCGGTTGATGAGATCCTGGCGATCACGAAGGTCAATAAGATTTATACGGTCGAAGAAGGTGTCATGAGCGGCGGTATGGGTGAGATGCTCTGTAACCTTGTATCCTCGAAGGACCCTGCTATAAACGTAAGGGTATTTGCGGTAACAACACCCATGATCAGAGCCGGAAGCGTAGCCCAGCAGCTCAAGCAGGCAGGACTTGATGCGGAGAGTATCTCGGCAAGGATATACGACGATCTCAAAAGTTAATCTGTATTTTTATTCAGAATAATGATTAAATAATACATGCGGAGGTGCAGTATTATGCGTTTCGGAATTCATGCGAATAAGACCAGGGATATCGGCTATGAAGTAGCTCAGGAACTTGCATCTGTGATGCTTAATCACGGTCACGTTCCCGTATTCAGAGAATATATGAAAGATACTGCCATCGGAAGGATGGGTGGCGTAGAGTTCGGCGGATTTGCAGACTGCGACATTATTTTCACGATCGGTGGTGACGGTACATTCCTTGGAGTCATTTCCGATTATCGTGACCTAGGTGTTCCTTTCGTGGGCGTCAACAAGGGCAGTATCGGTTTCCTGACACAGATAACCGAGGATTCCATGGAGGATGCAATCTCGAGGATCTCCGAAGGCAGATATAGGATCATCGAAAGGATGCAGTTATCCGCAGAACTTCATGACAGCCAGGGTAACCTTAAGGGCTCGGACATCTGTCTTAATGATGTAGCCGTATTAAGAGGTGATAAGCCTCATATCGTAAAGCTCAGCCTTTATATCGATCACGAAAGAGTCGAGCGGTTTTACGGTGACGGTCTGGTTGTTGCAACACCAACAGGTTCTACGGCATATACGCTCGCAGCAGGAGGACCGCTCCTGATGCCCGGAATGGATAATATAATCATCACTCCTTTGTGCCCGCATACGCTTCAGAGCACAACTTATGTTATCGGTCCTGAGAGTGAAGTCGAGATAAGGCTCGGCAATTTTGAAACGGTACCGATCGTAAGCCCTGACGGACACGATTTTCCGACGCTTTCACCTTATGATGTGCTCAAGATCAAAAAGCATCCTCAGAAGGTGAAGACGGTAGATCTCGGTTATACGGGATTCTTCCAGAATGTAAGACGTAAGATAGTAGCAAGGGGTAGCTTCTATGAGAACAGCCAAGAATGACAGGCAGGAAATGATAATAAAGCTCATCAAAGAGCATGATATTTCTACACAGGATGAACTGACTTCAAGAATGAAGAACAGTGGATTTACCGTAACTCAGGCTACGTGCTCGAGAGATATCAAGGAACTTGGTATCATCAAGGTCACGCTCCCTAACGGTAACTCTAAATATGCAGTCCTCGACAGGACGGGCGATATCGCTCCCGGGAGACTTCTTAATGTTTTTTCCAATTCTCTTATCTCATGTAAGAGTGCGATGAATATGGTAGTCATAAAGACATTGCCCGGAATGGCTCAGGCTGCGGCTTCGGCGCTCGATTCGATGCATCTTCAGTATGTTGTCGGTACTATAGCAGGTGATGATACTGTATTCGTTGCTGCTCCGGGTACCGAGGAAGCTTCCGCTCTCGTCGCGACTATCGACGATATGATGAATAACGGTATACAGGCTTCAGAAGAGTAATATGCTGATAAGACTCGAGATCAACAATTTTGCAGTTATCTCAGGTGCCGTCCTCGAACCCGGGGGCGGTCTTAATGCGATCTCAGGTGAAACAGGTGCAGGTAAATCTCTCCTTATAGATGCCATCGATCTTATACTCGGCGGTAAGGCTTCCAAGAACCTGATAAGGACGGGGGAGGACACCGCATATGTTGAGGCTGTCTTCGATATATCGGGGCTTGATAACTCTCAGCTCTTAGAGATATTAAACGACAGCGGCATTGATATAGAGGATGACCAGCTCATCATAAGCAGGCGTATCTCAAGAGACGGAAAGAGCATCGCAAGGGTCAACGGCAGGACAGTCGTTCTAGCTGTATTAAAAGCTATAAGTGCTTTCCTCGTAAATATCCACGGACAGCATGATACGCAGAAGATCTTTGATGAATCTTCTCACGTAGACCTTCTCGACAGATTCGGCGGTGCAGATCTTCTGCCATTTATATCTTCCTATGAGAAGCTTCTTTCGAAGTATAAAGAGATTGTTCTCGATATCAGAAGGCTTTCGGCGATGCCGGGCTCCATGGATGCACGAAAGGAATATCTGATCAATGCTGTCAAGGAGATCTCTGATGCATCTTTCGCTCAAGATGAAGAGGATAAACTCACATCCGAGAACAGAAGGTTCAAGATGCTCGAGAAGAATGCTTCGATTCTTTCTGAAGCAGACGAACTGATAAATTCTGAAGACGGCAGCGGATATAATGTTATCGACCGCATAAAGACTTGCGCATCGTCGATCGAAAAACTTGCGAATAATGATGATGAATATAAGGATATCGCGGATAAGCTCAGATCGCTTCTGGCAGATGCCGAGAATGTCTCTGCGGAACTCAGCGATATAGCTCAGAGCTCATCTTTCAGCCAGGAGCAGGCAGATGCTGTAACTAAGAGGCTCGGCCTTCTTTATGACCTTAAAGCTAAATATTCGTGCACTACCGTAGATGAACTCAACAGTTTCAGATTCAAGGCTGAGGATGAACTTAATGACCTGAAGGAGAGCGGTGAGATGCTCGCGGTTCTTCGAAAGGAGAGAGCTAAGGCAGAAGCCGAACTTCTTGATGCGGCTGAAAGACTGACGTTCGAGCGCAGGAAACGCGCTGAGAGACTTTCGTTCGAGATAACAGAGCAGCTTAAGGACCTTGAGATGCCGAGAGCGAAGTTCAGTGTTGATTTCATAAGGCGTAATAAGGACAGATTCTTCTCAGCTCACGGAATAGACGATATCGTATTCATGTTCACGGCTAACCCGGGCGAAGACTCTAAGAGCCTTGCGGCTACTGCTTCAGGCGGTGAGGCATCCAGGATAATGCTCGCGATCAAATGTATCCTTTCTAATGCTGATACTGTTCCTACTTTGATCTTTGACGAGATCGATACAGGTGTCTCCGGAAAAGCTTCTGCCGCTATAGCTAATAAGCTTCATATGCTCGCACGTGACCATCAGGTCTTGTGTGTTACTCATACTTCGCAGATCGCAGCTGCAAGTGATAATAACTTCCTCATCAGTAAGAATTCCGCTGAAGACAGTACAAGTGCTACCGTGACGCGTCTTGATGAAGAAAAGAAGATACTTGAGGTATCAAGGCTGCTGTCAGGAACCGAATCAGACGAGTCCGTCGACCTTGCTAAGAAGCTCGTGGAAGAATTCTCCTGAGTATTCGGGAAACAGCCGTCTCATATCTTCCGGAATATCGGACATAAAGTGCATCTTTTCATGACTGATCGGATGCTCGAACTCGAGACTATAGGCGTGAAGAGCCTGTCTTCCGATCTTTTCGTCCTGTATCTTTGAGTTATCGAAGGAATCATCGGGATTATCTATAGAGTTCGGTCCGTATAGTCCGTCACCGATCAACGGATGACCCATCTGGGTAGAATGAACTCTGATCTGATGGCATCTGCCTGTACCGAGGATGAACTCAACCAGGGAGATATTATCGTTTTTATCGGTCAATATAGTCCTGTAGTGAGTGGTGCATTCCTTGCCGGCAGGATCATCAGGTGTAGTAGTCTCTCTGATCATGACGGAATTAGGGCGTCTCCTGATCGGAAGATCGATCGTGCCAGAATCCTCCTGATAGATACCGTAACAGCATGCGATGTATTTCTTTCTGATCTTTATGTTGATCATCGCATTATGGATATATCCGCTCTTTGCAACTACCATGAGTCCGCTTGTCTCGCGGTCTAGTCTCATGACAGGGTGAAGTGTCTTATCGGATAGTCTTGTAAGAACAGAATCATCAAGATGATTATGGCAGGGATGGGTAACGATCCCTGCGGGTTTAACGCAAACTGCAATATACTCATCCTCGTATAAGATCGGTATCATCGGATCGGTATTGAGCTTGTCCTGTTCGTCCCCGTATGCTGCAAAGACCTTGTCTCCGGTTACGACGGTATCGATTATCCTTCTGTGTTCGCCGTTGACCTCTAAAGTGCCGTAAAGCTTGACTTTCTTGATCATCGTGCGGCTCATCTGAAGCCTGTCGCGCATTATGTCCCGGAGCTCTTTACCGTTATCTTCATCTGTTACCGTAAGGTTAAATTGCATTTGGGTCTCCTTGACATATCATCATATTATTTTTACAATAATTCTTGGCTTATGATAGCCCATTAAATTGAACTTTGACAACTAAATATTTGGAGGTGAGTACCCAATGCAGTGGTTATTTTTAATCATTGGAGTGGTTCTCGGTGCAATTATAGGTGCAGTTTGTGTAACGATTTACTATAAGCGCGGATTATCTGCGCAGCAGAAGCAGTTGCAGGAAGATGCAGTAAAGGCTGAGGAAAACAATAACAAGCTTATTGCAGACGCTCAGAAGGATGCCGAGAATCGCAAAAGAGAACTCCTCTTGCAGGCGAAGGAAGAGATCTCTAAGGCTCGTGTTGAATTAGAGCACGATGTCAGAGAGAAGAGACAGGAACTTGCAAGAGAGAGAAACAAGCTCGAGCAGAAGGAAGACAATGTCGATAAGATGCTTGCTAACGCAGAACAGAAGCGAGCAGAACTCGATAAGAGGCTTCAGGATGTCGCAGAGATGCAGGCCAGGACCAAGGATCTGGAATTCAGGAAATCCAAGGAACTTGAGAGCATTTCTGGACTTTCTATCCAGGAAGCAAGGACACTGGTTCTTGAGGCCGCAGAGAGAGAGTACAGTCATGACATGGCTACCATGCTCAAGCAGATGGAAGAGAAAACTAAGCAGGATGCTGACAGGATCGCGAAGGACATCATCGTTACTTCAATCCAGAGATACGCATCTGATTATGTTTCAGAAGCAACCGTATCTGTTGTTAACCTTCCTAACGACGAAATGAAGGGAAGGATCATCGGTCGAGAGGGACGTAATATCCGTGCCATCGAGACCATCACCGGCGTCGATCTTATCATCGACGATACTCCGGAAGCGGTAATCCTTTCGTCTTTTGATCCCATCAGACGTGAGATCGCAAGACTTACCATCGAAAAGCTTGTTACGGACGGTCGTATCCATCCGGCAAGGATCGAGGAGATGGCAAACAAGGCCAGGAAGGAAATTAATCAGACAATCAAGCAGGAAGGTGAAAGAGCAGCCTATGAAACAGGCGTCATGAACCTTCACCCTGAGATAATAAAGCTTTTGGGTAAACTGAAATATCGTACGAGCTTTGGTCAGAATGTTCTCCAGCATTCCATTGAGGTCAGCTGGATAGCGGCAATGATGGCCGGTGAGCTCGGTCTTGACGTAGCATTCGCCAAGAGAGCAGGACTCCTGCACGATATCGGTAAAGCAGTTGACTTCGAACAGGAAGGTACGCATATCGAGCTTGGTGCCGATATTGCCAAGAAGTACCATGAGAATGAGGAAGTCATCAATGCTATTGAAGCGCACCACGGCGATGTTGAAGCAAAGACGGCTGTTGCCTGTCTTGTTGCTGCAGCTGATGCCATCTCTGCTGCAAGACCCGGAGCAAGACGTGAGAATCTCGAGACGTATATTAAGCGAATACAGAAACTCGAGGAGATCGCTACAAGCTTCGACGGTGTTGAGAAGAGTTACGCTATCCAGGCAGGACGTGAGATCCGTGTAATTGTTTCTCCCGAGAAGGTGGGAGATGACGAGATGGTTCTCAAGGCTCGTCAGATCTGCAAGAAGATCGAAGACGAACTTGACTACCCCGGTCAGATCAAGGTCAACATTATACGTGAGACACGTGCCACAGATGTTGCTAAATAAGGTATATTCATCCGACTAAAAAGACGGACTTCTGCGGTCCGTCTTTTTTATTGTCTGTTTTTGGAAATATCAGTCTTCCGTTTCGTTATTGAGCTTAGATAACTGCTCGCGGCATTTAGCCGTAGGTATCCTTATCTCGAAGACCGCACCGTGTTCCCCTTCGCCGCTTTTATTCGATGCAGTGATAGAACCGCCGTGTTCCTGTGCGATCGAATCGGCAAGAGCAAGACCGATACCGTGCTTACCGTCGGATCCTTTTGCAAATCTCTCGAAGAGGTGTTTTTGTACTTCCTCGCTGATACCGGGACCATCGTCGCTGATCTCGAATATTACGTATTTGGAGTCATAAGTGCATTTAAAAACAACGCTGTTCTCGCAATATCTCAGGCAGTTGGAGAAGATATTCTCGAGCATACGGAATATATCACTCTCGTTAGCATAGATATAGACATCATCGATATCGAACTTATTGATGAGTTCTTTACCTGCATGAAGGAAACCGCCTCTGACCTTATCGATGACTGATTCCGTGATCTCACGTACCTCGAGCATTTGCTTCTTGACCTCGAAGTTACCGCTCCTGCTCATGTCCATCTTAGAGATAGAGAGGAGGTTCTCAACAAGGTTCGAAAGTCGTGTCGTCTCGCTTATTATGATGTCAACGGCTTCACCTTTTTTCTCGTCGTCAAAGATATCGTACTTGATACCTTCGGCATATCCCTGAATTGACATTAGAGGTGTCCTGAGCTCATGGGATGCATTCTGGAAGAACGTCTTCTGTTCCTTATCGGATTTCTCGAGTCTTGTAGCCATCGAGTTCATCATGTCTCCAAGATCAGAGAGTTCACGGCTGACGATATGTCCGTCGATCTTATTGAAATCGCCTTTACCGATACGTGCGGCAAAGCGCGAGAGCTTTCGTGTCGAAAGGTAGAGAGGACTTGCAACTATGATACTGATGATCGCGGAAACGAGGACCGCAAATACAATCGATCTTAAGAGAGCCATATGCATGGCATTATAGAATGAATAGTAGTTACTGGAATCGACGTAGAAGAGGAGATAATACTCATCCTGGGGAGTCTGTACAAGTTCCTTTGTCTCGGGGTCTTTGAATACCAGGGGGACGAATCTGTAGTAGATCTCGCGCTCGTCATAATCGACCTTCTGCGTCGGAGTATCTGTCTCGAGTCCGTTCTCCCTGAGGATCGTTTTCAGTATATCGCTCGACTGATAGAACTGAGAAACTGAAGAAGAAGCATTGGGCCAGAGAACCGTATAAGCCTCATTCTCTTCTACGCCACTTGCGATAAGTACTATTGAAGCATCGTTTGTGATATCAGTAGATGTGATGATCGAATTAACGAGACTGTCACGAGTAAATGATTCCGTACTGACCTGCTCGCCGAAAGCTTCCGCGAACTGCTTACACGACTGTACGGCACTCGAGATACGCTTATCACACTCATACTTGATATATGATTTGAATATAAGTTGGTTAGATATACCTATCATGGAAACTGAGATAAGAGCCACCATGATAAGTGAAGAGTAGATATAAAGAGCTATCGGGATCCTGAAAGACTGCTTACTTTGCTTCATCTGAACTGTCTTCATCCTTTACGGACAAACGGAATCCGTAACCCCAAACCGTAGTGATCTTAGCATCGGAATCGGTAAGCTTCTTACGTAGTCTCTTTACCGTATCATCGGCAACTCGTGTCTCGATCTCTGTCTCATAGCCCCAGATCTTATCAAGAAGCTCAGCTCTCGGAATAGCTCTGTCGCGGTTTACGATGAGGTAGGAAAGAAGTGCATATTCATTAGGAGTTAAGGGAAGATCGGTACCCTTGAGAGTTGCTGTCTTTGCCTTTCTGTTGATGCTGATATCAGCATATACGAGATCATCGTCGGAAGTAGCGGGAAGTGATGTATCACCGGAAGCATCTTCCTGCCTTCTGAATACGGATTTTACCTTGGTAACGAGCTTGATGGGTGAGAAGGGCTTGGTGAAGTAATCGTCACTTCCGAGGTTCAAGCCTTCGATATAATCGGCATCGGAATCGCGTGCCGTGAGCATGATGATCGGAACATTGCTTATCTTACGAAGTTCGCTCAAGATAAAGAAACCGTCTCTTCCGGGCATCATGACATCAAGGATGATAAGATCGCACGGATCGGTAATGAACTTCTTCAGGAGATCATCTCCCGTAGGAAACGCCGTACAGATATAGCCTTCTCTCTCGAGGAATGATTTGAGCAGATTTCTTATATTGTCATCGTCATCGGCAATATATATGAATTTTTCCATGTTTGCAGAATACTCCCTTATATACTAATCATTTTCGTTTGTACTAATTCTATATCATAAACGTTATATACGTGCCTCAAAATGGTGAAAAGTTGAATGAAATAAACAATTTTGAATTTTGAAACATATTGGTAGAATAGATGGAGTGAAAAATAACGGAGGTGCTCAGATGGCTGCAGTTCTTGTTACAGGCGGAATGGGATTTATCGGTTCTCATACGGTTATTTCTTTATATGAGAACGGTTTTGATGTAGTTATTGCAGATAATCTTGCAAACAGCAAGACAGAAGTATTGAACAGACTTGAGACTATCACCGGAAAGAGATTCAAGTTCTATAAAGTAGATTGCTGCGATAAGGAGCAGCTCAGAAAGGTATTCGAAGAAAATGAGATCGACAGCGTTATCCACTTTGCCGGTCTTAAGGCAGTCGGCGAATCCGTACGCATGCCCCTCGAATATTATTCCAATAATATTAACAGTATGCTCACTGTTGTTGAGCTTATGAAAGAGTATAACGTCAATAAGCTCGTATTCAGTTCATCCGCAACAGTCTACGGTGAGAGCGAGGACGTTCCTTTTACGGAAGAGAGCCCTCTCGGCATGTGCACCAATCCCTACGGTTGGACGAAGTGGATGCTCGAGCAGGTTCTCAGAGACTGCGCTAAGGCTTATGACGGACTTAAGGTATGTCTTCTTCGCTACTTTAATCCCGTCGGCGCACACGAGAGCGGTCTTATCGGAGAAGATCCCAGGGGCATTCCCAACAATCTTTTCCCCTATATCTCCAAGGTCGCTGCAGGAACTCTCGAGCAGCTTACCATATTCGGAGATGACTACGATACACCGGACGGAACATGTCTTCGTGATTACATCCACGTATGCGATCTTGCAGATGGTCATGTAAAAGCTTTGAATTTTGTTGCAACGCATGACGACAGTGTAAGCGTCTTTAATCTTGGAACGGGTAAGGGAACCTCTGTCAAAGAGGCAGTTGCCGCTTTCGAGAAAGCATGCGGTCACGAGATCAAGCATGTATTCGGACCCAGGCGTGCAGGTGATATTCCCGTATGCTATGCATCGACCGATAAGGCCAGAGAACAACTCGGCTTTGTCGCAAAGAGAACTATCGAAGAGATGTGCTCTTCGTGCTGGAACTGGCAAACTAAGAATCCCAACGGGCTTCCCGAGGATTCCTAAGATAAAAAGAAACAGTAAAGGAAGAAAGGGTTATTCATGGATAATAACAACAAAAGACCCGGCGATTTTGAATTTCCGGACAGCAAGAACGGCGAACTCATCAGTAAGGAACAGCTCGCATCATTAAGAGGATCCGCAAGATCTAATGTTCCTGCCAAGAGACCCGGCAGCAATGCACCCGAGGTCAGATTCCCTCAGGAGACATCTCTGGATGCAGCATCAGATGTATCGGGCGATACTATCGCCGTAAACAGCATCAAGAACGAAGTTACTTTCGGTGATGCCAAGAAGGATACTTTCGGTAAGCCTGCATCAAGACCTGCTCACATCGCCATTAAGGATGAAGCTGATAATGCAGACTTCAAGGATGTAAAGACAAGAAAGAAGAAGCTCAGGAAGAGGATCATCCTCGGTGTCGTATTCGGAATCATCGGTATCCTTATCGGCTGTGTCGGATTCCTTCTTTGGTACAAGCATCACATGTATTCCAAGATGAATGTTGTCGAGACTCAGGGTACTATCGTAGATGAGAGTGGTAATACCGTAAGGATCGCCGATCTTACTCAGCCTACACAGCATGAGATCATTAATGAGGATCATATCCATAATTTCCTCCTTATCGGTATTGACTCCAGATCCAGAGGAGCTGAAAGAGGAAACTCCGACGTTAATATGGTCGTATCCGTTGATACTGAAGCCGGTACGATCAAGATGATCTCGATCGCTAGAGATACATATGCTCACATCCCCGGCTACAGAGATCAGAAGATCAATGCGGCAATGGCACTCGGCGGCCCCGAGCTTCTTGAAGCAACCATCGAGCAGTGCCTCAGGATCGATATCGAAGGCTTTGCATATGTAGATTTCTATAACCTTGCAGATGTTATCGATGCAGTAGGAGGTGTCTATATTGATGCTTCTTCAGCTGAGGTTTATGGTGACCACGGCCTTAACATGTGTCTTGATGAGCTCGGTTACGGTGATCAGGCTGTTAACCAGACAGGTTATATCTGGGTAAATGGTCGTCAGGCTGTAGCTTACGGTCGAATCAGATACGTAGACAGTGACTACAAGAGATCCGAGAGACAGGTTGAGGTATTGAGAAGCCTTCTTGATCAGTTCACGGGACTTTCCGCAGCATCTAAGCTTTCTACGATGGGAACTATCCTTGAGATGATCTCAACGAACGTAACCGAGGAAGAGGCAACATCCTATGTTGTTGATTTCCTTCCCACACTCGGTTCGGATCCTGAGATCCAGTACATACAGCTTCCCATCGAAGGTTGCTACAACAGCGGTATGTACGGCGGAGAATGGAGCATTAGAGCTAACTGGAATGCCTATATTCCTTTCGTACAGGAATTCTTCTACGGCGAGCAGACTGATTTCGATCCCGTAGATCCTATCGGCAGCGAGCCTGATCTTGCTTCTTGCCCGACACCCGATACACTTCCCATCGAGGAACTTTTGAGGTAATAGTATGGCATTTTGACTTTTTTTGATATTCATTATTGACATAAAAACTAGTCAGAATTATATTAGTACTGTTGGCACTCGGATATGCTGAGTGCTAACAGTACTTTTATTTTGCGTGGAGGCGATATATATGACAATCAAACCTTTGACAGATAAGGTAGTAATCAAAAAGCTTCAGGCCGAAGAGACAACAAAGAGCGGTATCGTTCTTGCTTCAGCTTCTCAGGAGAAGCCTCAGGTAGCAGAGATCATAGCGGTCGGACCCGGCGGAGTCGTAGACGGTAACGAGATAAAGATGCAGGTAAAAAAAGGACAGAAGGTCATCATCAGAGATTATGCAGGTACGACTGTAAAGCTCGAGGGCGAAGAGTATATCGTTGTTCGCCAGGATGACATCCTTGCTATCGTTGAGTAATAAATCATTGGAGGAATAGAAAGATGGCTAAAGACATTAAGTATGCCGAAGACGCCAGAAAGTCCCTTGAGGCAGGCGTTAATAAGGTTGCAAACACAGTTAAGGTAACACTCGGACCTAAGGGTAGAAACGTAGTACTCGATAAGAAATACGGCGCACCCCTTATCACAAATGACGGTGTTACGATCGCTAAGGAGATCGAGCTCGAGGACAGATTTGAGAATGCAGGTGCTCAGCTCGTTAAGGAAGTTGCTTCTAAGACAAATGACGTTGCAGGTGACGGTACGACAACAGCTACACTCCTTGCACAGGCTATCATCCGTGAGGGCATGAAGAACCTCGCTGCAGGTGCTAACCCCATCATCCTTAGAAAGGGTATCTCAATGGCAGTTGATAAGGCTGTTTCCGAGGTTCTCGCAAGCGCTAAGAAGGTAAACGGTACTAAGGATATCGCTAAGGTTGCCGCTATCTCAGCAGGCGATGAGTTCATCGGTCAGCTCATCTCTGAGGCTATGGACAAGGTTACTTCTGACGGTGTTATCACTGTCGAGGAGAGCAAGTCCATGCAGACAGAGCTCGACGTCGTTGAAGGTATGCAGTTCGACAGAGGTTATATCTCTCCTTACATGGCAACAGATATGGATAAGATGGAAGCTGTCCTCGACGATCCTTATATCCTTATCACAGATAAGAAGATCACAAATATCCAGGATATCCTTCCCGTACTTGAGCCCATCGCTCAGTCCGGCGGAAAGCTCCTGATCATCGCAGAGGATATTGAGGGTGATGCTCTTGCAACTCTTATCCTTAATAAGCTCAGAGGTACATTCACATGTATCGGTATCAAGGCTCCCGGCTACGGTGACAGAAGAAAGGCTATGCTCGAGGATATCGCTATCCTTACAGCAGGTGAGGTCATCACTGCAGATCTCGGCAGAGAGCTCAAGGATACTACTCTTGATCAGCTCGGTCGTGCTCATCAGGTTAAGATCACAAAGGATAACACAGTTATCGTTGACGGTTACGGTGATAAGGCTGCAATCAAGGCTAGAGCTAATCAGATCAGAAAGCAGTCCGAAGAGACAACATCAGAGTTTGATAAGGAGAAGCTCCTCGAGCGTCTCGCTAAGCTCAGCGGCGGTGTTGCCGTTATTAAGGTCGGTGCTGCTACAGAGACTGAGATGAAGGAAAAGAAGCTTCGTATCGAGGATGCTCTTGCAGCTACAAAGGCAGCTGTTGAAGAGGGTATCGTTCCCGGCGGCGGAACAGCATTCATCAATGCTATCCCTGCAGTTGCTGCTCTTCTTGATGATGCAGAGGGTGACGTAAAGACAGGTATCGCAATCGTTCTCAGAGCTCTTGAGGAGCCCGTTCGTCAGATCGCTACAAACGCAGGTGTTGACGGTAGCGTTATCGCTGAGAATATCAAGAACAAGAAGCCCGGTATCGGTTATGATGCTCTTAACGATAAGTATGTTGATATGTTCAAGGTTGGTATCGTAGATCCCGCAAAGGTTACACGTTCCGCTCTTCAGAACGCTGCATCCGTATCTTCAACACTTCTTACAACAGAAGCACTCGTAACTGATATTCCCGAACCCGAGCCTGCAGCTCCCGCTGCACCCGGCGGAATGTACTGATAAAGTAGTACTGTAAACAGTTTATTCATTTCAGGTCGCTCTCTTTTAGAGGGCGACCTTTTAATTTCGCTGAGAAAAGTGCATTATACGGCACTTTATGGTAAAATTTAACGTCAAACAATTGGAGGAATGGCTTTTTGAGGATCTGTTTCATAGGTGATATCGTTGCGTTACCGGGCAGGAGGATTATCGAGAATATCCTTCCTGAGTTTCTCCGTACCAATAATATCGATATCTGTATCGCAAATGCCGAGAATGCCGCTAACGGTCTCGGTGTATCCAATAAGATCTGCGATGCACTCTTTAAAGTCGGTGTTGACTGTATCACACTAGGTAATCACACTTTCTCCAATCATGATTTCCTCTACCATATCGATCATTACGATAATGTCGTCAGGCCTTCTAACGTCAGTGACAAGTGGCCCGGCAAGGATTATGCGATCATCACGAAGGGAAATAATAAGCTTGGTGTAATAAATCTTGAAGGCCAGGTGGATATTGCTCCAATCGGTTGTGATCCTTATGGTAAGGCAGATGAGCTGATCGATGTACTTAAGAGCCAGGGCGTAAACAGCATCTTTATCGATTTTCACGCTGAGGCTACGAGCGAGAAGAATGCTTTCGGATATCATTGTGCAGGCAGAGCGTCGGTCGTAGCAGGTACTCATACTCATGTTCAGACCGCAGATAACAGGATACTTAAAGGCTATACCGGATTTATTACCGATGCAGGTATGACCGGATGCTACGAGTCCGTTATAGGAATGGACATAGATTGTTCGCTTAAAAGACTCAAGGATAAGCTCCCCGGCAGGTATGAAGCAGCTGTCGGCGATGCTTTTATGTGCGGAGTGATCGCAGATATTGAAGAGGACGGCAGATGTTCCTCGATAACCAGATTTTGTGAATATGAATAAGGGGCAGGATAATGGATAATAATCAGAAAAAGAAACTTTCGATCTTCACTATACTGGCTGTTTTGCTGGTTGTAGTTGATTTTGCAAGTAAAAAGGCGATAGTAAGCAGATTCGAGCTTTACGAGCAAAAGGTCTTCGTAAACGGATTCTTTTCTTTCTTCTATGTAAGGAATACAGGCAGCGCATTCAGTTTCCTTGCGGATAAGGGATGGGGTATATATGTACTTACCGTGATCTCACTTATCATGTCCGTCATCTTGTATTATGTGCTCATAAAAGCCGTTAAGCTCAACGATAATATCACCTGTGTTGCTATCTCGCTCTTTATCGCAGGTGCAGTCGGAAACCTTATTGACAGGGCTGCTTATAAGTCTGTAGTCGATTTCATCAGATTTGATTTCGGAAGCTATACTTTCCCGATATTTAATATCGCTGACATCTGTGCCGTTGTAGCTACGATACTTCTTATGGGTATCATCATCTTCGGCAAGGGAAAGATGGAACGACTCCTTGATTCATTCTCAAAGGAGAAGCAAACGGAGGTAAAGGCTGATGCTGCTTGAGTTTATCTGTAACGAAAACGGTTCAAGACTCGATACCTTTATCAGTAATTCCGCAGAAGGTTCTTATACCAGATCTTACTTTTCGGGCCTGATCTCAGACGGTAAGGTTACGGTAAACGGCAAGGTCATCACTAAGAACGGCTATAAGCTCTCTGACGGAGACAAAGTTACGGTCGACATACCTCCCGTCGTAGATACTGATACCAGGCCTGAGGATATTCCTCTTGATGTCGTATATGAAGACGATGACCTCATAATCATAAATAAGCCTCAGGGCATGGTAGTTCATCCTGCTGCCGGCCATCATGAAGGAACTCTCGTAAATGCTCTTCTTGCTCATTGTGACGGCAGGCTCTCGGATATCAACGGCGTAATAAGACCAGGTATCGTTCACAGGATCGATAAAGATACTTCAGGTCTGATGGTAGCTGTCAAGAATAACGAGACTCACGTTAAGATGGCGGAGATGATCGCACGCCATGAAGTCGTAAGACAGTATAGAGCAGTAGTATACGGAGTCATTTCCCATGATAAGGGAACTATAGACGCTCCAATCGGCAGGGCTAACGGTGACAGGAGAAAGATGGTAGTAACCGAGAACGGAAAGCCTTCGATCACGCATTTTGAGGTAGTCAACAGATATACGGAAGCTACAGATCTTAAGCTCCTTCTCGAAACGGGAAGAACGCATCAGATCAGATCTCATATGACTTATATCGGACATCCGGTCGTTGCTGATCCTCTCTATGCGCCTCGCCGTAAGACTTACGGACTTATCGGCCAGTGCCTTCACAGCCAGACGATAGAATTCGATCACCCGAGGACAGGGGAGAGGATCTCATTCTCGAGTGATATACCTCAGTACTATAAAGACTTGCTCGATAAGCTTGTCTTGCTGTGATATATGGTAAAATAGTAGCAATGGAAGAACGTGTGGGAAGTACAAATATCAAGGATATCTCTGCCGGCGGCCTGATCGATAGGGTTGCCGAAGCGTTTAACGTGCAGGCTGAGATCGACGGCGATTGCGTTGTCCTTACAGGAGACGACAATCTGGATCTTACTCGCGCTTCTTCTTCCGTTTCAGCCATGGCTGAGCTCTCTAAGAGCGGAGATGTTGATTCCAGACTTACCGATTACATCATCTATCTTGCTAAGACTAATGGTCTTCGTGAGTTTTTGCGCGTAGGCGATGAAGTCATCTATACGACTCCTTCGGGACGTCCTATCAAGGCTAAGACATTAGGTCAGAGATTCTATACGGATGCTCTTACGAGAAATGAGCTCGTTATATGCAGCGGCCCTGCCGGTTCAGGAAAGACTTTCCTCGGCGTTGCCATGGCCGTTAAGGCATTCAGGAACAAAGAAGTCTCCAGGATAATACTTACCAGGCCCGCAGTAGAAGCAGGTGAGAGGCTCGGATTCCTCCCGGGTGATATCGAGGAGAAGGTCAATCCGTATATGCGTCCTATCTATGACGCACTTTCTGTACTGCTCGGACAGGAGATGTTTGACAGATATTATGAGAAAGGCCTTATTGAGGTATCTCCTCTTGCATTTATGCGAGGAAGAAATCTCGATGACGCCTTTGTGCTCTTAGATGAAGCACAGAATACGACCGCAGAGCAGATGAAGATGTTCCTTACGAGACTCGGACTTAACTGCCGTGCCTGCGTCTGCGGTGACTTTACACAGATAGATCTGCCGAGAGGCATGACAAGCGGTCTTTATGACTGCATGAAGATACTTGAGGGAGTGGAAGGCGTCAGCATCGTATCGCTGAAGAACGCGGATATCGTCAGGAATCCTCTCGTTCAGAGGATCGTAGCGGCTTATGATGCTGCCGAAGAGGGGGAGAGAAAGATATGAAGCGCAGCTTCGGAATAAGATTCCAGCAGATAATGATATTGATATTGACGACGCTCATTATCATCCTGATCGTTTTCTACGGTTACAGGCCTGTAAGTTATAACCTTTCGGTAGGTTCAGTCTGTAATACGGATATCTATGCACCCAGAAGCTTTGTTGATACATACCAGACCGAATATAATGCAATACTTGCAAGAAGTTCCGTTAGGGCAATAGAGATCAGATCGGACAGCATGTCTGATGAGAATATCGAAACAGTACAGAATTTCTTTACTCTCGTAAGACAGACTCGTGAACTCAGGATCGGTGAGGACGGTCTGCCCGTCGAGAACTTTGACGAGGAATATAACTCTCTTAAGACTAATCTCGAGACTTTAGTCGGAGTAGTTCCCAGTGATAATGACCTTCATACGTTCATGTCGATGAGCTCATCCGCATTTAATCTTATCGAGGACAGATGTGTCAGCATCTCCGAGATCATCATGATGGATAATGTTAATACAGATTCATTAAGTGATGCCATAGATACGCAGGTGAATTCTTTCGCAGAGACTAATCCTTCATATGCATCATATGGAAGCTCAATGGAGAATATCCTTAACCTTCTCCTGACTCCGAATACCATCTATGATGCTGATGCTACTGCTCAGGCTGCTGAAAATGCGTATCTTACGGCTCAGAATGATCCGGTCATCGTCGATAAGGGTACTAAGATCATAAGCTCCGGCGAAGTTATCACTGAGCATACATATCAGAACCTCGTTGATCTTGAGCTCATTAGAAATGAATCTTTTGATGCGATAATACTTTCCAGGATCGCGGTATATGAAGTTGCCATAGCTCTCGTAATGACAGTCTATATGCTCACGATGCATAAGAATGACTTTAACGACATGAGGATCACATATGCTCTTGTCGTTACATTTATCATTCCCATCGCGGCATCAGTTTATCTGGCAGATATGTCTACGCTTATTATCGCAACCCTATTCTTTACAACGATATGTGCTTCCTATCTGGGAATCTCAGCCGGCATAATCCTGTCTTTGGCCGAGATGCTCATGATGTGGCCGCTTTATAATTTCGATTCCGAGTTCATCCTGGTAAGCGTTGTAGGTATCGTCATCTGCTCGACTTGGGCAGGTAATAAGAAGCACACCTATAACAGTGCATCGCAGATCATCATGCCGGCCCTTTTCAGCCTGCTCGCAGCATTCTGCTATAACTGGCTCCTCGGTGCCACCAAGAGTGTATTTATCGAATCACTCGTATGGACCGGGGTATCCGCAGCATTCTCGATAATCATCGCGATCGGTCTTATGCCTATCTATGATCTCGTATCGAATTCGGTGTCTCCCGTAAGGCTCATCGAGCTCTCACAGCCCGGTCATCCTTTGCTCAAGAAGCTCTTCATCGAAGCATCCGGTACTTATCATCATTCGATGATGGTTGCAAATCTTGCCGACTCAGCTGCCGAAGCCATAGGTGCCGACGCACTTCTTTGTAAAGTTGCCGCTTACTATCACGATATCGGTAAACTAGAGAATCCCAAGTACTTTACCGAGAATCAGGCAGAAGGCGTTAATCCTCATGATGACATCTCTATCGAGGAGAGTGTAGCGATCCTTACAAAACATCCCGAGGACGGTGTTAAGCTCGCTCATAAGTACAGACTTCCGGATTCTATCGTAAAGATAATCGATGAGCATCACGGTACGACTTATCCCGGATATTTCTACAACAAAGCAGTAAAGCTCGCAGAAGAGACAGGCGCTCCTGCTCCCGATGTCGAGAAGTTCAAATACAGAGGTCATATTCCTTCATCCAAGGAATCTGCAGTAGTCATGATCGCAGATACATGTGAGGCTGCTATCAGATCCATGAAGCTCGAAGACCTCGATTCCATCGAATCCTGCATCAGAAAGCTCATCAAGGCTAAGATAGATCAGGATCAGCTCATTGCATCAGGCCTTTCTTTCGACGATATCGAGAAGATCATCGTCGCTTTTAAGCAGGTTTATGCAGGAGTCTTCCACGAAAGGATACAGTACCCCGAATGATCATCAAGATTACAGACGAAAGTAACTTTATAAAGGAAGAAGACCTCAAGAAATACGCCGACTACGCTCAGAAGTTGGCAGATCTTGTATTTGATGCGGATAAGGGATATATCGATATCTCTATGAGGCATCTTGTCTCAGATTCATATGCGACACTTACTTACGTGACTAAGGATGATATCAAGGACCTCAATATGAGGACTCGTGATATCGATTCCGTTACTGATGTTCTTTCATATCCTATGCTCGAGATGTATGAAGGAAAGCTTGAGACCGAGCTCGATCCTTCCGAATTTGAGTTTGATGAGAACGGTAATCGCGTTCTTAATATGGGTGATATCCTTGTCTGCCCCGAAGTAGCTTATGAGCATGCAGACGAATATGGTCATTCCAATGAACGTGAAATAGCTTTCCTTATCGCTCATTCTCTCCTTCATCTTGTGGGCTATGACCACATCGAAGAGCGAGATGAGAAGAAGATGCGTGCTCTGCAGAGAAGTCTTATGGAGGAAATCGGTCTTGCTATCTCAGAGGATGATTCCGAGATCACCGATCACAAGGATGAGAAAGTAGATCTCATCGCTTATCCCGCAGGTTCCATATGTAAGCATGTCGGTTATGTAGCGCTCCTCGGTCGTCCCAACGTCGGTAAGTCTTCGCTCATCAATTACATCACGGGCATGAAGGTAGCTATCGTATCTCATAAGCCTCAGACTACGAGGACCAATATCAGATCGATCTATAATACTGACGATGCTCAGATAATCTTCACTGATACTCCCGGTGTACATAAGCCCGGCTCGAGACTAGGTGAGATTATGGTATCTAATTCTTTCTACAGCGCAAAGAATGCAGATGCGGTTCTTCTTATTGCAGACGGTAGATTCAAGACTCTCGGTGAAGTTGAGCTCGATCTGATCAGAAGGTGTAAAGAGAATAATAAGAAGGTCATCCTTGCAGTTAATAAGAGTGACGAGATCAGTAAGGAATCGCTTCTTCCGCTGATCCAGGCATATGCAAAGGAATATGATTTCAAAGAGATCATCCCCATAAGTGCCAAGACAGGTGATAATGTTGATCTTCTCCTGGAAAAGCTCGCTGAGCTTCTCCCCGAAGGTCCGAGGATGTTCGATTCGGAATTTATGACGGATCAGACAGAACGTGAGATCGCCAAGGAGCTTATAAGAGAGCAGCTCCTTCATTATACGAATCAGGAGATCCCTCACGGCGCAACTGTTGAGATCGAGACTTTCGAAGAAAAGTATAAGAATGATTCAAAAGATGAATATGACCGTGAGATGGTCATCATAAAGGCTGCAGTTATCTGTGAGCGTAATTCCCATAAGGGTATCATCATCGGTAAGAACGGTGCCATGATCAAGCGTATCGGAACATCCGCCAGGATGCAGATTGAGCGCATGCTCGGCTGTAAGGTATACCTTGACCTTTTCGTTAAGGTAAGGGAAGACTGGAAGAATAGCGAGATCCTCCTCAAGGATTACGGTTATCAGTCTGAAGGCGACGAGAAGGATGGCATCTGATCCGATCAGTGTCAGAGGTTTGATCCTCAGATCTCGTGAATTCAAGGAAAAAGACCGTATGGTCACTGTCCTGACGGCTGACCGCGGTATCATGACTATCTGCGTCAAAGGTGTATCATCCAAGAACAGTAAGAATGCTTTCGCATCAGTTCCGTTTTCGCTCTGTGATCTGGTGGTCAATCCTTCCGGAAATTTCAATTACCTGAAAGAAGGTTCGATCATCGAAAGCAATGCTGGCATAATGGGTTCGCTTGAAGCAATGGCAGTAGCGGGACATATCTCCAATATCCTGAATGAATCCATCTTTCAAACGGAAAACTCACATCTTGCCTATGAGCTTTGTGTCTATGCTTTTTATGCTCTCGGTAAGTTTCCTGAAAGATATGCCGAGATCTATTGTGCCTTTAACTGGAGGATCCTTATAGATCTCGGATTTGCATCTGTTTATGAGACTGAAGACGGGCAAATGTATTACTATATCAGCACTGAGGATTCACGTATTTCGCCATATAGTCAGCAGGGCCTGTTCAAGATCTCAGCTGCAGGCTTAAAGGCCCTTAATTTCTTTGCTTCATGCCGTCCCGCTGAGGTTTTTAACGTTACTTTAAATGAAGTATTACAGGATGAACTTCGCAGATTCACTACTCAATATATGCAGAATCAGTTCGAATATGAGATAAAGGATCCTATCAAAAGACTCGAGAACCTTATTTAACTTTTCTTAATCAATAAATGAGATTATCTTAATTGCGTTTTGACTTCGTATTAATATCCGATAGATAAGATAAGACCATAAAACAAAAGGCGCAAGCCTGAAGGAGTAATGGTATGGATATCAATGTCAGGAGAAAGTTGGAACTGCTCGCTAAGAATAGAGATATCATCGGCAGAAAATACACCCTCGATAACGGACTTATGAGCATTGTCGGCTCGATGATACTCATGAGCGCTGACAGAGAAGCTGATCTTGAAGAGCTTAAGACCTGCAGTGATATCTTAAAGAAGAAAACGGGATTGTTCTCGAGCTTCAGATCAATTTCGGAGCTCTCGGTAATAAGCAAGATGGCTGTATCTTCTGATCCTGAGAGTTATATAACTGAACTTAAAGCAGTATACGATAAGATCTGCAAAGGCAGATTCGCCGATAATTCATATATGATCCTCGCAGCTATGTCTATCTGTGATCAGGGAAGAGCTGATGATGCAGATCAGATCATTGCTAAGTTCAACAATCTTATGAAGAGAATGAGCAAACTTCACCCCATCCTTACATCCTCCGAAGATATGGCTTTCGCAATGCTTCAGGCACTGACGGATAAGAGTGTCGATCAGATCTTGAGAGATATAGAAGAAGCTTATATCTATCTTAAGAAAGTTCGTCATATCAAAGTTGGTTCCGGTGCGATCATGTCACTTTCTCAGGTTCTCGCTATCACTGACGGTGATATGAGGATAAAGTGCGATAAGTCGATCAATATGTTCAATGATTTTGCCGCACACGGTATCAAGTACGGAAAAGAATCCGAATTTGCATCTATCGGTGCACTCATCGATCTTGATATAGATAATAACGTTTTCATCAATGAAGTGATCGAAGCTGATACGATGCTCAAGAATACAAAGGGTTTCGGTTCCTGGAGTCTTGATGCAAAGACCAGGCTTATGTTCGCAGCTCTTATAGTAAGTAGCGTCTACAGTTCTGAAAATGATTCGTTAAACGGTGCAGTCATCGGAAATACTGTTGCAACGGTGATCGCAGAAGAGATCGCGACACTCATGGTTACGATGATGTGCTGCAGTGCATCGACCTGCAACTAAAACAGACATTCTTCTTTTTAATCTACCCTATCACGTTTAAGACCGGTCCAATCCCCTCGGACCGGTCTTAATTATGGCAAAAAATGGTAGAAACTCACGCTCATTTAGAGAGTTTTCGAGGCTTATCAAAGTTAACATATCATCAGTATCAGAAATCGAAGCTTTGTAGAAAGGAAATACTATGGACAATTTTGAATTCTATTCTCCCACATGTTTTGTATTTGGTAAGGACACCGAGCTCAAGGCCGGTGAATATGTAAAGAAGTTTGGCGGCACGAAAGTATTGATCCATTACGGCGGAGGTTCAGTTATCCGTTCCGGTCTTCTCGACAGGGTAAAGAGCTCTCTGGATTCCGAGACTGTATCTTATATCGAACTTGGAGGAGTCAAGCCTAATCCCAGGAGCGGACTTGTATATGAAGGTATCGACCTCTGTAAGAAAGAAGGCGTTGACTTCATATTGGCAGTAGGCGGAGGAAGCACTATCGACTCTGCGAAAGCTATCGCTGCAGGCGTTGTTTATGACGGGGATTTCTGGGACTTTTATCAGGGTAAGGTTGTCGAGAACGCACTCGGAGTCGGTACTATCCTTACTATCGCGGCAGCCGGAAGTGAGGGAAGCCCGGATTCAGTAATTACTAAGGAAGACGGAATGTTTAAAAGAGGTGCGAGCGGTCCTGCCCTTCGTCCCAAGTTCAGTATATTAAATCCGGCGCTGACTCAGACACTTCCGCCTCACCAGACCGCTGCCGGTATCACGGATATCATGGCTCATCTTTATGAAAGATATATAACAAACAGTTCCGAGGTCGAAGTCACTGACAGAATGATCGAAGGCCTCCTTATGACACTTGTCCATGAAGGACCGAGAGTGATCGCTGATCCCGATAATTATGAAGCGAGAGCAAATATCATGTGGGCAGGAACGATGGCACATACGAACTGCTGTGGTGTCGGACGAAGCCAGGATTGGCTCAGCCACATGATCGAGCATGAATTCTCGGCTCTTTATGATGTTGCTCACGGCGCCGGCCTTGCCGTAACGATGCCTGCTGTATTCACTTATGAGATGGAGCATAACGTAATGAGATTTGCTCAGGTGGCAACCAGGGTTTGGGGATGTCAGATGGATTTTGCTCACCCTGAAGTTACTGCCAGAGCAGGTATCGAAGCTCTCAGAAATTTCCTTATCTCTATCGGAATGCCGAAGAATTTCGCTGAACTTGGAGCTAAGGAAGAAGATATCCCTAAGCTCGTAGATACTCTTTGTAACGGTGACGGCAGAGACGGTACGATCACGGGTTTCCTTACTCTTGATGAAGAAGCATGTACGAAGATCTATAAGATGATGGTCTGATCTGTGTTAATATCAGATCAGTAGTTATGACCGCTCCGGCATATGTGATAAAGGAGTTAATCAGTTCATGAAGATCTTCGATATATCCCAGGAAGTATTCAGCTGTAAAGTTTTCCCAGGAGATCCGTCTCCGGTCAGGGAACAGATAATGCATATCAGTGACGGTGAGATATGTAATCTCACGAGATTTGAGATGTGTGCTCATAACGGTACGCATGTTGATGCTCCGTATCATTTTATCGACGGCGGCAAGACTATAGATCAGGTCGATCTCGACAGATTCGTAGGACCCGCATATGTTGCAGAGCATGAAGGAGATATTACCGCATCAGATGCTCAAAGAATATTAGAAGAAGCATCTAAACTCGGTGACGGTTCTCACGAAAGGATCCTGGTTAAAGGCCAGGCTGTCATGACTACTGAAGGTGCAGAGGTCTTCGCAAAGGCAGGTATTAAGCTCTTTGGCAATGAATCCCAGACTGTAGGTCCCGAAGATGCTCCGATGGCTGTACATCTTATAATGCTCGGTGCTGAAGTTGTACTCCTCGAAGGTATAAGACTGGCTGATGTTCCCGCAGGATCATATCTTCTTGATTCGGCTCCGATAAATCTTGGCGGTTCGGACGGTGCTCCCTGTAGAGCTATACTCATAAAGCTATAACGAGGTGAACTTATGCGAAAGGTAAAGTGGGGAATAATCGGAACAGCTAACATAGCCGCAGGTTGTACTATTCCGGGCATGAAACTTGCATCGAACTGTGAGCTTTATGCCATCGCAGGGAGAAATATCGATAAAGCAAATGCTTTCAAGGAAAAGTTCGGATTCACAAAGGCATATGGCAGTTATGATGAGCTGATCGCCGATAAAGACGTCGAGGCTGTATATATCCCGCTACCAAATAATCTTCACATAGAGTGGGTCATCAAAGCTCTCGAGAGCGGTAAGCATGTATTATGCGAGAAGCCTCTGGCATTAAATGAATACGAAGTGCAGCTGATGTTCGCAGCCGCCAAAGCTAATCATGTTTATCTCATGGAGGCATATGCTTATCTTCATACTCCATATATCGAAAGCCTCAAGGATGATATTGCAAGCGGCATCATAGGTGATGTTGATTACGTTGAGACAGCTTTCATTACTCAGGGATATGAAGAAGATATCAGGCTTCATAAGGACATGGGCGGCGGTGCCATGTATGATCTCGGTTGCTACTGTACGACAATGATGCTCTCGCTCATCGATTCTGAACCTGAATATGCTAAGGCAAGCGCAGAGTTCTCTGATAAAGGTGTTGACCTTATGACTGCAGGTATCATCAGATTCAGTAACGGAGCAAGGGGGTCCTTTAATGTCGGCATGATGCTTGCGGCAGAGAAGTTCTCAAGATTTGACAGACTCTATATCCACGGAAGCAAGGGCTCTATTAGATCCGAAGTCGAATATAATCAGGAGGGTGATGTCTCCTACAAGATCTATACCGATAATGGTATAACTGAGCGAAAGGTATCCATTCCGCAGAATTATTCACTCGAGATCGCGCAGCTCGGCAGATGTATTACTGATTGTGAGACTCCCCATATCACTCCTGAATTCTCGCTTAAGAATGCTAAGCTGATGGATAAGATATTTAAAGAGATAGGTTATTACGATTGATATGATATGATCTGCTTGCTATTTGACTTCTTATCTGTATAATCTAATAAATTTCATGGGATAAGGAGATGAATAATGAGTAAGTATTCAATAGTTTTCACTGATCTTGACGGCACTGTATTTAAGAAAGACAAATCTATCTCCGAAAGGACAATACGTTCCATAAGGAGGATAAGAGAAAAGGGCACACTTTGGGTAGTTGCTTCAGCAAGACCGGAGCGCGCCATTTCTATATATGATGAGATACGTGAAGCAGATGCACTAATAACTTTAAACGGCGCAAGGATCAAGCTTCATGACAAGATCATAAGTAACGGTTTTTCTAAGGATGATGCTCATAAGATACTTGATGTATTAAAAGACCGCGATGATCTTATCGTTACGATCGAATCAAGCGAAGGTATCCACGGTACTGTTGAGATCCCCGAATGGAATACACCCAAAGCGGATGATCTAAAAAGCCTCTTTGACAGAGCAGATATCTATAAGATCCTGGTTTCGGGTAGATCTCATCAGCTATCGACAATAAGAGATGACAGCAACAGATTTTGTGACACAGATGAAGTTGAGAAGATCGTTAAAGAGTTGATCGAATACCAGGGGCTTTCTGATCGAGCTTACTATTCAGTCGCCGAAGGCTGGCTCTTCCAGATCATGAGCAGGAATGCGACAAAGTGGCAGGGGGTTGATCTTGTCCTCAAGACCGAGAGGATCGATCCTCAGGAGGCAGTATATTTCGGCGATGATAATGATGATATCGAGAGCATCAGTAATGTCGGCCTCGGAATTGCAATGGGAAATGCGATCGACAAGGTAAAGGCAGTTGCCGATGAGGTCACTTTGACAAACGAAGAAGACGGCGTAGCCGTTATGCTCGAAAAGTTTTTCTGATCAGACTTTCCAGTTCTCGGGATAGAGCATAAGATATTCAGGTTTATCGAGCCTCTCGTCGATAAGAAGTGCAAATCCCGTATCTTCTTCGGTCCTTATTACGCGACCGACGGCCTGAAGAACTTTCTCCCATCCGGGATATCTGTAAGCGAACGCAAATCCGTCACCGAACTTCTCTGAATAGTAATTGCTCAGGATCTGCCTTTCGGGCGTTATCTTCGGAAGACCGACGCCGACGATTATTACTCCGGATAATCTGTCACCAGTAAGATCTATACCTTCGCCAAAATGGCCGCCGAGCACCGCTGCCCCCAGAAGACATCCCTCGCTTGCTTCAGAGAAGCACTGAAGGAAGTTATCTTTATCTTCTTTTGTCATGTTAGGTCTTTGAAGGATCAGCTTTCTTTCCATATTATCGAGCTTTGTATTCTCATCGAATATCTTCTGAACGCGCGAACAGACATTATTCATGAATTCAAAGGAAGGGAAGAAGACCATATAGTTTCCTCTTCTGTTTATGATCTCATCGCAGATTCTCTTAGCGGTTCTGTCAGTATTAAGAGCCCTTTCCTTATAGACAGTACTGATAGAAGTATCGATCAGTATCTCAAGATTTTCGGGAGGGAAAGGCGAAGCGAGCTCGATGCTCCTGCAGTAATCGGCATCCTTTCCGACTAATACGTTCCTGTAATATTCATAAGGGGAAAGGGTGGCCGAGAAGAATATGACCGGCATCTTATCCTTTATTATCTTATCGAGCTTGTCGGAACTGTCGAGACAGGTAAGATTTATCCTGATGTCACCCTGTTCCTTTGAAACGCTGCATATGTATGAATCGTTGAAATACTGCTCAAATACGGTAAGAAAGAATCTTGCTTCGAAGAAGTATTCCATCGCAGTCTCGCGAAGTTCACCCTGCGGGAGAGAATCAAGAATAGGAGAGAGGAGCCTTACGGATCTCCACAGGAGTGCATAGAAATTCTTCGGCATCTGGCGCATGCCTTCCCATCGTTCTGTCAGAAGGACTTTCTGTTCATCGGCTTCCTCGTTGATCTTAAATGAAGACTGATTAACGCTCATGCTCTGATCGACTATCTTAAAGTACTGGTCAAGCCTTTGAAGATAGCTTTCGACCTTGGCATCTATGCCTTTGAACTGCTTCATCATCTTCTGCAGAAGTGATAGGTTAAACGATGCACTGTACATCTCTCTTGATCTGTCGACCATATTATGAGCCTCGTCGATAAGGAGCGTATTGTTAAGATCTGCATCTTCCGAGAATGCACGTACCAGGCTGACCCTGGGATCGAAAGCATGATTATAGTCACCTATGACTATCGTACAGTAATTCATTACATCAAGTGAGAGTTCATGCGGACAAAGACAGTATTTCATAGCTATGGACGAAATGAGCTCAGGTGTTATATCGTCATGCATCAAAGCTTCTGAAAGTGCAGGCCTCAAGCGTGAATAATACCCGTCAGAATATTTGCAGAACTTGGCATCACACTTTTTCTTATAAAAGCACATGCTCTCCTTGGAAGCGAGAAGGATCGATCTGATGATGAGACCGTTCTTTCGTATATCGTCGATTGCTTTGGCAGCAACCGATCTCGTAGCTGTTTTGGCAGTAAGATAGAAGATCTTGTCGTATCTGCCTTTAAGAAGACCTTTGATCGCAGGGTAGAGGGTAGAGATGGTCTTACCGGTACCTGTAGGAGCGAGCGCGAACAGAACCTCCTTGCTCGTCAGCGAGAGCAGTGTCTGCTTCATGAGCTTAGCCTGACCGGGTCTTATCTCGGGGTAGGGGAACTTCATATCTCTTATGGACCTGATCATACTGTCAGAGTAGTCCATGAGTTTCATAGCGAAATCGAGATATTCCGTACAGTGATGTTCGTAGATACTCCGTGCTTCGTCATAAGTGATGTTTTGAGTATCCTCATAGCATTCGAGCGTTGTGATGGAAACATATCTTAACGTGATAGCGACTTCATCCAGATCATTTTGCTCCATATAAAGATATGCATAGATCTGAAGCTGCGCTTCATGCTCGGGACGGACCAGCTTGGCATAAGAATCCTTAGTCGATCCGAAAGATTTTATCTCGATGATATGATCTTCGTTCGTGAGTATTACATCAGCTCGACCTGAGACAAGGAGAGACAGACCGTTATATTCATAAGTGTCCTTTAGAGTATATTCGGTAGTCATCTCTTCGCCGTATTGCTTCTTGAGATCCGAGAAGATCCTCTGGTGAAGACGGGTACCCTCGATGCCTGAGACACCCGAGAATGAACCGGAACTAAGGTTACCGGTCCTCGATACGAATTCTGCGAGCGATGTTACTGAAACGGAGATCTCATGCATGTCACGATTATACCACTCATAAAGTTGATTTATTTTTCTTATTAATGTATCATTCTTAAGCTGATATTCGCGGATGTGGTGGAATTGGCAGACGCGCTAGCTTCAGGTGCTAGTGGTTTCACGACCGTGCGGGTTCAAGTCCCGCCATCCGCACCATTTCATAAAAATGACTCCTTCGGGCTATCGTCCGGAGGAGTCATTTTTGAGATTTGTATTTTCTTGAACTTTTTTATTGATTATCTTTAAGCAATCAAGATATTTATTTTAGACAGCTCCTATACCATAAAGTTGAACAAACTTAAAACTCACTTACAACACGAGGAGGCTTTATGGCAAATCAGATCAAACACCAAAGTAAATGGACTCCCGGGCTCGGTGTCATAATATTCGTGATCACGATGTTATGGCTCGTTCTCGGATCAACTTTCATTACATTAATGCTGCAGTACAAGCGGACATTGACGGCTGATCAAATGCTGATTACTGACAAGTAAAGATTCTCTGTAAACCGTATTAATAATTTAGGTTCGCGAAGGCTAACCGATTCGTGTATAATGGTTTCGGTTCAAGAATAATAAGTTATACGGAGGTCACAGAATGAAGAATTATTTCGATCTTAAGGATCAGGTTGCCATCGTTACAGGTTGCTCCACAGGTCTCGGAGTCCAGATGGCAGAAGCACTTGCAAACCAGAGCTGTAACATCGCAGTAGTTGCAAGAAGACAGAATCTTATCGATGAGGTTGCGGCTAAGATCAAGGAAACATACGGTGTTGAGACTATTGCCATCGCATGTGATATCACGGATACGGCTAAAGTTGAAGCTATGGTAGATGCCGTATACGATAAGTTCGGACGCATCGATATTCTTATCAATAATGCAGGTACAGGCGCAGTAGCTCCCGCAGTTGATATTACAGACGATCAGTTCTACAACGAACTTAATATCGATCTCTTCGGTTCTTTCAGAGTTGCAAGAGCAGTTGCCAAGAAGGCAATGATCCCTGCAGGTTACGGAAGAGTCATCAACATCGCTTCCATGTATGGTCTCGTAGGTAATAAGGCTGCTACATGTGCTCCTTACCATGCAGCAAAGGGCGGCGTCGTTAACATGACAAGAGCGCTCGCTGCTGAGTGGGCTAATCAGGGCATCACAGTTAATTCCATCTGCCCCGGTTATTTCTGGACACCTCTTACTGCAGAGACACTCGATTCGGATTACTTCCAGGCTTACATGAAGAGTGCAGTTCCCGCTGAGCGTTACGGTAAGGAGGGAGAGCTCGATACATGTACTCTTTTCCTTGCATCACCCGCATCTTCCTATGTAACGGGACAGAATATCGCAGTTGACGGCGGATATACGGCTATCTGATATTCAAATGATTTTCAATTGAGCGATAATTCATATAAAAACTCCCGATCGAAAGGTCGGGAGTTTTACTTTGCTTGATATGGTGCGGGCGGCGGGACTTGAACCCGCACGATTTATGGTCGGCAGATTTTGAGTCTGCTGCGTCTGCCATTCCGCCACGCCCGCAAATAAAGCGTTTTGAGCTGTATTTGTTCAGACAACATATGGATTATATTAAAAGAGCCCCCTTTTTTCAACAAAAAATATATTCAAGAAAAAATTAGACTAAACTAACGATTTATGTAGTACAATAGATGCAGTTTGAAAAAGCACAGTTCTTGCTGTGCGCAAAAATAAAGAGACGAGGTGTAAAAAATGGCAAACATTGATTTATCCAAGTACGGTATCACCGGTGCTACAGAGATCGTCCACAATCCTTCTTACGAGCTTCTTTTCGAGGAAGAGACAAAGGCTGGTCTTACAGGTTATGAAGTAGGTCAGGTAACAGAGCTTGACACTGTTAACGTAATGACAGGTATCTACACAGGACGTTCTCCTAAAGATAAGTACATTGTTATGGATGCTAACTCCAAGGATACAGTTTGGTGGACATCCGATGAGTATAAGAACGACAACCACCCTATGACAGAAGAGACATGGGCAGTTGTTAAGGACATCGCTAAGAAGGAGCTTTGCAACAAGAGACTTTTCGTTGTTGATGCATTCTGCGGTGCTAACGCTGATACAAGAATGGCTGTTCGTTTCATCGTTGAGGTTGCTTGGCAGGCTCACTTTGTTAAGAACATGTTCATCCAGCCTACAGAGGCTGAGCTTGCAAACTTCGAGCCTGATTTCGTAGTTTACAACGCTTCCAAGGCTAAGGTTGAGAACTTCAAGGAGCTTGGTCTTAACTCTGAGACATGTGTAGCTTTCAACATCACAAGCCGTGAGCAGGTTATCATCAACACATGGTACGGCGGAGAGATGAAGAAGGGTATGTTCTCCATGATGAACTACTACCTTCCTCTTAAGGGTATCGCTTCCATGCACTGCTCTGCTAACTGCGACATGGACGGTAAGCACACAGCTATCTTCTTCGGTCTTTCCGGTACAGGTAAGACAACACTTTCCACAGATCCTAAGCGTCGTCTTATCGGTGATGACGAGCACGGTTGGGATGACAACGGTGTATTCAACTTCGAGGGTGGATGCTACGCTAAGGTTATCGGCCTTGACAAGGAGTCTGAGCCCGACATCTACAACGCTATCAAGAGAAATGCTCTTCTTGAGAACGTTACAGTTGCTGACGACGGTAAGATCGACTTCGACGATAAGTCCGTAACAGAGAATACTCGTGTATCTTATCCTATCAACCACATCAACAACATCGCTGCAGAAGTTAACAGTGTATCTTCCGGCCCTGCTGCTGATAACGTAATCTTCCTTTCTGCTGATGCTTTCGGAGTACTTCCTCCTGTTTCTATCCTTACACCTGAGCAGACAAAGTACTACTTCCTTTCCGGCTTCACAGCTAAGCTCGCCGGTACAGAGCGTGGAATCACAGAGCCCACTCCTACATTCTCCGCTTGCTTCGGTCAGGCTTTCCTTGAGCTTCATCCTACAAAGTACGCTGAGGAGCTCGTTAAGAAGATGGAGAAGTCCGGTGCTAAGGCTTACCTTGTAAACACAGGTTGGAATGGTACAGGAAAGAGAATCACAATCAAGGATACACGTGGAATCATCGATGCTATCCTTAACGGTGACATCAAGAACGCTCCTACAAAGACAATTCCTATGTTCAACTTTGAGGTTCCTACAGAGCTTCCCGGTGTTGATTCCGGAATCCTTGATCCTCGTGACACATACGCTGATGCTTCCGAGTGGGAAACAAAGGCTAAGGATCTTGCTGAGAGATTCAACAAGAACTTCAAGAAGTATGAGACAAACGAGGCTGGTAAGGCACTTGTATCCGCTGGTCCTCAGCTCTGATACAGAGTTAATTGCTTGAATTGATTAGAACCCCGAAGGCAACTTCGGGGTTCATTTTTATGTCTCTTAATGGAGCCATCCGAGTGTAGTATTCGAACAACAATAAAGCCTGCTTCCAAAGAGAAGGGAGCAGGCTTTCGTATATTATGAAAAGCTGTCAGTTTATCATGCGCCCATCATCTGTACCGTAACGCATGAAATTATAAAGAAAGCTAATATGCCATAGAATGCCGGGCTTGTAAGGAAATATCCAAATGTGAGTTTCTTATCGGATTTCTCAAGAAGAGCAACCTCTTCCTCTGTTACCGGCTTATTAACGATCGCATATGCTTTCGCTTTTTCCTTTTCAGACTTATTGCTGATAACAAGATAAGCAATAAGTGATAGAACACCGACGATAGTTATGATAACAGTTGCGATGATCTCGAATCTCTCAAACTGTGCTTCCGTCATCTTTTCACCAATAGCCATAGTAATGACTGCCAGGGAGTTATTTGCGATATGCATAAGTGTAGAAGGGATGATGGATCCCGACTTATATGTCACATATCCAAGGAGCAGTCCGAGGATAAATGCATTAAAGAACTGCGAGATATTAAGATGGAAGATACCGAATATAAAAGCAGATACGAATATTCCGAACTTGGGAGATATATGGCTTCCTAATGTCTGGATAGCACCCCTGCAGAGAAGTTCCTCAAAGAACGGTCCGAGGATACATACATATGAAACAGAAAGGACGCTCAGAAAGACATTGTCTGAGAATACCCCGCTCGAGATCGAATCAGAGATCTGCTCACTTGATGCCGAGAAGATCGATTCAAAGATACTCATGATGATAGAATCAATGTTAGAAAGTCCGAGTGTTGCAAATACCGCGAGAATTATCATCGGAACTGACATATCAGGTTTCTTGAGATAATCCTTGAAAGATGCTGCTTTCGTAACCTTAAGAGAGATAAAAGCCGACAGGGGATTGGCAATGATATAGGCTACTGCAGCTATAGGGATAGCATAGACCATGATACTGTTCATAGAGAATGAATCTGGCATCTCACTTGCAACTCCTCCTGCAGCTTTTAAAGCATCAGCTTCTTTGATAGCCTCAGCTATAACGACAAGGAGCATAAGAGCCATTGAAATTCCTTGGGAAAGGATCATCTGGATACCGATACAGTACCATGACCAATCGTAACGCTTTTTGATCTTAGTGGCTATCGCTTTCTTTTCCTTATCACCGATAGCCGGTTGTGTCTCTATGGTATTGGTGTTTTCCATAAGAGCCTCCTCATATATATTTAACTATTACTATATAAGAACTGAATAAAAAGCTAATAAACCATATATTAAGAAATGTTAAAGAAAAAGAGACCGTCTTGAGATTTGTAACAAAACTCTCGTTGCAATTTCGGGTGCAAAAGCATAGACTTGAAGAGTAGATCTTTAAGCGATCCGGCGAGGTCGTAAGATTCGTGATAATTCAAGTCATATATCTTTATATATGACGGGCATAACGTAATCTTTTATCGTCGGGAAGCATATATTTCCGGCGTTTTTGTTTGCGCCGAATCAAGGAGGTTAAGATGTCTGAGAAAACCGTTCCCATCATGTCACAGGCTGATGTACAACGCGCACTTATCAGGATCTCGCACGAGATAGTCGAGCGAAATCAGGGTCTTGATGACGTCGCACTCATCGGTATCCAGAGAAGAGGAGTACCGATGGCAAAGGCTATTCGCCAGTATCTCGAGGAGATTGAGAAGGTGAAGGTGCCTCTCGGTATCCTTGATATCACATTCTACAGGGACGATCTTTCAATGCTCTCAGCACATCCCGTTGTTAACGGTACTGATATTCCTTTCGATGTTAACGGCAAGAAGATTATCGTTGTTGACGACGTTCTCTTCACCGGAAGGACGATCAGATCCGCTATCGACAATATATTCGATATGGGAAGACCCGACTGCATCCAGCTTGCGATCCTCGTTGACAGAGGTCACAGACAGCTTCCTTTCAGAGCTGATTATGTAGGAAAGAATGTTCCTACATCCATACATGAGCATATCAAAGTTGAACTTGATGAAGTAGACGGCAAGACTCAGGTCTTGCTCCTTAAGGAGGACGAAGCATAATGGGACTTAAGAGCAAAGACCTTCTCGGAATGAAGCAGCTTACACCCGAGGAGATCATGGAGATACTTGATACGGCAAAGACTATGAAGCTTGTCATATCATCTGCAAATAAGAAGACTAGCCACCTTCAGGGCAAGTCGGTAGTTACACTCTTTTATGAGAACAGTACGAGAACAAGGCTTTCTTTCGAGCTCGCATCAAAGTATATGGGTTCGGCATCAGCCAATATCTCTGCTACGGGTTCGTCGGTTGCAAAGGGAGAATCACTCCTTGATACTGCCAGAACGATCGACATGATGGGAACAGACATCATCATCATGCGCCATCCTCAGTCCGGCGCACCTCATTCAATAGCCAATAAGATCAATGCATCAGTAGTAAATGCCGGTGACGGTATGAATGAACATCCGACACAGGCACTGCTCGATATGCTTACTATGTACGAAAGATTTGATACGTTTGAAGGCAAGAATATCGCTATATGCGGTGACGTTTATCACAGCCGTGTCGTAAGATCCAATGCAATCGGTCTTGCAAAGCTCGGCGCTAACGTCAGTGTTTACGGTCCCAGGACCATGATGCCTATCGGTATCGAGAAGATGGGCGTAAGAGTAGCTTCTTCCGTAGCCGATTGTGTTAAGGATGCAGATGCGGTTATGGGTCTTCGCGTACAGCTCGAAAGACAGAAGAGCTCACTGTTTCCTTCTGTTGCCGAGTATGCAAAGTTCTATGCAATCACCCCTGAGATGCTTAAGCTCGCAAAGCCCGATGCATTCCTCATGCACCCCGGTCCTTGCAATCACGGTGTTGAGCTTCCTACGGCGGTTTACGACTGCGATCAGTCGGTCATAAACGAACAGGTAACCAACGGTGTTGCCGTAAGAATGGCAGTATTGTATCTGCTCATGGCAAGGAGGAACAACCTTTAATGAAGACTATTATCAAGAATTGTAAAGTACATGCTTCAGACAAGACGGAGCTTTATATCGCTGACGGAAAGTTCGCTGAGGCTTTCGCAGAGAGCGAAGCTGATGAGATCATCGACGCTAAGGGAAATACAGTTTTTCCCGGACTTGTTGATATCCACGTTCACTTAAGGGAACCCGGATATGAGTATAAGGAAGATGTCGCAACAGGTACTGCTGCAGCTGCAAGAGGCGGCTTTACTGCAGTTGCTTGTATGCCCAATACTAATCCCGTTTGTGATAATGCAGCAGTAGTAAACGGTATCATCAACAGAGCAAAGGAGGTAGGCAAATGCCGCGTATATCCTATCGGTGCTGCTACAAAGCAGATCGGTGATACGGAGCTTGCCGAGATCGGCCTTATGAAAGAGGCAGGTATCGTTGCAGTATCAGATGACGGAAAGCCGATCCCTACCGCCGGCATGATGAGAAAGGTCCTCGAGTACGCTTCAGACTTCGATATCCCCGTACTTAATCACTGTGAAGAGAAGTCTCTCGGTGAAGGCGCAATGAATGAAGGCGAGATCTCTACGGCTATCGGTATCAGAGGATGCTCCACAGCCGCAGAGGATATCATGATCAGCAGAGACATCATCCTTGCAGAATACCTGAACGTTCCTGTACATATCTGCCACGTAAGTACGCTTGGCGGTGTAAGGATGATCAGGGATGCTAAGAAGAGAGGCGTTAAGGTTACTGCCGAGACATGCCCTCATTATTTCACTCTTACTGATAAGGCTTGCGAAGAGTATGACACTAACGCTAAGATGCATCCTCCGCTCAGAACTGAGGAGCACAGACTCGCGATCATCGAAGGCATCAAGGACGGTACTATCGACTGCATCGTTACAGATCACGCTCCTCATCATCAGGATGATAAGGAAGTAGAGTTCTCTCATGCCGCTAACGGTATCGTAGGACTTGAGAGCTCGTTCGCTCTCGGTTACACTTATCTGGTAAAGACCGGTGAGATCACTATCGAAAAGCTCATCGAACTCATGTGCTATAACCCTTCCAATATCTTAAAGCTCGGAAGAGGCGGCATGGAGATCGGTGATGACGCGGATCTTACTATCATGGATCTTGACCATGAGTTTACTTTCGATAAGAACAAGATGCTCACGAAGGGCAGAAACACTCCTTTCGACGGATGGAAGCTCTATGGTGAGACACAGCTTACGATGATGGGAGGAAAGAAGACATATGAAAAACTTTGCTGATGCACTTACAAACAGGATCAAGGAGCTTGATAACCCTACTGTTATGGGTCTTGATCCCAAGCTTGAATATATCCCGATAGATATCGTCTCGAAGTGGGTACAGGAATATCCCAACGATAACGATACTTCAACGGCTGAGGCTATCTATGAGTTCAACTGCTGCCTGATCGATGCTGTATGTGACATCATCCCTGCAGTAAAGCCTCAGATTGCTTATTACGAGATGTACGGTCTTAAGGGTATCGAAGTATTTAAGAGAACATGTGATTATGCCAGATCCAAGGGCATGATCGTTATCGCAGATGCCAAGAGAAACGATATCGGTTCTACGGCTACTGCTTATGCCGAGGCCCTTATCGGAAAGACTCAGCTTACAGACGGTGTTGTTGAAGTCAAGTTCGGTGCAGATGCTGTTACGGTAAACGGTTATCTCGGAATCGACGGCGTTCAGCCTTTCATCGACGTATGTAAGAGGGACGGAAGAGGTATCTTCACACTCGTAAGAACATCTAACCCTTCCGCAGGCGATCTTCAGGACTTGAAGCTAGAAGACGGAAGAACTGTATACCAGGCAATGGCTGATAACGTTCAGGCTTGGGGTAAGGATCTTATCGGTGAGAACGGCTTCTCATCCGTTGGTGCCGTAGTCGGTGCTACGGTTCCCGAGCAGGCTGTTGAAGCTCGTAAGAGAATGCCTAATGCTCTTATCCTTGTACCCGGTTACGGCGCACAGGGTGCAGGTCCCGATGCAGCAGTAGCTTCTTTCACTAAGGAAGGAACTGGTTCTATCGTTAATGCTTCCAGAAGCCTTATGTGCGCATGGAAGAAGAGAGAAGACTTGAAGCCCAAGGATTTTGCTATGGCAACAAGAGAGGAAGCTACAGATATGAGACTTAAGCTCACTCTCGCATTGAAGGACAGAAAGTACGTATGATGAAGGAATATTCTTGCAAAGTCATCTCGAAGCAGATGCTCAACAGCGATACTGCATTTATCGAGATCGAATGTCCCGATATCGCGGTTTCTGCTCGCCCGGGACAATTCGTCAACATCTCCTGTTCCAGATTCTTAAAGAGACCTTTCGGTATCGCTTCTTGTGACAGTTCAAAAGGTACATTTAAGATCGGTGTAAAGGTAGTAGGTAAAGGCACTGCCGAGATCGCCGCTTTCGAGGCAGGGCAGGATGTAAATGTACTCGGTCCTCTCGGTAACGGTTTTACTGTTGATGAAGGAAAGAATTATATTCTCGTCGCAGGCGGAACCGGAGTATTCCCGATCAATTTCGCGCATGAAGTCATGACTTCGAAAGGCATAGAACATACTGTAGTAGAAGGATTCAGATGTAAAGATCAGATCGTCCTGAATGATCCTTCGTATATCCTTACGACAGATGCAGGTGATGCCGGGATCCACGGTAATTGCTGTAACGGTCTTGATACTATCGATGCCGATAAGCTCGACGGAGCAGAAGTACTTTGCGTAGGACCTCTTCCTATGATGAAGGCTGTCGGCAATTGGGCTTCTGCTCATGGTCTCAAGTCTTACGTTTCAATGGAACAGAGAATGGCATGCGGTATCGGTATCTGCCTCGTATGCGTATGCAAGCTCAAGGCAGAAAAGAAAGGACAGGAATTCGAGCATGTAAGATGCTGTAAGGATGGTCCCGTATTTCCTTTTGAGGAGGTGGTATGGTGAGTAACCCAATCAGCGTTAAGGTCGGTTCAGTTGAGCTTAAGAGCCCCATCATCCTAGCATCCGGAACATGTAACTTCGGTCATGAGCTTTCCGAGTATTATGATCTTTCTATCCTCGGCGGTTTATCTTCCAAAGGTCTTACCATAAGACCCAGAGTCGGTAATGAGGGAGTACGTGTAGCTGAAACTGCTGCAGGTATGCTCAATTCCGTCGGACTTCAGAACCCCGGCGTCGATTACTTTATCGAGCACGATCTCGACTATATGGATTCCTTAGGATGCGGCAGGATCATCAATGTTGCAGGACATTCTTTCGATGATTATGTAGCTATGATCGAAAAGCTCGATCCCCATAAGGATAAGATCGATGCACTTGAGATCAACCTTTCATGCCCCAATGTAAAGGCAGGTTGCATGAGCATCGGTTCTGATCCCGAACAGATCAAGCTGATCGTATCATCGCTTCGTGAAAGGACAGATCTTCCTTTATGGATCAAGCTCACGCCCAATGTAACTGATATTAAGGCAATGGCGTTGGCAGCACAGGAGGGCGGTGCTGATGCAGTCGTACTCATCAATACGCTCCTCGGAATGGCTGTCGATATAAAGACCAGACGTCCGATACTCAAGAACAACACAGGCGGTTATTCAGGCCCGGCAATCAAACCCGTTGCCATCCGTATGGTATCAGAGTGTTATCAGGTACTCGATATCCCGATCATAGGATGCGGCGGTATCATGAGCTACGAAGATGTTATCGAATTCATGATCGCCGGTGCTTCAGCTGTTGAGATAGGTACGGCATCACTCGTACATCCGACATGTCCCGTTGATATCACTGCTGATCTTAAGAAGTGGTGTGAGACAACAGGGGAAACACTCTCATCTCTTACCGGAACATTAAAGCTCTGGTGATGAACTGATCTAATGATCCGGACAAAAATTAAGAGGCAGTCAGTTGACTGCCTCTATTTATTTACATTGAATCGCTTAAATTAGAAAGGAAGGATCAGCGATGATCAATATTCAAGATACATAGCGGGGCGAACACCCTTTACATAAGTTACTGCGGAACACTCGCTGGCACTGAGGGAGCCGTACATTCCTGCTACACAAGCGTGGCTTCCGTCGGAACCGTTTGTTCTGAGCCACCAGTCGGAACCTTCAAGTCTTACGCAAGCTGTGCTGTAACCGTAGTTAACGAGAACCTGATTGTAATACTCTTCAGTTACGGGATAAGCAGAAGCGAGCTTCTTGCCCTTTGCCCAAGCTGTCGCTGCACTGATGAGATACTGACTGTATCCGGAGTTGGAATCATCAGACCATGTATTGAAAGCGAAATATGTTCTTGCTTCATCAAAGCTGAGGCAGAAGATATTATCACTTGTACCTGCACCTGCTGCAGTTCCGTAGTAGGGGTTACCGGGATTATCGATTACCGTAAGAGCAATGCTGTTTCTCTCGGAATCAGTAAAAGCTGTATTATAGAAATCATTATTGAGCCATGTTCTGATATCGGAATACTCCCAGACTGTTGTAGACTCTGAATAACGCATCCAGTCAAGAACTTCCTTACTGATAACGAGAACCTTACCGTCTTCGTTAGAAAGAACGAGCCATTCGATATCCTCTTCACCGTTGGAAGCTACATTGTCCTGCTCATACTTACCGAATACGATGATGTCGCCGGGCTTTGCTTCACTGATGTTGGCTGTTCCGTTAAATGTTCTGGATACCTGTGCTGCTACTGTAGGGACGGAAGAAGAAGATTCTTCAGTTTCTTTGTTACAAGCTGCAATGCTGAAAAGAAAGCCTGCGCTCATGATTACTGACAATACCTTAACACTGAAATCTTTGATGTTCCGCATTCGTAAACTCTCCTTAGAATGACTCAAATTTACCTACTTCTTTATTGACCGCCTTTAATATATCACAGTAAATGTGAAATGTTTTGCCATAATCTGTTAGTGTTTTTCACAAAATAGATAACCTCAAACGGGATCTTGTTATATAATGAATCAAGAAACTTATTTTTAGGAGTTGGTTTCTATGAGCAAATTCAGACAACAACACATGTCAGTCATGTGGCATGACATATCAGATAAGAACAGTGACAAACCCGCTGTTAACGCTTCGTTACCTGAAAAAGCGGGTCTTGTTGGAAGAGTAGGTCTGATGCTCCTCTCGGTCGGTGCAGGTGCATTTCGTGTCAGAGCTGCTATGAACAAAATATCAAGAGCTCTTAACATAACATGCAATGCCGATATCGGTATCAAATCGATAGAGTATACCTGTCTCGAGGGTTCTGAATCATGTACTAACGCCTTATCTAATGTTACTTATGGCGTAAATACGGATAAACTTCATTATCTCGAATACTTCTGTGACGGATTTACCGAAAGAGTCGACAGATACTCGATAGATCAATTCCACACTATGCTCGACACGATCCAGAAGGGGAAAGGAAACTACAGCCTTATTCTGTCATCTCTTGCATCGGGCATGGCATGCGCCGCTTTCGCATTTCTTCTCGGCGGACACATTATTGACATAATCTGCTCTTTCTTTGCCGCTACAGCCGGCTTTGCTATTCGAAAGACACTCCTTAAAAGGCATATTACTTTATTCGGCAATGTAAGTGCCGCCGTGCTTGTCTCGTGCCTCGTTTATATCCTTTCCGTAAAGCTCATAGACGTGATCATCGGGGCACCTTATGATTATCAGGCCGGATATATATGTTCCGTCTTATTCGTGATACCCGGATTTCCTCTTATAACCGGAGGGATTGATCTTGCTAAGCTCGACTTGAGGTCGGGAATAGAGAGGATCACATATGCTGCTCTGATCATTGCAGTTGCTGCTACGACGTGTGCTTTCGCAGCTGCGTTATTCAATTTCTGTCCGGAGGAATTCACCAGCTACAGTATCGATGCTACGATCAAATATCTTCTAATCATGCTCACGAGCTTTATCGGGGTCTTCGGATTCTCGATACTCTTTAACAGTACACCTAAGATGGCTGCAACGGCAGGTCTTATAGGAATGGTCGCTAACACCTTGAGATTATTCCTCATAAATCAGGTAGGACTGGGTGTAAGCATCGCCGCTTTCTGCGGTGCGCTCACTGCCGGACTTCTCGCATCATCCATCAAGCGCTTCATCGGATTTCCCAGGATAACGCTTACCGTTCCTTCGATAGTTATAATGGTTCCCGGTATGTTCATGTATAAGAGTGTCTATTACATTTCTACAGGAGCGTTTTCGACAGGTGTTGACTGGTTCGGCAAAGCACTCATAATCGTTGTGTCATTACCATTGGGATTAGTATTTGCAAGGATACTTACAGACAGAAACTTCAGACAGTCAAGTTAATGTGATATAATCACTTCCATGTGTAAATCATTCGAGACTGACTACAAGAGCATGATCATATTCAGGCTAATCACCATAGGTATCTACGGTGTAGTCGATATAGCGCTCTTTATCATTTCCATAGTGCTTCGTATTGCTTCTCTTGATGCGGCAGAAGATGAGGTCAGTCTTTATATGACACTTGTTTCGTTGATCAATATCTTGATCGTATTTCTCACTACTGAAGTAATGATCGGAATAAGCGCTTTCATCATGAAAAAGACCGTAAAGAAGGTCGAGATTGGGGAAGACTATTTCAAAATAAATGATGACACTTTCTATTTTACGACAGGCGGAGACACATATGTTGTCTGTACTGTCGGTAATCCCGTATTGATCAATTCAGGTTGCTCACTCTATGCTGTAGATGAGATGAATGAGCTTAAGAAGAGATACTGGTTCGGTCCGAGGCTTCATAAGAAGTCTGTTCAGAAAAGGGTAGAGATAATGGAAGCCCTTTACAAGATGATGGATGAGCATTCCGCAAAGAAAGCAGATGAAGTATTCAGGAGCCTTTCGTCTTCCGAAAGCCATATCATCGTTAATTTCCCTGTTGGTAAGGTTCAAAAGGACTATCTTAACGGTTCTATCATGATGTTTGCGGTATCTCTGTCGTTCTTTATCATCTCGCTGATATTTACGACACAGACCCTTTATTTCCTTGCGAACTTCATAATGTTCATCCTGGCTCTCGTATTGGGTATCCTGAGCTTCAGGATGTATCTTCAGTACCAGAAGTCTACCGTCTCATCGGCTGAGATATCCCTCAAGGGTATAAGGATCAATAATGATCTTTACTCTTTCGAGCAAAATCCTGAATTTTCTTACGTACTTCATCCTGCATCTCACGATAAGATGAGATTATTCGATATGTATAAGAATCTTATTGTAAAAACTGCCGACGGCAGCTCAAAACTCTATATGCTCGGCCCCGTCCATCTTTGTTCAGACAGCCAGAAGCTCCTTGCTCTGTCTCTTGACCGTATAACGAGATATGTTGAGGCTTACGGCATCCCTGAGAAGTGATATTGCTTTTTGACTCCTTTAACATTATTCTTTTATAAGAAATTAAAAGGAGTATTGCTATTTATGAACAACAGAAGCATTTCCGAAGACCTTTTCTTAACACATGCAGTCCGCGTAGCACCTGCAGATACGCCTTTCTGGTATACATCCGGAAAGCTCGGACCTTTTTATATCAATACACATTTCCTTGTTAAGGATGAGCAGGAAGCTAACAGGATGCTCTCCGTTATAGAGGATTCCATCAAGGAAGATAAGCTTACGGCTCCCAAGAAGATCTTTGACGAGTTCATGAAGCTCTATCAGTCTTCCGAGTCTTTCAAGAACGTTACCGATAAGCTCGTTGAGACAGCCAGAAAGTATGATTTCGACTACATCTCAGGCGGTGAGAGAAGAGACTTCTTCTTCTCGATGCTTCCGGCACACATCCTCGGCAAGCCCCATATCACGATATTTAAGGATTGCACTGCAGTTGTTACGTCTTCCGAGTTCACATCGGCTAAGACAGCTGACGAAGCAACACTCAAGGGTAAGAAAGTCCTTCACATAGCTGACCTTATCACTGAGGCATCGAGCTACGAAAGAGCATGGATTCCCGTTATCAGAGGTCTCGGCGCAGAGATCACGGATACTGTTGCAGTTATCGACAGACACCAGAATGGTCGAGCAGTACTCGAAGGTCTCGGTGTTGAGATGGAAACTCTTGCAGGCATCGATAAGGAACTCTTTGATAAGGGACTGGACAGCAATTACATCGATCAGGCACAGTATGATCTTGTAATGGATTTCCTTGCTGATCCCGACAAGTATATGAAGTCCTTTATCGCTGCTCATCCTACTTTCATCGATGATCAGATCGCATTGGGCGGCAAGGCTAAGGAAAGAGCCGAGCTCGCTGTTTCCAAGGGATTCGTTTGATCCCACATGCCGGAAGATCGCATCAACAGAGATAATAAGCTATTAACAGCGGCTGCATACTTTTTTGCAGCCGCCGTCTGTTTCTGTTTTCTCTTCTATGTAAGACGTATAGTCCTCGTTGATCACGATACTCTTTATGAATTTGTCCTCGCTAGACTATACGACTTTAAATATGCTTTCGACAGAGCCTTGAACTTCAATTTGAGAAGGGGAAGGATAGGAGTTATATTTCCTTTTGTAGTAGCAGTCAGATACTTCATCAACGGAACGGGCAATTACACAGCTATCTGGCTTTTACAGTATGTCCCTGTTGTTGCAAACGTAGCATTTATCGCATATATCCTCAGGAAAGTATTCGGCAAGGGTTATGATATTCTTTTCACGGCAGCATTCTTCGGTCTTGTGCAGATCAATCGCTGGCACTGCCTCATAATCTGCTATCCTCTTGATTTCATGTATGGTCTTTTCATTATGGATCTCGGTATATGGCTCTTCTATCTCTATCTTTCGGAAGAGAAAAAGGGTATAAGGCACACTATCAAGTTCGTGATCAGTGCGATCTGCCTCTATGAATCATTTCAGGTATACGAACCGTTCTTCGTATCGGTTGCGATCTACGGTTGGCTTACTTTGTATTTCGCACTCAAGAAAGAGAAGACACTCGCTAAGCGAGCTCAATATTTCATAAAGCAACTCTGGCTCCCGATGATCGCGGGGATCATATTCCTGATCTTTTACTATATTCATCTGCATTCTTCATTTGTAGAGGATTCCCCGAGTTACCCTGTCGGCCACAACATAAAGGATACGCTTTATACCTGGGGTGTATTCTCGGGAGGAATGTTCCCGCTCATATATTTCTTCTATCCGCAGGATGCACGCGAAATGATCGGAGCAGACTTCGCACCGACTGTATTTAAGGTAGTCATCTCTGTAGCGACAATGATCGCTTCTTGGCTCGGGACTAAGCTCATTACCATAAAGAAAGATATGAGACTAAAGTCCGAGCATATATCTTTCGCCATTTGTGCTGCCGTTATAGCGCTTTTCTACGCTCTTCCTCATTCACTCACGGTTCTTTATCAGGAGTGGGTATTATCCGGCTCTCAGGCCGGATATGTTCCGACTGCTATCTGCTACTATGGCTGGATCGCGATCATCGTAATCGTTATCGCTTTGATCGCTGCATATATCCCTAAGGGAAAGAAAGCAGCATGCATCATAATCGCCCTTGCCATTGGAACCGGAACGTATCTTACTTATTCGATCAACGACGGATTCAAGAGCATCAGATATGGTCAGAGCGAAGCCGAGTGCCTCAAGGATCAGGCTTTCTACAGTCTCATAAGATCTGATATCTTTAGGGAAGAGGGAATAGACCTTCTTTATACTCCGCAGTTCATGGGTATCCATAATGCAACTGAGACTAACGAAGAACTGGCCGAATACGAATCAGGTAATATACTTGATCTGACAAAGTACGGTGACGAGTTCGATGACCTTTTTGATTCTTATGAGCATCCTGCAATGTTCGTATATGACTGGGATAATGAAGAAGGCATCCTTTATCTTTACGCTGACGACGGTGATCATGAGCCTGACAGAACGGTGATAATACCCATAAACCGTTAGTATTTGTCTTTTTAGGCGATTATTGCTATTCTGTCATTAATTAACTGAAAAGGTAGCGAACACAATGAAAAATATACCACTTTATGAAGTTACTCATGTTACGAACCTGAGAGACGTTATCAAGACGCGCGTAAAAGAGTTCCCGGGCAATCCCGTTTTCCTTCATAAGACTAAGAAGGGCGGAGATTATGTGCCCGTAACTACCGAGCAATATGATCACGATATCGATTCACTCGGTACTGCTTTCTTTACCAAGGTCAAGAAGGGCGCCAGGATCGCAATACTCGCAGAGACCAGATACGAATGGTACGTTACTTATCTTGCTGTTACTAACGGTACAGGATGCGTTGTTCCGATCGATAAGGAGCTTCATCCCGAAGAGATAATAAACTGTCTCGAAAGAGCTGAAGTCGAGCTTCTCGTATTCTCAAAGTCAAAGCTCGAAGCAATTGAGAAGGTGATCGGAAACGTTTCAACTCTCAAGTATCTCGTATGCATGGACGATACGGATGACGAAAGATTTATCTCTTACAGCTCATTCATAAAGGAAGGTGAAAAGCTTCTCGCAGAAGGCGATAAGACCTTCACCGAGGCTTCGATCGACCCCGAGGAGATGACAATCCTTCTTTTTACATCCGGTACTACTGCAAAGTCCAAGGCTGTTATGCTCTGCCAGAAGAATATCTGTAAGAACCTCGAAGCGATGTTCTCGATGCTCTATATTGACAGGAACGACGTATTCTTCTCGGTGCTTCCTTTGCATCACACGTATGAATGCACCTGCGGTTTCTTAGGTCAGGTCTACAGAGGAACGACTATTGCCATCTGTGAAGGTCTTCGCTATATCACATCCAACATCAAGGAAGCCAAGCCTACCTGCGTACTCATGGTTCCCGTAATGCTCGAGATGTTCTATAAGGCCATCATGAAGAAAGTAAACGAGGACCCCAAGAAAGCAAAGAAGCTTCAGACAGGCATCAAGCTTTCGAGATTCCTCTTAAAGCTCGGTATTGATAAGAGAAGAGATTTCTTTAAGGATATCCACGAAGTATTCGGCGGCAGAATGAGACTGATCATCCTTGGCGGTGCTCCCGTAAATCCCGAGATGCTCCAGTTCTTCCAGGATATCGGATTCCTGTGCGTTCAGGGTTACGGCCTTACGGAATGTGCTCCTATCCTTGCACTTAACAGAGACGGTGACTTCAAGAATGAAGCCGCAGGACTCCCTTTGCCCGGATGTGATGTCAAGATCCTCGATCCTGACTCAGACGGCATCGGCGAATTCATCGCAAAGGGTGACAACGTATTCATGGGTTACTATAAGGATCCCGAGGCTACTGCGGCAGCTCTTGATAAGGACGGTTACTACCATACGGGTGACCTCGGATATATCGACAAGGACGGCTTCTGTATCATTACAGGAAGAAAGAAGAATGTTATAATTGCTAAGAACGGTAAGAACGTTTTCCCTGAGGAGATAGAGTATCTGCTCTCACTTTCTCCTTATGTAGCCGAAAGCGTTGTGTCTGGTGTTCACGACGAAGCTAAGGATGATATCATCATCACTGCTACGATCTATCCCGATATGGAGCAGATCGAGGCTAAACTTGGCAAGGAGCCTGTAATAGAAGCCATTGAAGCACTTCTTAAGGAAGAAGCCGATAAGGTCAACGACAAGCTCGTTAACTATAAAAAGATCAAGAAAGTCGTTTACAGAGACACGGAGTTCGAGAAAAACACTTCAAAAAAGATCAAGAGATACTGATCATAAACTGATGACTTTCCGATACCTCTTATCTTTTTTGCAGAGATAAGAGGTATTTTTATGCTCAGTGACAGCAATATCATGCGCATCATCGATGCGGCTATGAGCAAGACTGCCGATTTCGCCGATGTATTTATCGAAGAGAGAAGATCATCAAGTGTCGGCATGCTCAACGGCAAAGTCATAAAGGCCGGATCTTCTTTCGATCTCGGTATCGGTATAAGACTTATGGCAGGAACTAATGTCGTATATGTCTATTCCAATGACATGGATCCAGACGGCCTAGTAAAGCTCGCGTTAGACGCGGCAGACGCACTGAAGGGAACGGGACACTATTCGATCAAAGAACTAGAAGAGAAGTGCTTTACGACTGCTACGGACATACATATCGATCCGATGAGCGTCAGAAAGACTGAGAATGTCGATTTCCTTCGCAAGGCATCCGACTTCGCACTGAACTATGATCCTAAGATCACACAGTGCGCCGCATCGTATGCTGCAGGGAAGAGAACTGTCAGGATCATTAATTCTGACGGACTCAATAAGGAAGAGACAACGCAGAGAATGAGGATCTCCATCGAGGCAGTCGCTACTAAAGGAAACGAGAAGCAGACGGGCAGGGTAGCACCCGGAACCATGAGAGGGTATGAGTTCATCAACGAGTATCCCGTTATAGATAAGACACGTGAATGTTGCGAGACCGCGCTTCGTATGATAGATGCAGGCTACGCTCCTTCGGGAAAGATGCCTGTAGTATTAGGTAACGGATTCGGCGGCGTTATCTTCCACGAAGCATGCGGACATGCACTGGAAGCAAGTTCTGTCGGTATCAAGAGTTCGTGCTTTACCGATAAGCTCGGTCAGCAGATCGCATCTTCCGTAGTAAGTGCTTACGATAATGCCAGGATCAAAGGCGAATGGGGTTCATATTATACTGATGACGAAGGTCATGAATCATCTGATCTTCTCCTTATCGAGAACGGAATCCTCAAGAACTATCTTATCGATAAGCTCGGTTCAAGAAGAATGGGAATGCCTTCAACAGGATGCGGACGTAAGCAGGATTATTCCTATGCACCCACATCCAGGATGGGTAATACTTTTATCGCTGCAGGTAAGGATGATCCTAAGGATATCATCGCAGATACCGAATACGGACTTTACTGCTCACAGATGGGCGGCGGTTCCGTAGATACTGCTACGGGCGAGTTCAATTTTGCTGCTAACGAAGCTTATATGATCAGAAACGGTAAGATTGCCGAACCTGTAAGAGGTGCGACACTTATCGGTAAGGGCGCTGAAGTCCTTATGAATATCGACCGTGTAGGTAATGACCTCGCTCTTTCCGCCGGTGTCTGCGGAGCTTCCTCGGGAAATGTTCCCGTTACAGTCGGTCAGCCTACTATCAGAGTATCTTCGATACTTGTAGGCGGCAGAGAGGAAGGTGAGGAATAATGGATATCAAACTTGCTGAGAGCTTCATGAAGAAGCTCATAGATAATTCAAAGGATTACGGATTCGAAGAAGCTGAGGCTGCTTTCTCGAGCGGTATAACTATGAGCGTTATGATCTTAAACGGTGAGGTTCAGTCTTATGAGAGATCTACCGAGCAGGGCGTATCGTTCAAGGGTAAGAAGAACGGACAGATGGCTGCTGCTTCGACTACCGAATTCACGGATGAAGCATTGGAATTTCTCTTGAGTAACGCATCAGACTGCTGTGATGTTAAAGATGATGAGGATGAAGATTTCATCTACTGTGATCCGGACCATAAAGAGCTCAAGCTCTCTCAGATAACGGATGCTTTCGAGAAAAATACATATGCTAAGTTCTCGGAACTCGGACTGAAGCTCGAGAAGGATATATTCACTCTTTCAGAGTATGTTAAGGGTGTTGATCATCTTTCTATCTCATGCGACAGAAGCCTGGATTTCAAGATCAATTCAAAAGGACTTTACGCGTATAAGGACAGCGACTATGTTGGTCTTTATGCTGCAGGAAGAGCTGAGAAAGACGGTGTTGTAAAGACTGCAGGACACTATTGGTACGGTAATGATATCGATAAGTTCGATGAGGATAAGTTCCTGAAGATCTTCTCCGATAAGCTCCTTACCAAGTTCGGCGGTTCTTCCGTACCTTCCGGAAAGTACGATATCGTTCTCGGAAACGAAGCAGTTATCTCATTTATCTCAACATTCATGAGTAATTTCTCATCCTATTCGATGCAGCAGGGAATGTCGCTCCTGGCAGGAAGAGAAGGGGAGAAGATAGCTTCCGATATATTTACGTTAAGAGAAGATCCCATGTATGAGAAGGCCCTGATTAAGGTTCCTTTCGACTCCGAGGGTGTTATTACATATCCTAAGTCTCTTATCGAAAACGGAGTTTTTAAGACTGCTCTTTATAACTTAAAGACTGCTAATAAGGCCGGAATTAAGTCCACAGGTAACGGCTTCAAAGGCATCGGTTATGCAAATCTTATCGTCGAGCCGGGAGAAGCTTCTTTCGATCAGCTTCTCGAGACAGCCGGCAACGGACTTTATATCACTGATCTTAGCGGACTTCATGCAGGTGTTAATGCAATAAGCGGTGACTTTTCGCTGCTTTGCGAAGGATATCTCATCGAGGACGGTAAGATAGTAAGAGCCGTAGAGCAGATCACTGTATCAGATAACTTCTACGAAGTATTAAAGAAGATAGCGTTGATCGGAAACGATGTTATCGCAGAGCCTGACGGAGCCGGTGAACTTTTTGCGCCTTCTATGTTGATAAAAAACATTTCTGTAGCAGGCGAGAAATGATATAATACAGACTGATTTTTCTTAATGCGAAAGGGGAAACTATTAAGATGAGCGATTATTCGGTCGACACAAAATGCTTACATTCCGGATGGGTACCCGGAAACGGTGATCCCAGACAGGTTCCGATCTACCAGAGCACAACATGGAAGTATTCTACTTCTGAAGATATGGGAAAGCTCTTTGATCTTGAAGCATCCGGTTATTTCTATACAAGACTTCAGAATCCCACAAACGATTATGTAGCAGCTAAGCTTTGCGATCTTGAGGGCGGTGTTGCAGGAATGCTCACATGCTCCGGTCAGGCAGCAAACTTCTTCGCAGTATTCAACATCTGCGAGGCTGGTGATCACTTCATCGCTTCAGCTAATATCTACGGCGGTACATACAACCTCTTCGGCGTTACATTCAAGAAGATGGGAATCGAGTGTACATTCGTAGATCAGAAGCTTCCTTTGGAAGAGCTTCAGAAGTACATCAGACCTAATACAAAGTGCGTATTCGGTGAGACAATCACAAATCCTACTGTTGATGTTCTTGATATCGAGAAGTTCGCTACTCTTGCACACAACAACGGAATTCCGCTCATCATGGACAATACGTTCGCAACACCTATTAACTGCCGTCCTTTCGAGTTCGGATGTGATATCGTAACACACTCCACAACAAAGTATATTGACGGTCACGGTTCTTCCGTAGGTGGTGCTATCATCGATTCCGGTAACTTCGATTGGATGGCTCATGCCGAGAAGTTCCCCGGTCTTTGCACACCTGATGAGTCTTATCACGGCCTTACGTATGCAACAGCATTCGGTAAGGGTGCTTACATCACAAAGGCTACAGCTCAGCTCATGAGAGACTTCGGTTCTATCCAGTCTCCTCAGAATGCTTACTACATCCAGCTTGGTCTCGAGTCTCTTGCAGTTCGTATTCCCAGAGCTTGCGCTAATGCACAGAAGGTTGCTGAGTTCCTTGCATCCGACGACAGGATCGCATGGGTCAAGTATCCCGGACTTATGACTGACTCTCAGTATGAGCTCGCTCAGAAGTATTGTCCTAAGGGAACATGCGGCGTAATGTGTTTCGGCGTTAAGGGCGGAAGAGAGGCTTCCATCAAGTTCATGGATTCACTTAAGTTCGCTACTATCGCTACTCACGTTGCAGACTGTAAGACAATGCTCCTTCATCCTGCATCTCATACTCACAGACAGCTTACAGATGAGCAGCTTGCTGAGGCGGGAATCCCTGCAGATCTTATTCGTTTCAGTGTTGGACTTGAGGATCCTGACGATATCATCAACGATATCAAGCAGGCTCTTGATAAGATCTCATAAGCGATTTAGATCAATAAAGTAAATTCAGACCATAGTATTTATGATATCCTGTCATAGATACTATGGTCTTTCTTATATAAGGATATATATATTTGCGATTCCCCTATCGAACAAAAACGAACATTTATGCTATTTTTGTTCTTTTTGAAGGAAACAGGTGAGAGCTGATCGTATATATAATGATAATACCCAATAATTCATAACCTGTTATCAGTATGATCTTAACTAAAGAACATATAAAAACCGTTATTAAAGATCACAGACTATAACATGATGCGTCTCAGCTGATAATAAGTTTGGATCGGATCAAAGTATCAATTAGAAAATCATTAATCGTTCCTGAGATGAATTATCCGAATAAGATAAATTAATACATACTGATCCGGACAAATGATCATAACTATAAGAATGATTACTTATAAAGAACCGAATCTGATAAACAGATCCAATTGAAACGCCTGTGATCTAAAAACCAATAGAATCCTGATAATTCGCACGTTTATCATAAAACTATATCTTCTCAATTCACCAAAATTGTAATTATACCGAATTAGTTTTATATAGAATATCCGAATATGGATATATCTTCTGCCTATAACATGTCATTGAATGATCTTTTATATCGGATATCAATTATCGTCTTCTTCGTATCTGGTCTCGTTCTTACCGAGTCTCTTCAGATACAATGTAAATATCAGTCTGATTATCAACAGCGTCGGAACGATTCCGATAATATCGATCAGAACATCTTTGATCGATCCGCTGCGTTCCTGAACGAACAACTGATGATACTCATCAAGGATCGCATACAATGTGCTGACCCAAAGCGATATCAATATATAAACTTCATTATCTGATTTTATGATCTTTATCGTCGATTCCGAGTAAGAAACCTTTTTCGAAACTTTGTTCGTATTCCTTATAGCAAAGAAAACAAGGATACTCAATACGGAAAACTCAAATACATGAGCCAGTTTCCTGATTACAGTATCATCAAAAGGAATATACCCGATCTTAGCCTGAGCAGCTAATAATATAGATGCACTTCTGATATGGGATTCATGACCGCTCTCAGCCGATAGATGAAATATCTCGATCATCCAGAGTGTAGTCATCAACCACAGCAAAACACACGATATAAGATAATATATCGATATATCTTTTCTGCTCAGCTCTGTATTAAGTCCGGGTGATGGCATTAAGTATTTTCCTCTATCTGGATCATTATCTGTTATTATACTTTATTGCTCTGTCGATGTCGCGTTTTGCCTGCTTTTCAGCCATAACATCACGCTTATCGTAATTCTTCTTACCACGTGCAAGTCCTATCTCGAACTTTACCTTACCATCCTTGAAATAGCACTTGGTAGGAACAAGCGTAAGACCATCCTGCTTGGTTATCGAATAGAGCTTGATAATCTCTTTTTTGTGCATCAGGAGCTTTCTCGAACGCATAGGATCGAGATTGAACCTGTTACCCATCTCATACGGGCTGATATGTACCCCGATGAGCCAGATCTCACCTTCTTTTACCTGGACATAGCTGTCCTTGAGGTTGACCTTACCCATACGGATACTCTTAACTTCAGTACCGGACAAGACGATACCGCATTCGAACTTTTCTTCTATAAAGTAGTCGTGGAAAGCCTTACGGTTCTCGGCGATGACTTTGGTTCCCTTAGATATAGGCATACTGATTATCCTTTTTCCAACTTAAGTGACGGTACGGCATTAAGATCAAGACCGTGTCGTGTGCCGTTAATATACTCGAAATAGCCCGCGGATGCAATCATTGCGCCATTATCCGTACATAATCCCAGCTTGGGATAGTAAAGTTCAAGACCATGCTTCCTGCTCTCTTCGTCAAAAACGGATCGAAGGAATGAGTTGGCGCTTACACCTCCTGCAAGGCATATCTTCTTAATTCCTGTCTGCTTTGCAGCCTTCACCGTATTCTTGGCAAGTACGGTAGCAATATGATGCTGATAAGAAGCCGTAAAATCACAAAGATCAACGTCTTCACCTTTCATCCTTATACCGTTTATGAGATTAAGTGCTGAAGTCTTGATACCGCTGAATGAAAAATCGAGTGTATCACCCATATGAGTAGTAGAGAAGGTGTACTTATTTACGTCTCCTCCCTGTCCTGCTCTGTCCATCTTGGGACCTCCGGGATACCCGAGTCCGATAACTCTCGCGATCTTATCTATAGCTTCTCCTGCTGCATCGTCTCTGGTCCTTCCGAGGATCTTAAGGTCACAATAGTCCTTAACTTCAACTATCTGAGTATTGCCGCCGCTTACGCAGAGACACAGGAACGGAGGCTCGAGATCTTCAAAACAAAGATAATTGGCACAGATATGACCGTGAAGATGATTTACTCCGACCAAAGGCTTTCCCGAAGCAGCACAAAGACCTTTAGCCGCAGAAAGACCGACGAGCAGAGCACCTACAAGTCCGGGACCGTAAGTAACTGCAACCGCATCTATATCATCGAGGCTCTTCCCTGACTTATCAAGAGCTTCCTTTATACAGGGATAAACAGCATCGACATGCATCCTGGATGCAAGCTCAGGAACTACGCCACCGTACTGCTCATGAAAGTCTGCCTGCGAAGCAATGACATTACTAATGATCTCACGACCATTCTTTACGACAGCACAAGCCGTTTCATCGCAAGATGATTCGATTCCGAGTATATAGACATCTTTATTAGTATCAGACATATTATTGCCCCTTGATGAAATAAGACTGAAGATAACGCATGACCGTATCGATATACATGTCATGTCCTACGTTGAATGACTCCAGATAACCTGCACCGGGTATCATCTGGTATACGGTTATACTGGAATTGAGCCTGTTTCTTTCGTCAACAATCTGAGATATCTTTTCAGCGCCGATAAACGTATCGTGACCGCCGTAGATGATACAGATCGGTACGGGTAATCTGGAGATCTCAGCTGCAAGATTTACAGAATCCGATACACCTGTAGATACCCTGATTGCATAAGGCACGAGGTTTGCGGTAATTACACCGAGGAACTCATTCTGCCTTACTACGGGGCTTATATAATCATCGGAGTTCTTAGCGGGAGAATCAAAGATCATGCCCTTTATATAAGACTGGTCAAAGCCTAATGAGATTATGTCATCGGAATAGTTATTAAGCTCTGCCTCCGTAAGTCCCGGCGGCGGAAGCTGGTCATAAGCCATGACACAGGCTGTCGTTCCTGAACCGATGCCGTAAAGAACTACATCCGTCGTAACGGAGATCATCTTTACCTGAGCTATCGCACCCAATACATCCTGCCACTCAAGGTAGCCGTAACCTGTGATATCACCTTCGGAGTCGCCTGAATTTCTAAGATCGAACATGAATACGTTATAGTCATTTTCGAGCCAGAGCTCGACCATATCGATCATGTTGACGCCGAAAGGCAACCTGTTCGATCCCGAATTATGTACGACGATTATAGTAGTTATCGGGTCCTCGCATTTAAAAAACCAGCCCGAAAGAGTCGTCTGCTCGTCAAATGATTCAAAGCTACATGTTGAATATGAAGGCAGGATATTGGACGGAACATTAGATACCTTACTCGGCTCGATATTCATGAGATGGTTGGAACTTACTACGGTAAGAACGATACCGAATACGAGGATTACGGCAATGATACTCAAAAACAGAGCACTTCGTACGATAAAACGATTTCCTCTGTGAGCGATCTTGTTCTCGAAATCTACTCCTGAGAATCCTTTACTCATCAGAGCATCCTCTTCCTCTTGAGGATAACGGCACTGATGACAAGACTCGCTATGCAACCTGCAAGGAGCATGATAAAAGGAATAGGCTTATCTGCGAATTCCGCATCCCAGGGCATAGGACAGTTCTGACCGAAGAAACATCCGATAAGGTCAGGCATGGTAAGACAGATCGTAGCAGCTGCTAAGATCTTCATTATGTCGTTAACGTTATTATTGATAATTGAAGCATAAGCATCCATCGTACTGCTGACGATCGTGGAATAGATATCAGCCATCTCGTGAGCCTGCTTATACTCGATGACAACATCTTCAAGAAGATCCTCATCCTCGTCATAGAGCTTGATCGTTCTGCCTCTCATGAGCTTCTCGAGCACCGCTTCGTTGGATTTCAACGATGAAGCGAAGTAAACGAGGGATTTACTCAATTCAAGTAGCTTGAAGAGCTGATTATTACTGACTTCCTTTGCGAGCTCACTCTCAGCGACCTCCAATGTCTTATCGATGAAGCGCAAGAGTCTCAAGTACTCACGTGCAACAGCGTACAGGATCTGAATTGTAAATCTGGTCCTGTAAGGGATATAAAGATCCTTGATCCTGTTATCGATGAAATGATCGAGGATCGGTGTCTGCCTGAGTGAAACCGTAACTATATGCTTATCAGCAAGTATGATACCCAAAGGAGTAGTCTCATACTTAATGATGTCATTTTCTCTTCTTGTATAAGGAACGTCGATGATGACAAGAACAATACCGGTGTCGTCATCAAAGTCGATACGAGGTCTCTCTTCTTCATCCAAAGGATACCTTAAGAACTCCTGAGGTATCTGTATCTCAGATTCGACTTTTGCTATCTCTGCTTCTGTGGGTGAATAAAGATTGATCCAGCTGTCATTAACGATCTCTTCGATCTCTGTTACACGATAGATCTGACGATTGGCAGTATGCTTCTTTTCCTGTGATGAATAGATCTCCAGCACGGCTCTGCCTCCCTTCAGATTTCTTCTAAACAGCCAAGATATTTTATCATCAAAAGGCTCTTATTTCTACCCTTTGATGTCTTTCCAAGATCAGCCTCTGATGCCAGAAGAACCGAATCCGCCGCCTCGATCCGTACCGATACCTGCTACGGAATCAACGACATTTAAGGATACATATTCAACCTTGGCAGTTACCATCTGAGCGATCCTGTCGCCCTTTCTGATGAGGTAGGTACCGTGCTTACAGCCTTTATCGTTCAATGTAAAAGGTGCGTCTTCAGAAGCATCCTCTCTAATTGATGCATTATAGATAATGACATTAACCTCATCCCTGTATCCGCAATCGATCGTTCCGGGAGTGTTGGGTACGCGAAGAGGAGTCTTAAAAGAGATACCGCTCCTGGGTCTGATCTGAACTTCATAGCCGTAAGGAATAGCCATCTTAAGTCCCGTAGGTACGAGAACGCTTTCGCCGGGTCTTACGATGATATCTGCACAGCTGTAAAGATCCATGCCCGCATCGCCGTCGTTAGCATACTTGGGAAGAACTGCTTCTTCTCTGCACTTTTCTATCATTATCTCAGTCATATCGATCTCCTTTATACCTCTGTAAAGCACTGGATAACGTTATATCCGCGGGAGGCTATCTGTTCTATATCAGTTTCATCATAGTTAAATTTCGAAGGACCGTAGATAGCTGATGTATGATCAAGAGGCCTTGTGATAACACGGCACTCCTTCTCACCTTCACCCTGATCCAAAGTAAATACATCGCGATCAAGACACATCCTGCAACTCTGCTTATTATTACCGATGGCGCAGAAGTCGGACTGCATCCAGGGAATAAAACCGCCTCCGTGAACGAGGAGCGAAAGCTCGGGCGTACTGACATTATCCGAAATGATGTCGCCTGCAGCGTCGGGATCGACCTCATAAGAAACTGTAATGCCGTCAGCCTTATCCTTAAGAAGAGCAAAAGTCGAAGCATTATAGACATTACATCCTGCCGAAAGATAATGCTTGAGTCCGAGTTCAGAGTAGATATCGTCGTCGGATAACGGATCACAGTCAATAACAGCATCAAAACAGTCACCGAGGGCGTTCTTTAAAGCTCTTAATGTGTCTGTAAATCTGTCAGAAGACGGATCATGGATAAGATCAGGCATGACTGCTACGAGCTTTGTATCATTTGACTTTATGAAATCTACGATCGACTCCCTGAACTTCTTAAAAGTCAGATCATAGATCGAGAATGCATACATATCGGCATCTCTTCTGAGATCACCTCTTACGGTACTGAAAGACGGGAAATAATAAAGCGTCTTTATCTCACCGTAATGCGGTTCAGAAGCAGTTTCGTTGTCATCACCGAACATATCATAGACCGAACCGATATTATGAGAAGATTCATAATCGATCTCGGCGATAAGGTGCTCGATCAGCTGCCTTCTTAAGTCATTAATAAGACTTATCGGACAGGATACGTCTAAAGATCCGTGAACGACAAAGAACTCATTAACGGAGAAAGGCGTATCTCCGGTCTTTCTCATCTGCTTTTCTATCCTGTCAAAATCAAGGGGCGCGCCCTCATAATCGGATGGAATATCGCAGTCAGTCTCGGCGAATACACCTGCGAAGACACCGTCACAGACCTTGGCATTAGCCTTTAGGATACCTGATTCGGAGCTATCGAAAGAGATATCTATCTCAGTCCTTCTCTTCTCGCCCTTGGAGCCGACAAAATCATGGCTCATAAGGAAGACGGGAAGATCGCTGCCGAGCTTCTTTATCATATCTGGATGAAGGCCCTTAAGTGTTACGCTTCCGGGAGCTTCATGAACTTTTCCCACCGGGAATGAAGCGATCTCCTCACCCTTATCTCTGATCGAAATATAATCGCCCTTGGATGGAATAAGAGAACCGTTGGCTGATCTTACGGTGATCGTACCCTTCTTAGGGTCACTGGACGAAAGCTTTCCGATACGAAGACCATACTTACCTACGAATTCTCCCGAAAGAAGATCTGAAGGCTTCTTACCGCCTAAGGACTGTGAAGTAAAGCTGCCGCCTCGGTTGAAACTAACGAGAAGGCTGTCATTAACGCTCTTAACGAGCTCTTCATCAAGGATATTGTCGTAATACGCATCAATAAGAACGCGATAAGCATGAACTGCCGCAGAGACATATGCTTCATCTCTCATTCGACCTTCGATCTTTAAGGACGCGATACCTGAAGAAAGAAGCTCCGTAAGATAAGGGATAACACAGCGATCCTTGGGCGACAGCAGATGTCCTTTACGAAGCTTTTGAGGCTCACCTACATTAGATGAGAGAAGTGTATACTCCTGTCTGCAGGGCTGAGCACAAAGGCCTCTGTTACCGCTTCTCGTACCGCTCTTATTCATAGAACTGAAGAGGCAAAGACCCGAATAGCAGACACATACAGCTCCGTGGGCAAACACTTCGAGTTCAATCCCATGTCTTGCAGCTATCCTGACTCTGGATCTGATCTCATCAAGAGTCAGCTCACGAGGCATAACTACTCTCTCGAATCCCATTTCGGACAGAGAAGCAAATTCATTTATCGAATAGACATTCATCTGTGTGCTTGCATGAAGAGGGATCTGCGGATACTTATTATGTATCTCCGAAGCAAGTCCCAGGTCCTGAACAAGGATAGCATCCACACTGCAGTTATATGCATCACATGCAAGCTCGCATGCTTCATTTATCTCGTCATCATTTATAAGAGTATTGAGAGTCAGGTATACTCGTGTACTCCTTCTGTGGGCATATACGCAACCTTCTCGCAGGTCATCGAGCGTAAGGTTATCCGCATTGATCCTTGCGTTATAAAGATTAACACCGCAATATACGGCATCAGCGCCGTTATCTACAGCCGCTTTGAGTATCGGGAGAGATCCCGCAGGAGCTAATAATTCTACTCTGTTCATCAGGATCACTTACCTTCCTTCTTCTCATTGCTCTCAGAAGCGAGCTGCTCCATAGGTGTAGGCTCAGATACATGTGCCTGCTCCTCGAGAGAGAGCTTCTGCTGAAGATACATGAGCTCGGTCTTCATATTGCTGTTCTCGTCCTGAAGCGTTATAAGTCTGTCACATGCATCAAGAAGAGCGAGTGTCGTTACCTTACTTGTAGTGAGATAAGGATTATTCTCCTTAGCCTGATTAAGGATAGAATTTACTGTTGAAGCGATCCTTCTGATCCTGGCTTCACTCATATCATCGGTACTTCCGAGAAGATAGTTATGGCCTGCGATCTCGACAGATACACGCTTGGGCATATCGTCGTTCTTGGGTCTGGAGAGATTCTTTCGAGCTTCGATCTTCTCATCCAGTGTCTGCTTCGGCTTATCTTCCGTCAGATCCCTGCTCATGCTCGGACCCTTATAACGCTGTTCATACGTAGTCATCAGCGGCATCTCATCCTTGACGAGGCGTCTTTTCCTTGACGAGGAATCCGAATATTTCTGAAACATGTTGCTGGTATTGCTCTTCTTCATAGGACCTGACCTTATACCTTATAAGAATATTAACATTATATCATTGAAGCCTTATAATGCCGAAAGATATCTCGGTATGTTTCGGGCGTTATATGCTCTGCCCTTATATCTTCCTTGATACCCATTGACAAAATGGTCTCTTTTATATCGGGGAAGCTGTTAGTTATCTTCTTACGTCTCTCTCGAAAGCATTTCTCGATGAAATCCTGAAACTCGGGTGAAGGTATTCCCTCTTCCCTTGTAAGAGTAATTACAGCCGATGTCGTATGAGGCGGCGGAATGAAAGAACTCCTCGGAACGACAAGCTCTTTCTTTATGATTCCGAAGCATGAACACATGACTGCTAAAGGTCCATACTGCTTGCTTCCGGGTAATGCCGATATCCTGCTGATAGCAGCCTCTTCAACCATAAATGTCATCTTCTTACACGAAGTAAGATCAGTCATGAGCTTCATCATGATGGGCGTCATAACGTAATAAGGGATATTACTTACCGCATATTCAAAGCTTTCCGCATCATAGTCATCTAGCTTTAAGTAATCGCTGCAGATAATATCGATATCCTTACCCTCAAATCGCCTAATAAGATGCTCATTAAGCCTCTTGTCGATCTCGACCGCAGTGATATCAGATCCCATCTCTACGAACTTATCAGTCAGCGCTCCGAGCCCCGGGCCGATCTCGATTATCTTAGAGCCTTCTGCAGCTCCTGAGAGCCCGACTATATCCGAGATGATCTCCTCATCACACAGAAAATTCTGCCCGAAGTTCTTATCGGGCAGAATCTCATGTTCGTTGATATATCTTAAAGTATCTTCTCTGTTCATCAGAGGAAGTAAGCGATACCGGACTCGAATATCTTCTGATCCTTCTCGCCGGGGATATTCTTGCAAAGATCGGGATCGAATCTCTCAGAGTGACCCATCTTACCGAATACACGACCGTCAGGTGAAAGGATACCCTCGATAGCAGCTACGGAACCGTTGGGGTTGAACTCCGTACCGCCTGCAGGTGTACCGAGATCATCTACATAACATGTAGCGATCTGTCCGTTCTTAACGAGCTCATTAAGCTGATCATTGGAGATTACGAACTTACCTTCACCGTGAGAGATCGGGATATTGTAGATCTCGCCGGGCTTAACGCCTGTGAGCCAAGGGCTGTTATTGGACATGATCCTTGTAGAAACATAGGAGTTCTGGTGACGTCCGATGTTGTTATATGTAAGTGTAGGATCATCTGATGAAAGCTCCTTGATATCACCGTAAGGCACGAGACCGAGCTTGATCAAAGACTGGAATCCGTTACAGATACCGAGCATAAGTCCGTCGCGCTGGAAGAGGAGATCTCTTACAGCCTCAGTTACATACTGATTTCTGAAAGCAGCTGCGAAGAACTTACCTGAACCCTCGGGCTCATCACCTGCGGAGAATCCGCCGGGAAGCATTACTATATTGCTCTCACCGATCTTCTTTGCGAGTGTCTGAAGAGACTCAGTGATATCCTGCTGGTTTCTGTTCCTGATAACAAATACGTCAGCCTCACCGCCGGCTCTCTCGAAAGCTCTTGCGGAATCGATCTCACAGTTAGTACCGGGCATTACGGGGATGATGACCTTAGGCTTAGCACCCTTAAGAACTCCGGAAGCAGCCTTGAATGTCTTATCGGATACAAAAGGTGTGATCGTAAGCGGCATCTTTGCACTCTCAGCGAATGTCGGGAAGATCTTCTCGAGCTTTCCCTCGAAACGAAGAGCAGCTACGCCGCACTCACAGGAATTCTCGCCATAGAAGAAGTTACCGTAGTTATTTGTGTAACCAAGGTACTTACCACCTGCCATCTCGACCTTATCAACGGCATTACCGTCATTGCTGATAGCAACGATGATCGTACCGAGGCTTCTACTAAAGAGTTCCTTCTCATCGATCTCGTCAGAGAAAGTAAAGCCGAGACTGTTACCGAAGCACATCTGAGCTACTCTTGCGGCAACACCTGCGCTTCTTACTACTGCGGCATTCTGAAGCTGACCTCTGGACTGAAGCTCCTTAACTGCCTTAACAACGCGGAGGAAGTGCTCCTTCTTATAGTAACCCTTACCGTTTCTTGCAACCTTGATCATGTAGAGCTTCTGGTTGGGACCTGTAAGTGTAGCCGTGATGAGCTTATCAGCTGTAGTCATACCTACTGCGAAAGATACGAGCGTCGGAGGTACATGGATATCGTTGAATGTACCGGACATTGAGTCCTTACCACCGATGGAAGCAGTACCAAAGTCAAGCTGAGCCTGATAAGCACCGAGAAGTGCGCTCAAGGGCTTGCCCCATGCTTCGTTAGAGCTCATTCTTTCGAAATATTCCTGGAATGTAAGTCTTGCACTAAGAGGATCAACACCCATGCAGAGGAGCTTTAAGAGTGACTCAACAACTGCATGATAAGAACCTGCATACGGATTCCACTCGGTAAAGTAAGGATCAAAACCGTAAGCCATTACGGAGCAGTTCTTAGTTGTTCCCTTATCAAGAGGGATCTTAGCTGCCATACCTTCCTCGGGTGATGTCTGATACTTACCGCCGTAAGGCATGATGATGCTCGCTGCACCGATAGTAGAGTCAAATCTCTGACCGAGACCCTTTCTGGAGCAACCCTCAAGAGTATTGAGAGTCTCTGTAAGGGACTTCTTGAAGTCATGAGGTGTGTATGTAGGAAGGATAGAATCAAGATACTGATCTTCCTCTGTAGGCTTAACAACTGCGGAAGCAAACTGCTTAGCACCGTTTGTATCGATGAAGGATCTGGGAAGATCAACTATAGTCTTTCCGTTCCAGTTCATCTTCATGGAAGGCTCTTCTGTAACCTTAGCGACTACTGTAGCCTCAAGGTTCTCCTTAGCAGCTGCAGCCAAGAACTTATCAAGATCAGCAGGATGAACTACTACAGCCATTCTCTCCTGAGACTCGGAGATAGCGATCTCGGTACCGTCAAGGCCCTCATACTTCTTGGGAACGAGATCAAGATCGATCTCAAGTCCGTCAGCGAGCTCACCTATAGCAACGGAAACACCGCCTGCACCAAAGTCATTACATCTGATGATGAGCTTTGTGACTTCGGGATCTCTGAAGAGTCTCTGAAGCTTACGCTCTGTAGGAGGATTACCCTTCTGAACCTCAGCGCCGCATGTGAGAACGGACTTTTCATCGTGTGCCTTGGAGGAACCTGTAGCACCACCGATACCGTCACGGCCTGTTCTACCGCCAAGGAGAACAACGATGTCTCCTGCCTGAGGTCTTTCTCTAACGATATTCTCTGCGGGAGCAGCACCAACAACGGCACCGATCTCCATTCTCTTAGCAACATAACCGGGGTGATAGATCTCATCTACCTGACCTGTAGCAAGACCGATCTGGTTACCGTAAGCACTGTAACCGGCAGCTGCAGTTCTTACGAGCTTCTTCTGTGAAAGCTTACCCTTAAGAGTAAGGGATACGGGAACCGTAGGATCACCTGCACCTGTTACACGCATTGCCTGATAAACATAAGATCTTCCGGAAAGGGGATCTCGGATAGCTCCGCCGAGACATGTAGCAGCACCACCGAAAGGCTCGATCTCGGTAGGATGGTTATGTGTCTCGTTCTTGAACATGAAGATATAATCCTTATCTTCACCGTCAACCTGGATCTTGATCTTGATGGAGCATGCGTTGATCTCCTCTGACTCGTCAAGATCAGCGATCTTACCGTCCTTCTTGAGCTTTCTCATAGCCATCGTAGCGATATCCATGAGGCAGATGTGCTTGCTCGAAAGTCTTTCTCCGTATACGTCTTCTCTTGTGCTGAGATAATCGGAATAGGATGCCTTGATGTCATTCGTGAGTTCGTCGTCACCCTCGAACTTAACGTCTGTAAGCTCTGTAAGGAATGTTGTGTGACGGCAGTGGTCAGACCAGTAAGTATCAAGCACTCTGATCTCTGTTACTGTGGGATTTCTCTTCTGCTCCTTGAAGAAGTCCTGTGTGAACTTGATGTCGGACTCGCTCATTGCAAGACCCATATCGCTTCTTAAAGCGTAAAGCGCAGTCTCATCCATATCGATGAAACCTTCGATAGTAGGAACTTCTGTAGGGATATCGTACTTATCCTCGAGAGTCTCGGGCTTCTCGGCAGATGCCTCTCTTGCCTCAACGGGGTTGATCAGATAACCTGCGATCTTGCTCTTCTGCTCTTCTGTAACAGAACCGTAGAATGCAACGATCTTTGCAGTCTTAACGATGGGTCTTTCCTTCTGCGTAAGGAACTGTACGCACTGAGCAGCGGAATCAGCTCTCTGATCGTACTGTCCGGGGAGTGCTTCGATGATAAGGACGTAGCAGCTGTCGCCGAGATCTACGGTCTCATCATAAACGTTATCTACGGGAGGCTCGGAAAAAACAACACTCTTTGCCTTCTCATATTCTTCATCCGTAATTCCTGATACATCGTATCTGTTGATAACTCTTACGCTTGTAAGCGTAGTGATATCGAGGTCACTTGATACGTCGTGCAGGATACCTTTTGCTTCAACGGCGTAATCGGGCTTCTTTTCTGACAATACTCTTCGAACTGACATGGAGATTCTCCCTTTTTATTAATATATACGCAAAGATTATACACTAATCAGTATTAAATTTCGTATGTGATATGCCCAAAAAGATAGCTATTTAAGAGAGTAAGTTCTCTAATTCACCATTACATTTAGTCGGGTTTCCAATTTTCAATAAAAATCTTTTTGAAAAATGCAACTACCGGAAATTCTATATCGTCCTATTTTTAGGAATAGGAGGTGAACAATGAAAAAGTTTAAAGTCATTTTCTCAAGCACTATGGCACTGGTCATGATCTTACCTGCAGTTTCCGTAACGTCCTGCGGAAAGAAGAATGAGGATCAGATTGCCAAAGACAGTCCCTGGTACAGCCTTCAAAGACATGATATCTGTCAAAACTATGCCGAAGAAACGAATTATTACGAGACGCAGTTTGCCGGATACAGCGACGATAAGCTCTATTATCTTACAACCGGTCAATTTATCATTCCCGATGATGTTGATTATGCTACGCTGGATCTGAATGATTATAACTTTGCCATGCTCGATGTTTATGACATTGAAGGTAGTCTTATCAAGTCGATAGATATTGAAAAAGATATTGATATTACACCGTTTCTTCCCGAAAATCAGACATGTCCAAACGGCATTGATATCTGGAATATGAAAGCTCGTTTTGAAGACGGAAAGATGAAATGTATCGTAGATGCTCTGCTCTTCCCTTCATGGCAGACCAATAAGTACTACGTTACGTATGATATCGACAGTGAGACAGTAGAATCTATTGAACTCGCTATAGAATTTGCAGATGACGTACGTGTAGGTGACGTCTCTGTGGGATACAGTAATAACGGATCTTACGGTTTTGAAGGTTATACCATAGATACTTATACGACTCATACGACTTATGCTCCCGTAGTTATTTCCGTTACTACACCTGACGGAGTAAATACTGATTATGATGTCAGTCAGTTGCTGCCGAATCTTGTCACTTCCGAAGCCTCTGATTTTATTTATCTCGGTGAAGGAAAAGCATTGGTAGGTTTTCTTGCAGGAAACAGGATCGATAAGTATTACTACACTATGGAACTTGATTCGGGAGCACTTACTCCATACGAAGAAGATACAACATGGTTCTGTAATTACTTCAGTTATTGCAATGTAACCTATATCGACGGTACCGGTTATGTCCTTACGGATTGTAACGGAATCAAGAAACTTGATTTTGAGACTAAGGAAATCGCAGAGATATTTTCTTATGATTCATGTAATATCAATCGATTTGATACCAGGGATCTTTCAGTAATATCGATCACAGACGATCAGATACTGCTTACAGGTGTATTTACCTTCTATGACGGAGCCGGAGAAGCAAATACCAGAGTAAGTTTCTACGATCTTCAAAGACAGGATACTAACCCTAATGCCGGAAAGACTATGATCAAGGCTGCGACACTGACGGAATTTGATTACACATTCTGTGAAGCTGTATGCAACTTTAATGAAACCGATGAAGACAGCTATATTGTCTTAGACAGCAGTTACTCAATGATGCAGATGTACCTTGAAGGTAAGATCAGATCTTATACTGACGGTTTTGCTACTGACGGCCTCGAAGAGCAGACTGAACTTTCTAATCAACTGTCTATCGACCTTTTGTCCGGTGACGGTCCCGATATCATATTGGACGGCGCATCTTACTATCAGCTCAACAGTGACGATCTTCTCTTGGATCTGTCGTCTGAAATGAATTTCGACGGACTATTCACCAATGTTATCGACTCAGCAAAGGTTAACGGAAAGCTTTACCAATTACCGCTGACAATAGGAATTAACGGAATAATAACTCATGCATCTGAAGTTGATAACGGTCAGTGTGGATTTACTTTCGATCAATACCTTGAGTTTGTTAACGGACCTTGTAACGGAACAGATCCCGTCGACATGGGCCAAATTGAGTTCTTTATTACTGCCCTCAGTGCCATGAACGGAGATTTCTCGGATGGTAATTCAATAAATTACGATAATGATGAATTCCGTTCTTTAGCACAATATGTTAACGAGCATGTATTTGATCCCGTAGTTGCACCTGAAGACGAGATCGTTGAATACTATGATTTTTCGATAAATTCGCTTCCTCCTGTAGGTGAATATAAAGAAGATATCTCTTTCGGTTCTTTGATCGGTGATTACTATAATAATGATTTCGCTGATATCACAATACTCGGAATACCGTCATCAGACGGCAGAGGCCCCATGATAACAGTCAGCTCATCTATCGCCGTATCTTCAAAGACCGAACATAAAGATGCATGTATAAGATTTGCTCAAACACTGCTGTCAGATGAGGTTCAGAACAGTTACGGAACTCTTTCTTCCTCAATTCCGATTCAGATAGCATCATTTGAATCTTCAGCAAATACACTGCTCGGCGAGATCAATAATTTCATCAGCAAAAATCTGGAGATGGCATCGGTATACGGTTTTGTTGATCCGAACCTTCCCTCGGAAGAGATCCCTGCATCGGTTATTGATGATTTCGAATCGGTTATTAACTCGTGTTCTCAGGTCGCATCTCTTGATCCCGAGATAATGATAATCGTCAAAGAAGAGATGCCGGCTTACTTCACCGGACAAAAAGAGCTGGATGATGTAATAGGATTAATAAATAACAGAGTATCAACATTTATAAACGAAAGAGGATAAAAGCAAAGCCCTCCGCACCACTTAAGGTTCGGAGGGTTTTATTTTTTCTTTATCTCTGAAGATTGAATTACTTATCGAGCATATTACCGAGAAGCTCGGAGTTATATGCGAGGAATCTCTGAAGTCCTTCGGAATCCAAAGATCCGTGAGCGAGCCTAGCCTGATCATAGATATGCTGAGCAAGTCTCTTGGCTTCATCATCCTTTGTTCCCATCTCCTTCATAGCTGTAAGCTTTGAGATTACGGGGCTGTCGGTATTTACGATGAATTCCTGGATCAGAGGGAACATCTCATCGAGTTTAGCGTAGGGATCTTCTCCGTCCTTTGCAGTCATCCTTGCAAACTGCTCATACTGCTTTCTCATCTCCTGCATACGTCTGTTCTCTTCAGACTCGCGGATGAGAGCGGGCATTGAAGTCTTACCCATCGCTTTCGCATATACCGTGAGCTTATCGTCACCTACGGATGCTCGGAAGAATTCACGGAGCTTCTTCATCGTCTCTTCGTCGGAATCCTCACCGGAGATCTCCGAATCGACTCTCTTGAACTTGATATCCTGATACTTAAACTCGAGGAAAGAGATGAAATTATTGTCGATCTCCTCATCAAGGATAATGACTTCATAACCTTCATTCTTAGCCATGGAGATATAAGCAGCCTGAGCAGTAGCATCAGTTGTATATCTTACCTGCTTCTTCTCCTTGGTAAGCTCTTCCATCGTAAGGAACTTGCCTTCAGTTGTCTTAAATAGGCAGATATCCTTGACCTTCTCGTAGAACTTCTCTTCCTTCATCATGCCGTACTTAACGAATACGGAGATATCAGACCAGTACTTCTCGTAAGACTCTCTTTCCTTCTTGAAGAGTTCATTAAGCTTATCAGATACCTTCTTAACGATATGACCTGAGAGCTTCTTTACATATTCATCCTGCTGAAGAGCAGATCTTGATACGTTAAGAGGCAGATCAGAGCAGTCAAGGCAGCCCTGAAGAAGGAAAAGGAAATCAGGAATGATCTCCTCAATGTTATCGGCTACAAATACCTGGTGATTATAGATCTTGATCCTGCCTTCAAGTGACTGGTAGACATTATCAGTCTTCGGGAAATAAAGGATTCCCTGAAGAGTGAAAGGATAATCCATATTGAGGTGGATCCAGAAAAGGGGATCCTTACCGTCATTGAATACAGAATGATAGAACTGCTTATACTCGTCATCCGTGCATTCGGAAGGCTTTTTGATCCAAAGAGGCGCCTTGTCGTTCAAAGGTACGTAGCTTACATCCTTTATCTCATAGGTCTCACCCTTCTCTTCCGCTTCCTTCTTGCGCTTTTCCTCAGACTCCATATGAAGTCTGTCTGCTTTCTTATCAATGAAATAAAGATCCGAAGGAATGAATGCACAGTACTTACGAAGAGTCATGCGAAGAGTAGCAGAATCAAAGATCTTGGCAGCTTCCTCGGAGAGCTTTAAGGTGATCGCAGTACCTCTTTCCTTACGATCGGATTCGGAGATCTCATACTCCATACCGTCATTAGAAGACCAGCGAACAGACTCCTCGCTTTCAACAAAGCTCTTTGTGTCGATAGTAACTTCATCAGCTACCATAAAAGCAGAATAGAATCCGAGTCCGAAGTGACCGATGATGCCGGACTTATCCGTTGACTGCTCCTGATACTTGGTAACAAAGTCCATTGCGCCGGAGAAAGCGATCTGATTGATGTATTTCTCAACTTCCTCGGCGGACATACCGATACCGTTGTCCTCAAATATAATGGTCTTCTCATCATCGTCATAGATTACGTTGATGCGGAAATCCTGATCGAGGTCACCGTCTGCCTTACCAAGCTCAATGAGCCTTCTGTACTTAGCGATAGCATCAGCACAGTTTGAGACAAGCTCTCTCATAAAGATGTCCTGATCCGAGTACAGCCACTGCCTGATTATCGGGAAGATATTTTCGGTAGTAACCGATACCTGACCTTTTTTCGAATCCATTTATATTACCTTCTTTCGTTTATATATTTGCTGATCTGGTCGATATAGCATCTCGAGATGTTCTTTATGAGCGGATCATTAGCCGAATCAAAAGTAACATCATCGACAGATGCGATAGGAAGGATATCAAAAGGAGTGCTCGATACGAAGAGCGATGCACCCTTTGTCTCCTTTAATTCTTCAAGCGAAAAAGTATCGATTACGAGCTCGCCGCCTGCCTGCTGCATAGAAGACATAACGCGATTCCTGGTGATACCGAGAAGTATCTTACTATCGGGAGCCGAATAAACCTTATTGCCGATAACAACAAAGAGATTGGACTTTGAGCCCTCATAGAGTTTGTCATTGCTGTCAGCGAGAACAAGCTCGTAAGCACCGCTCTTAGCGAAAGCATCCGCTACGGCCTTCTTGTAGTCGCCTCTGAACACCTTGATATTGGGATCTACTCTGTCCCACTTAAGAAGCGATGAATTGATTCCCTTTTCAAAATGCTCCTTAGAAGGGATATTCGCCTCACAGATATGAATGAGGATATGCTCCTTTGTAAGGACGATCCTAAGATTACCTTCCTTGAAATCAGGATACTGCTCTCTTAAGAAACCGTATGACGTCTTCTCGATGAGCGCGGGATCTACGGGGAAATCCTCGATACCTTTGACCGACTTTGCAAGTCTGGCCAGATGATCTTCAAGATAAAGAAGGACACCTTCCTTGATCCTGACCGTCTCATAATAGGTAACGGAATCAGTAGGTTTTAAGAGTTCACTTTCGATATCCGAACCTTTTTCGATGATCTTTCCGTCATAGTAATAAACGCCGCCGACAGGGCTTTCGAGCAACGGATAAGCCATAGTGCATCACCTCTAGTCATTATTCAACTAAGAATTGTACTATTTAATCGGATAATATTCAAAACAAGATACATTTGTATTAAAAAAACGCCCCGAATACTCGGGACGTCCTGATGATCACGATATTTAAGTCTCGATCAAAGTTCCGAAGGTAGGTTTACATCGTAGCAACCGCCGATATCCTCAAAACAATCCTCATAATCGTCAACAGAGCCGTATCCGTAACCGATAACGGCATATACATTTGAACCGCTGAGATAGATACCCTCACAGATATTAGCAATACCGACATTAGCAGCGGCAAGCGTATAAGTGATACCCTTCTCCTCACCGTCATCAAATTCTACATCATAACCGGTATCCTCAATATCCTCGGCTCCGTCTACCATATCTTCATAATAGTCTGTTGCATCCTTCTTACTGGCGAAAGACATGCAGACCAGGAAAGCATAATATGTATGATCATCATCACACATTGCAACTATGGTCGCACTCTTGATAGAACTGTCGTAGAAGTCGGTAAGAATATCATTTGACTTAAAGACACCCTTGGAATCCTTACCGGTGACAGTGATGTAAGCACCATCTTCAAGATCTTCTCCGTCCTCGATCATATCAGCGAAATCATCTGCGTCCTTGATCAGCTCGCATCCGTTCTTCTTGGCAGATGCAGCAAGTTTCTTAGGGGAAAGCTTTCCGCCCATTGCACAGCCTGCCATATTAACAGCCATTACTGCGGTGAGCATGAGTGCAGCTATTTTCTTTAAATTCTTCATATCCAAATCTCCTTATGTTTATACGTTGAATCTATCAACTGAAAATGATTCTAACAAAAAATATAACAATAGAAAAGACGTCCCGATCACTCGGGACGTCTCTTGAAGTTTCAATTGTAAAGTTCTATCAAACATCATCAGGAAGGATGATATCGTAGCAGCTTGCAACATCTTCGATGTAATCATTGTAGTCATCAGAACCCATACCTGCTCCGATGATAACGAGAACATTCTTGCCGCTCATGTATATGCCTTCAGCGATCTCGACACCATAACCAACTCTTCCCTGATAAGCAAAATAAGTGATACCCTTCTCTTCACCGTCGTCAGAATCAGAATCAGCGCACCTGTCCTCATGATCTTCCAGAGTATCGAGCATATCTTCATAATAATCCTCGGCGTCCTTCTTGCTGGAGAATGTAAAACACATTATGAAAGCACCGGTATCACCGTCATCACCCGCGAAGTAAACAACAGTTGCAGTCTTAATAGACTTATCATAAACATCCCCTGTAAAACTATTATCCTTAAGGATATCCTTCAGATCGGAGCCTTCTACGGTAATGTAGATACCGTCCTCTACCTCATCCTCTTCCATCTCGTCTTCGAAATCGTCGGGATCCTTGATGAGCTCGCATCCGTTCTTCTTAGCTGCTGCAGCGAGCTTACTTGGAGCAAGCTTACCGCCGCCCATGCAGCCCGCCATGCTCATTGCCATTGAAAGAACAAGTCCTGCAGCTACGACCTTCTTGATATTTTTCATAGTCTTCTCCTTACTATCCATCACTGGTTACTTAAAACAAATGGTATTTTATCATAATGTATTTATTGTTGTGTATTTTTTTCGAAATTATTAAAATAAACGTGTTGACTATTCATGATCACAGGTATAACATGATGTAAGTTTATACAAGATTATGCATAAATATTCACAAAATATTCGGAGGTGCCCTATGGCTAAAGAAAAATTCTTACTTGCTTATTCAGGCGGACTTGATACATCCATCATCATCCCCTGGCTTCTCGAGAACTACGATTGCGAAGTTATCGCAATGGCAGGTGAAGTCGGAATCGGTGTTGATGAGACTGCTCTTAAGGAGAAGGCATTAAAGTGCGGCGCTACTAAGTGCTACGTTGAGGATATCTCCGAAGAGTTCATCACAGATTATATCTACCCTACTCTTAAGGCTAACGCTGTTTACGAGGGTAAGTACCTTCTCGGTACATCTTTCGCTCGTCCCGTTATCGCTAAGAGAATGGTAGAGATCGCTAAGAAGGAAGGCTGCACAACTATCGTTCACGGTGCTACAGGTAAGGGTAACGATCAGGTTAGATTCGAGCTTACTATCAAGGCTCTCGCTCCTGAGATGAAGATCCTTGCTCCCTGGCGTGTATGGGATATCAAGTCCCGTGACCAGGAGATCGATTACGCTGCAGCTCGTAATATCCCCGTTCCCGTAACAAAGGAAACAAACTACTCTAAGGACGAGAACCTCTGGCACCTCTCTCACGAGGGTATGGATCTTGAGGATCCCGCTAACGAGCCTGATCTTGATAAGATCCTTGAGCTCATGGTTTCTCCCGAGAAGGCCCCCGATAAGGCTACATACGTAACTATCAAGTTCGAAAAGGGTGTTCCCGTAGAAGTTGACGGTCAGAAGATGGATCCCGTATCCCTTCTTAAGTACTGCAACAAGGTTGCAGGTGAAAACGGCGTAGGTATCGCTGATATCGTCGAGAACAGACTTGTCGGCATGAAGAGCCGTGGCGTATATGAGACTCCCGGCGGAACTCTCCTTTATGCAGCACACAGAGAGCTCGAGCTCCTTACACTTGAGCGCGACACACTTCACTACAAGGATCTCGTTGCACAGAGATTCGCTGAGCTCGTGTACTACGGACAGTGGTTCCACCCTCTTCGTGAGGCTATCTCCGCTTTCGTTGACGATACTCAGAAGGTCGTTACAGGTGAAGTCAAGATGAAGCTCTACAAGGGTAACTGCACACCTGCCGGCACAACATCACCCTTCTCCCTCTACGATGAAGAGATCGCTACTTTCGAGGAAGATGATGTTTACGATCAGGCAGAGGCAGGCGGATTCATCAACTGCTTCGGTCTTCCCATGAAGGTCAACGCACAGATGAAGAAGAGAAACGGTCTTCTCTGATATTACTGTTAATCTGTAAGATCCGCGGCTGCCTCAAACATTTGAGACAGCCGCTTTTATTTTCTGAGGAGCAACTATGAATATACGTCCATTCAAAAAATGTGATGCCGATACTATAATCTCGTGGATAAAGTCCGAACGGATCTTCCGCTACTGGTGTGCCGATCGATTCGAATCCTACCCGATAACCGGTAAGGATCTCATCGCACAGTATGAAGATCTGGCATTCAATGACGATATCTTTCATTTCGTCGCCTATGACGATCAGGGCCTTATCGGTCATTTCAACATTAGATACCCCGATAAGAAAGATATGAGCACGGTAAGACTCGGCTATGTAATAGTCGATGACAGCAGACGCGGTCAGGGACTCGGCAAAGAGATGATCGTTACTGCTCTGAGATATGCAGTTGAATATATGAACGCATCGAAAGTTACCATCGGAGTATTTGATAACAACCCCTCCGCCCTTTACTGCTACCTCGGAGCCGGCTTCAAGGACACGGGTGTTACGGAGACTTACTCATGTCTCGGTGAAGACTGGACGTGTAAAGAGCTCATTTATGATGCTTGCGATATATCCGCTGACGCGGAAGGGTTTTCGTATTATATAAGCCCCGAGGACTATATGATGTTCCGCGATGCAGTCGGCTGGGGCCTGTTCCCTCTCGAAGAAGCCGAGAAAAGCCTCAGGGATTCAATTGTTATCTGTATCAGAGAAGAAGGAAAGCCTGTCGCTCTAGGACGCATCGTATGGGATCACGGATATGTCGTTTATATTGCTGATATAATCGTTCTTCCGAAATATCAGGGACAGGGCTACGGCAGAAGGATCATGGAAAAGGTCATGAGCACTATCAGAAATAATCTTAAACCCGGATACAGTGTAATGGTGAGTCTTTCTTCGGCCAAAGGCAAAGAAAGCTTTTATGAAAAGTTCGGCTTTATCAACAGACCGAATGATGATGTTGGACACGGTATGTTCCAGTGGATCAAAGAACCTTTCACGAAGGAGGATTAAACAATGATCGAATACAGATTAATGACGATGGCCGATTACGAGCAGGCGTACGACCTTTGGATATTATGCGGCAACGGCTTGAACGATAAGGACGACTCCCCTGAAGGTATCGATAAGTACCTCAAGAGAAACCCCTCCACCAGCTTCGTTGCAACTTGTGACGGCAAAGTCGTTGGTGTAATATTATGTGGGCATGACGGCAGACGCGGCATCATCCAGCACGCGTGTGTTTCACCCGACTACAGAAGGCTCGGGATCGGTAATAAACTGGTCGAACTTGCACTCGAAGCGCTCAAGAAAGAAGGAATAAACAAAGTCCTTCTCGTTGCATTCAAGAAGAATGAAGGCGGAAATGCATTCTGGGAAGCTCAGGGCTTTACACTTCGTGAAGACCTGAACTACAGGAATAAAGCGCTGGCTGAGATGGTCAGGATAGATCCCGATTATGTTAAGGAGTAATTGATATGGCAAAGAAAATGTGGGCAGGACGCTTCGAGAAAGCAACAGACAAAGCAGTTAATGACTATAACTCTTCTCTTCCCTTTGATTCGAGAATGTATGCTCAGGATATTGAGGGATCCGTAGCTCATTCAGCAATGCTCGCGCGTCAGGGTATCATCTCTCAGGAAGATGCTGATGCGATAAGAGAAGGTCTTCTTTCGATCAAGGCTGATATCGAGAGCGGCAAGCTCACTTTCGATTCCGATGCGGAAGATATCCATATGTTCATAGAGGAAGAGCTAACGGCACGTATCGGTGACGCCGGAAAGAGACTTCACACAGGCCGTTCCCGTAATGACCAGGTTGCACTCGATCAGAGACTCTACCTTGTAGACGAGGCGATCGAGGTAACTGATCTTCTTGACGAGCTCATTGATACTATCGTTGATATTGCCAAGGAGCATCTTACGACATACATGCCCGGTTATACACACCTTCAGAGAGCTCAGCCCATTACATATGCTCACTATCTGACAGCATATATCGAAATGTTCCTTCGCGACCGTGACAGGATCGAGGCTGCAGCTCAGAGAGCTAACATCTCCCCTCTCGGTTCCGGTGCGCTTGCAGGTACTACATATCCGCTTGACCGCGAGTCAGTAGCTGAGGCTCTCGGCATGGCTGACGTTACAAAGTGTTCTCTCGACGGTGTAGCAGACAGAGACTTCGCTATCGAATTCGCATCTGCTATCTCCATCCTCATGATGCACTTATCACGAATGTCCGAGGAGATCATCCTCTATGCATCTCAGGAATTCAAGTTCTATGAACTCGATGATGCTTACTCTACAGGTTCTTCCATGATGCCTCAGAAGAAGAATCCTGATGTTGCTGAGCTTACAAGAGGTAAGACAGGCCGCGTATACGGAGACCTTATCTCCCTTCTTGTTATCATGAAGGGACTTCCACTCACCTATAACAAGGATATGCAGGAAGTTCAGGAATCTCTCTTTGATGTTATCGATACCATAAAGGGCGTTCTTCCTCCTTTCACAGGTATGATCAAGACGATGGTCATAAGAAAGGACAACATGGAAGCTGCTGCTCTCGGCGGATTTACAAATGCAACAGACCTTGCTGACTATCTCGTACGTAAGGGTATTCCCTTCAGATCCACTCATGAGATCTCAGGAAAGCTCGTACATTACTGTATCGAGAAAGGCACAACTCTCGAAAAGCTTTCTCTCGATGAGTTCAAGCAGTTCTCCGATCTTATCGAAGAGGACGTCTACGATGCTATCTCTCTTGAGACATGCGTTAACAAGAGAACTATCACAGGTGCTCCTGCTCCCGAAGCAGTTAAGAAGTACCTTGAGAGCCTTTAATTGATAACTTTCGAATAGAAAGATCAAGCGGTCCCTTTCGGGGCCGCTTTTTGTATGCTGATAATTATCTTTCCATCTTCCAGATGGCGGACGAATATGGCGGCAGTTCTGATCCTCCTCCGAAATCGTGGATATTTCCGGTAAGAAGATCCACAGCCTGACCGCAGCCGGCATCAAAGTGAGCTGTATAAGGATTACAGTCCATATTTATAGCTACCAGTACGCGTTCATCGCCGCTATTACGCTCGAAGATACACTGCTTATTGGTAAGGACAACTGATCTCATTCCGCCATAGTTCAATGCCCTGCTGTTCTTCTTAGCTTCAGCCAGACGCGAGATATGGTCAGTAAGTTCGTTCCACTCGGGATTATCAAAGCAGGCGCGAAGTGCAGGATCTCCCTCCTCTTTTCGAGCCTTAGCTCCCCATTCGGATCCGTAATAGACACAAGGGATACCCGGCATCGTAAATACCATGGTATATACGAGCGGCAGGACTGAAGGATCGTTGATCATTGATGCGATCCTCGTTACATCATGATTATCACAGAACGAAAGAAGATGAGCACCGCATGCAACTGTCCAGTCCTCAGGGCCAAAGAGCCTTAAGAGCGAATGGATGATCTCGAACATATTACATGAATTGAATGCCGAGTGTATTCCCTTATAGCACTGATAGTTAGTAAGAGAATGAAGATGCATCTCATTGAGCATCCTGCCGTACTCGCCGTGAAGGACTTCACCGAGGAGCAGGAATTCTGCTTTCTTTGAATCCGTAAATTCGCGAAGTCTCCTTAAGAATTCATGATCAAGACAATATGCGACATCGAGCCTTAATCCGTCGATATCAAACAGATCGATCCAATAGTTGACCTTATCGAGGATATGATCGATAACTGCAGGATTACGAAGATTAAGCTTCACCAGGTCGTAATTACCTTCCCAGCCCTCATACCAGAATCCGTCATTATAGTTCGAGTTACCGTCGAATGAAAGATGAAACCAGTCCTTATAGGGGGAATCCCACTTTTTCTCCTGAACATCCTTAAAGGCCCAAAAGCCACGACCTACATGATTAAATACACCGTCCAAAACGACCTTTATACCTTCATTGTGAAGAGCATCGACTACTTTCTTGAAATCATCATTGGTACCGAGTCTCTTATCAATCAGACCATAATCTCTTGTGTTATAGCCGTGTGTATCAGATTCAAACACGGGCGAGAAATAGATAGCGTTGATCCCGAGTTTCTTCATGTGAGGGATCCAGTCGAGTACCTTTAAGATCCTGTGCTCGAGAATGCCGTCATTCTCGAAAGGCGCTCCGCAAAATCCCAGGGGATATATCTGATAAAATACCGATTCTTCAAACCACATAAACTTCCTCCTCATGGAGTCAAAACATAAACGATCGACATCCGTTATCTATTTTATCACTCATTCACCTATCATGGATTCAAGCTTCTTACGTGACTTAAAGAGGCCGTCAAGCGAGATAACGAGCATGATAAGGCATACTATAGCACCGCTAACGGCTGCAACGCCCAGCATCTTATAAGAACGTGAAATACCTGATCTGCCTATTAGTGCAGACTCAAGGATAAGAAGAGAAACAAGAGCATCAGCCTGCCCTATCTTTCTTAGCAGGATCGTAACGATCGATCCTGTCTTCCCCGCCTTAAAGAGGTTGATGATAGACGCTGAAACCTTATATACGGTATACAGTGCAACGAAATACAAGATGATCCCGGGATAACTCTTCCAGATATAATTATCGACCAGCATATATACAGCGCCTGCGAGCATGACCGTCAAGAGCAGCAGAAGCCTGTGGGTTGACTTATATATTTTGATGAATGCTCGCATCTTGTCCTTGGAGAACAGTGCCTTAGTGGATCTTGCAAGTACATTCATACGAAGCAATGTGATCACGATATAGTAGATGCACATCATGAAATACCACAAGGATCTCATATAAAGTCCCATCAGGAAGTTAAACGAGATGAATATCAGATCCAACAAAAGAGACGGCAAAGTAACAAGGACCGTCTGCCGTCTGAAGTCACTCTTAAAGAGCGTTTTGACTACTTTCTCTTTTACTTCGCCCATCTATCAGCTGAGAGAAGCAAGGAAACTGATATTTCTCTGGAGGCACCAGAGCTTAACATTACTGAAAAGGCTCGGATAATCAGGATAAGTACCATTTGTCGTTTCCCTGAGCCTTCCGAAATTATACTTATGCTTCGTACCGTCAGACATTACGATCTCCATGACTCTATCCTTACTTGTATATGTAGGAGGCGTCATAATGATCTTTGCGGTCTTTTCCTTATCGATCGTAGTACCGTCGATACCGAGGTTATAGTTATCGATAGTAACCCTGGCAGGAACAGATGCAGGAAATTTCTTGATGTTGTTTGCGATGATCGCAACAATGACACCAGCAATGAGAGCACAGATAACAGCACTTACGACTGCGATCAGAGCATCAACCGAGAAAATTACAGCGAAGAAAAATACTGCAAGGAATACCGCAACGATCAATGTGATTACGATAGTAATGATATTCTTGGACTTACGCTTAGCACAGATCTCATCCTTATTGATCTCGAAATACTTCTCAGTATCGAAATATGTCTCTGTAGCCTCTGTCTTCTCAACCTGTTCGAACTCAGTCTTACCGAGATATGCGATAAGCTCGTCGAATTCTGCGGGCTTGAGCTTAGTACAGTCAATGGAGCGAACCTTATTCTTTTCCGTATCACGAAGCTTGATCGCTCTGGTCGTATTGGTATAGATGCCGTTCGTATAGTGCTTAACTACGTCAGTACCCTCAAAGTCCTTGAACTCATAGTGCTGAGTCTTCTTACCGTTGATGATATCGATACCTGAGGAAGAGATCTTGATAAAGCGATCCTTATGAGTAAAGAAGATAAGGACCGAAAGACCGATAGCCAAAAGGATGACACATACGAGATTTAAAGGTAAAGTGCCATTCGGGATAGGCTTGAAGATAAACATATCCAGCAGGAAAAACAGGACAAATGAACCAAATGCCATGCAGAGCACTGAAGGTATCTTCTTCATGTTCAGTCTATAAGATTTCTCTTCCATAACGACCTCCGTAAGTTATAAACTTTATCAGTTTCTCATACTGTGGATAGGAGCAGGGATACGTCCGCCTCTGTGGATAAAATCAGCGCAGGAAGCATTATTGACGGGCATGATGGGAGCCATACCTAGAAGTCCGCCGAACTCTACCTCATCGCCAACACCCTTACCGGGAACGGGAATGATCCTGACAGCTGTAGTCTTGTTATTGAAAGTACCAAGTGCCATCTCATCAGCGATGATACCTGAAATCGTCTCTGCAGTCGTATCACCGGGTATAGCGATCATATCAAGACCAACGGAACATACGCATGTCATTGCTTCGAGCTTCTCGAGCTTGAGACCGCCGGATCTTGCAGCTGCGATCATACCCTCATCCTCAGATACCGGAATGAATGCACCGGAAAGACCGCCAACGAAAGACGATGCCATCGTACCGCCCTTCTTTACAGCATCATTGAGCATTGCAAGTGCAGCTGTCGTACCCCATGTACCGCATTCTTCAAGACCAAACTCCTCAAGGAGTCTGGCAACCGAGTCACCGACTGCAGGTGTGGGAGCGAGCGAAAGGTCGATGATACCGAAGGGTACGCCAAGTCTCTCTGATGCTTCTCTTGCAACGAGCTCACCTACACGCGTGATCTTGAATGCAGCCTTCTTGATAGTCTCGGCAACAGTACCGAGGTCTGCGCCCCTAACTTCTTCAAGAGCATGCTTAACAACACCGGGACCGGAGATACCGACGTTGATGACACATTCAGGCTCACCTACACCGAGGAAAGCACCGGCCATGAAAGGATTATCTTCGGGAGCGTTTGCGAATACAACGAGCTTTGCGCAGCCTAGAGCATCTCTGTCCTTTGTTGCTTCAGCCGTTCTCTTGATTATGACACCCATATCACGAACGGCGTCCATGTTGATACCAGTTCTAGTAGAAGCGAGGTTAACGGATGAACATACGAAATCAGTCTCTGCGAGAGCATTTGGGATAGAGTCAAGAAGGACCTTATCCGAATTTGTATACCCCTTCTGTACCATAGCGGAGAAACCGCCTACGAAGTTAACGCCGCAAGTCTTTGCAGCTCTGTCCAATGCCTTGGCGAAAGGAGTATAATCCTTAGCTCCGCATGCGGCAGCAACTATGGAGATAGGTGTAACCGATATTCTCTTATGAATGATCGGTACGCCGTACTTCTTACTGATAGCCTCACCCGTTGCAACGAGGTTACCGGCATAACGGCAGATCTTGTTATAGATCTTATCGCAGGATTCCTCTACGGAAGATGCAGCACAATCCATGAGCGAAATACCCATTGTTATTGTCCTGATGTCCAAGTGCTGCTCATTGAACATCTTCATTGTCTCTAATATCTCAAAATCGGTAATCATCGATAAAACTCCTTAATTGATCAGATACGGTGCATCTTGTCGAACAGATCCGTATGCTGGATCGTAATGGTAACACCGAGCTCCTCGCCAAGAGCATTGAGCTTCTCTGTGATATCGGAATTCTCGATCTCATGATCCTGAAGATCAACGAGCATGATCATCGTGAAGATATCGTCGAGGATAGTCTGTGAGATATCGTTGATATTGATCTTATTGTCAGCCAAGAGTGTCGAGACCTTGGCGATGATGCCTACCTTATCTTTACCTAATACGGAAATAACTGCTGTATTCTTACCGCCTGCCATATAATCACCTTCTTTAATTTATTACGCAGTTTAGTTTAACATACTTTGAGCTACCTGATTAGCACATTTTATGCCGTCGATAGCCGAACTCATTATGCCTCCTGCATAACCCGCACCCTCACCGGACGGATATATTCCCTTAACGAAAGTACTCTCGTAAGTCTCTTTATCTCTCGGGATCCTGACAGGCGAAGATGATCTCGTCTCGGGAGCCGTCAAAACGGCACTTTCGGAATCAAATCCCCTTATCTTTCTTCCCATGATGCGGATTCCGCTGATAAGTGTATCGATCTGCTCGGAGGTAAAGATCTCTCTCAAATCACAGTTTGAGGTTCCCGGCATATAAGTAGGTCTGACGGTAGACTGTTTTTTCTTACCCTCACAAAGCTCACCATACGTTACGGAAGGAGCAAGTCCTGTCTTTCCCGTCACTTCGAAAGCCTTCATCTCGAGCATATCCTGGTACTCCATACCATACAGCGGATCATCGGAATACCTTGCAGGATCATAAGGTATGAGGAGCGCAGAATTCGAATTATCACCGTCTCTTCTGCTGTAGCTCATCCCATTCGTACAAATGGTATCTTCGATCGAAGCCGACGGAACAACTTCGCCGCCCGGGCACATACAGAAAGTATAGAGCTTGTTCCCGTTATCGGTATCAACAGCGAGCTTATAGTTAGCGGCACAGATATTTCGGTAGACCGCGGTATCAAAGCCATACATTGCTCTATCGATATCTGCTCTCGAGTGTTCTATACGGACACCGACGGAGAACGGCTTACTCGTAAGTCCTAAGATATCCTTCATATCCCTGAAGAGCTTCCTGCTGCTGTTACCGATAGCAAGGATCACATTTCGAGTTCTATAGACGGCTTTATCGGTATTAACGGCACACACTCTGCCGTCCTTATCATGCTCGAAGCTTATGAACTCTTCCTCGAAATGCACTTCACCGCCAAGGGAGATGATCTCTTCCCTGATGCCTCTTACTACAGAGACAAGTTTATCGGTGCCGACATGAGGATGAGAATCATATAATATCTCTTCACTTGCACCGTACTTTACCATCTTCTCGCCGATATAAGCTTTTAGGCCGGACGATACACCGGTATAGAGCTTACCGTCAGAAAAGGTACCTGCACCGCCCTCGCCGAACTGGATATTCGAAGAAGGATCGAGCTTGGCATCTTTCTTATATCTTTCAACGTCAGAAGTTCTGTCTTCTACTCTTCGTCCCTTTTCGATTATTATTGGGTCAAGACCATATGTTGCGAGAACTAATCCGGCATACATACCTGCCGGACCGAATCCCACGATGACAGGCCTGTCTTTTATGAAACTCCTGCCTTTAAAAGGCAACGCCAAAGCCTCGGTATCTTCATTACAAATCTCATCGACACGATAGATTATCTTGATCCTGTCCTTGTGTCTTGCATCTATAAAGCGCTTAACGACCTTAAAATCAGGACGTTTTGCCTTCTTGAGTACAACCCCTGTGGGATCCGGCTCATTACCTATCTGCTCGGGAGAGAACGCGAACTCTTTCATTTCAGCTGAGCCTCTTTGATATATCATCGGCTGCGGCGAAAGCAGAGGTCCAGGCCCACTGCAGATTATAGCCGCCACAGGGACCGTCAACATTTACGGCTTCACCGATAACATAGATATCGTCACGCTTTCTAAGGGACATTCCGTCATTTAATGCAGATAGCTTAATGCCGCCGATCGTAACCTGCGCTCTGTCCATATCCAAGCTTCCGGAGATATCGATCCTGAAGTTCCTGATATTATCGAGAAGATCACCCTTTCGCTTCGAAACGACTTCAGCGATATTGATCGGCAGGAGTCCCGAGAGCTGTTCTGCAACTGACCTTTGAGAAGATGAAGATAATCTCTTATCGATCTGCTCTTTAGCTTCTTCTGCGCTAAGTTCAGGAAGAAGATCTACAAGTACATATGCATCCTTAAGTCCCGTGAGCTTCCTGATGTTATAGACAGACGAGAGCTGCATGACACATATACCGGAAATCCCATAATCCGTAAATAGAAGTTCGCCATCTTCACAAGCGCACTCTTTCCTGTCGATAAAGAGCCTGATACGCGCATGTGCCTTAGATCCCGAAAGTGCCTTGATATCTTTATCTGAAGACATCAAAGGTACAAGTCCCGGGCAAACCGGAGCGAATGCGGAATTATCGTGAATGACTGAATTTATGAACTTATATGAATTACCGTCACTTCCCGTAACAGGATAAGACGCTCCGCCTGTTGAGATAACGATATATCTTGCCTTGTAAGATCCGTTTATAACATTATCAGCTGAGATCTCACGTACCAAAGTATCAGTTATAAAAGCAACACCATGATCCTCACAGTAGAACCTGAGTGAATCAAGGACAGTATTGCTTCTTAATGTTCTGGGATAGATCAGATCACCTTTATCGGTGAGCTTGACTTTAAGTTCATCCTCGAAAAAAGTCATAGTATCAGAGATACCGAACTTCTCAAATATTGAGGAAAGCTTATCCTGATCATCAGTATTATAGTCACCGGCAACAGCCGAAGTATTAGTTACATTGCATCGGCCGTTACCCGTCATAAGAAGCTTTTTGCCGACTCTGTCATTTCTCTCGATCACTGCGATATTACTTACGCCGCGTGATGTAAGAGATGCGGCACACATAAGACCTGCTGCGCCGCCGCCGATGATCAGAACATCATATTCAAGACTCATTATCACGATCATCAAGAAGGTTGATAGCCCTCTTGAACTTACTCATGTTATAAGGTCTGCCGTTAGTATTCTCAACGATGAAATCTGCCATATCCTTAAGATCAACAACATCACCGGACTCAAGCTCGAGCTCGAGTTCGCAAACAACATCATTCTTACCGTTGCCTTCGATAACGCCGTAATCAAAGCAGACTTCCATCATGGAATCACCATAACCGAACATATAAGTAGTTCTCTCGATATTGATCGAACAGAGAGGTATGAGCTTATCCGTATCGATATCCTCAAGGATCTCATTAAAAAGATCAGTAGGATCATCAGCCTCCTCGGCCATCTTCCTGAACTTGGAAAGATCACATCTGTCGGAATCGATATCGACATTCCATTCATATCTCTGGTGAAGACCGCCGGTTACGCTGCCGCCGTACTTTACTGTCTGCTCGTAGCGTCTGCCTTCTTCGCTTTCGTATACACGAACCCTGATGGATCCGCCTTTTTTCATGAAAGCCCTGTCAGGCGTATCATAATACGTATTCGTTATCCTGACCGCTTCCTTCGGTGAAGTATCAAGACAATAATCCGAGAACCATTCATTATCAATGATCCCGAATAATTCTTCTTTGGTGTCAAATGCTAATTTAACTTCAGTTTCCATACACCTATTCCTTAATAATCTACGGTATGAACACCGCCTGTAGAGATTACTATCAGTTTGTTATTTCCTACAAAACCGATCCTCAACACATCTTCATCTACGGTAATATCTGAGATGACACTTCCGTTCTTGTTAAATACATAGATACTGTTATCGATACTCAATGCATAAAGGTCATTGCTGACTGCAACGGTATTGATGTTTGAACCTACGGGAGAATCGTATATGATCTCACCGTTCTCATTTAATACGGCTACGCTGTTGACCTGATCAACACCGTCCGAATGAACTACAAATACGACACCGTCGACGCTGTTGACCTGGTTGATGACACCAAGATTGGTCTCAAGTCTCGTCAAAGTATTATCCTTCAGCTGATAGATCGAATCGGTCGTAAAAGTAAAAAGCGTATCACCACAATAGACTGCAGCCGAGAAGATAGTAGTATCTTCTACCGTATAGAATGCATAATCATCGTACCTTTGAGTGGACTCATTGTAATTGAAGAGTCTGATATAAGGAACATATACGGCACCTGCAGTATTAAGGGTAGTAACTGCAAACATCGAAGCATCTTCATTAAACGCAACGGACAGTGGATAACCGGAGCTGTAGGATGTCCAGTTCAAAAGACTCTTACCGTCCGCTGAGAGAACTTCAACGATACCGTAGCCCTGATCACAGTCTGTTATAACGGCTACAAGATCATTATCCGAAAGATATGCGGACTTGATCTTATACTGAGTCGGCTTCTCCAAAAGGACATTTTCATGGTCGAGAAGGACAAAACCATATCCGTTCATATCGAATACTACAGCCTTATCTCCCTTGATATATGCCTGAGGATTACTGAAATTGACAGTCTTAGAGAATACTTCATTACCGGACAACGTAAGATAAGCAACTCTGTCACCGGTTACCTTAAGTATTCCCTCACCGAAAGCGTAGAGCTTTTGTGCCTCGGCGTACTCACATGAGAATCCGCCCTGAGCAGACAGCTTGATAGCCTGATCTGCTCCCTGCATGGCATCATCCTTTCGTGCGACAATAAAGAGCAGGACAACCGTAAGGATAAGGAACGCGGTAATAACGACCGTGATCCAAACTAATTTCCTGTCCGTATTTGTCGAAGAATTCTTTGTCATGCAGCACTCTCCGATTCTTCCGGCATATCATAGATATTATTGATGGCATTATCGATAGCCTGACGTGTCAGGAGATATGCAGACCATGCACCGTAATCATAAGTATCCGTACCGCCGTAATGGAACAGCTCATCGGAATATACATAGAAACCGGTATACTCACCGTCAATGAAGACAAAATATGAGTTATTATCTCTTACGACAAAATCAACGGTAGTAGTCTGATAACCGGTTGTACGGTATGTAAACGACATTTCAGACTCGAGATCGGGAGTAGCAGTAAGATCCGCACCTGAGATCTCGATAGTAACAAGATTCTCAAAGAGGAATGCGGCATATGTCCTGCCTGAAGAAGTCTCTACATATGCATTTCTCATATTAAGAGTAGCAGTTGCTCCCTCCTCGGTCATATCCTCTATGCAGGAGATCTCGAAAGTAAACGACTCGTCACCGTAAGTACCTTCGATAGATGAGATCTCATTAGCCTGGAAGCTTACGACATCATTATCGATCATATTGATAAGAGGCATCTCAAGACCACCGTTACCCAAAGTGGTCGAATCGATCTTGAAATAACCGTCGTATCCCGTGCAGGATCCGTAATAGTAACCTGCCATATTATCGGAAAGAGTGATCGTATACATATTACCGTTATCAAGCGTAAATATGAGTGTATACGCAGGCTCCTCAAGTCTGTACTGTGCGATCTCTACGGGAGAGATGTCCATAAATCCGGTTACATTGAGCTTGGCGAAGAACTCAAGTGTATTATCGAAGAAACCGTTTGTACCTCTCTCGAAAGGACTCGTGATATTGAACTCGGGAGATGAATCGGGCTCTGCATCGCACGAGATCATAAGATCAAGATCATCCGACGTCCTGATGAACTCGATAGTATCGATATTGGTATAGTCAAGATCAAGGATATGAGTACTCCTGAAATCCTCGAGAGTATATGCACAGTAGTCTCTCTTAAGCGCTGCAACAAGATAGACATTAGGGTCACCCTCAGCCATGCAGTAGCAATTAGAAGCGTCATATGAATAACTGCCGACATATGCATGAGTGACCGAACCGTCAGTCTTCTCGATAGTTACCGTATAATCAGGATCAGCGAGGCCGTACTCCTCAAGAGGCATAGGATCGGAGATCACAGAATTATATGTGTAGCTGGAAAGAAGGCTGACATATGAAGCAATAGCCGACTGATCGAGCTCATAATCAACCGTAGCACCGTCAAGCTCCCAGGAATTGGAATTATCCTCAGGATCTACAACATGTACGAAAGTGATCGAATTGCCTTCCTTAGACGTAACGTTAAATCTCTGTATATCATCATTAGATACAAACAGGAAACCTGTATTACCGTCTGATTCAGAGGGCTCGGTATCTGTAGCATTCTTTATGATCATACCGACAGCCGTCACAACTATGAGTACAACGAGAAGTACAAGAGGTATCAGGAGTTTTTTCATCGATCTCATAATTACAGATTCTTCCTCTTATTAAATACAACGATACCTGTGGTGATAAGTCCGAGAGGTAAGATGACCATAAGGACAATCGTCATGAGAGTTACGGCCTTAGCTGTAACCTTAGTATTGTCAACACTGTAGTCAGAAAGAGGCTTGGAGTCCACAAATACGCTGTTCTCGGAAGGAAGCAGGTTTCTGATGATGCTCCTTAAGAGAACTACGTTAGCGTCATTAGAACCGTATGCACTGATGTACTGATCGGATGTAAGGTCGAGCGTACCGAATACATATACCTCAGGTGCATTGGAAACACCCTGGAATGTGGAATACATACCGACATTATAGACACCGGCATTCTCGAAATATGAGAACTCACCGTCGGAATTGACCTGAACGGATGTAGCGGAAGCTGATGTCTGAAGTATCGGAGATGTAACGATATATTCGTAAGGAAGATCATATTCCTTTACGGGACGTGAATACTCAGTACGAAGATATGCAGAAGATGTCATCGACTGATAATCGGGACATACCGCAACGTTGAACTGAAGGTGCTCACCGGAAAGCTGGTAACTGGGATCATTCTCGGAGATGAGGTAATCATCGAGATGAAGATTAACAACATGGAGAGCATCGTTAAGGTTTGTAAATGTCTCAGTAGTACTGCTGAAGTAGTCGATAGCGACAAAGAGCTTACCGCCGTTATTCAGGTACTCCTGGATAGCTGTAGACATCGAAGATGTGATATCCGAATTGATACCGCTCAGGATAAGGAGTTCACAGTCATCAGGTATAGAGAAATCATTAGATGCGGGAAGATCGGCAGATTCAACTCCGAGTGCTGAGAGCACACGTGCGAACTGAAGCGTTGATTCCTCCTGAAGACCTCTTACGAAATAAGCCTTGTGAGTATACCCGGATGTAAGATTTACGATTGCATTCGTAAATGAAGATTCAACATTATTAGATACGGGAACATAAGAACCGTAGTTATTAAGATATGTCTGATCATAAGCAAAGCAGTTCATGGGTACTACTACCTGAACCTTACCTGCATAAGAAACAGCATATACATTAGATGTAAGATCATACATACCCTCGGGATCGAGCTGGCTGATGATCGTAGGATTCTTGTCGGGATCGATATACTCGACTGTAACCTTACCGTTAGACTTAGTTGCATAATCATCGAGCAAAGGAACGATATACTCATACATCGTATCCTTGATATTCGTAGGCTTCTCCATGAGACCTACGATCCTGATATTGGTATCTGCAGGAAGAGAATCAAGATAATCCTGAGTTACCTTCGTAATGGAGTTCTGACCTGTTGAAGAAAGGTCGAACACGAGCTTATCGCCGAGTACGGAATCGATGAAAATGTTAAATACGAGAGCGATAGCTATAAGGATAACGACCGAAAAGAGAGAGTACATCTTAAATGCACCAAAACGACTGCTGTTGCCCTTTCCTGCCCCTTCGGACTTTTTATTTGCGATTTTTTCTTTGTTACTCATTTGATGAACCCTCCGCTAATTACTTCTGTGACCAGCGCTTCTTATCAAGCTTTCTGAAAGTCAGGTAGATAAATACCAGAGCACCTGAAATACAGAAGATCAAAGGGAATACGGAGAAAACACCGTATCTGAAATCCTGAGTCTTGCTGAGGGGATCAAGCCACTTGACTGCGTTTCCGAGCGCCTCTGCCGTCTTCTGAGCCTTGGAAGGATCATTCTTCATAATGGAACCTGCGAGCATTGCAGAAGTCGCTGACTGGATCAGAGTACTGAATGTCGTAAGGAGCTGAGTGATCAGAAGGATAACGAAACTTACGATAGCGGATACTACCTGTGAATCCGATATCGATGAAGCGAAAAGTCCGATCGAGATATAAAGAGCAGCAAGGAAGAAGAAAACGAGTGTTGCGCCGAACACGCCGCTGTCTACCTTACCTTTGCATGCTACAGTGATGATCATGTGAATGATGACATTAAAGTACATGATTGCAAAGAGTGCATATGCAGCAAGGAACTTACCGAATACTACGTCAAAGAGATTTACCGGAGTCGTATAGAACAATATCTCGGTGCCGCGTTTCTTATCCTCAGCGAGAAGTCCCATTGAGATGATGGGAACGATGATGATAAAGAAGGAGCTCAAAGATATGATCTCGGAGGAAAGGCTTATATAGCCCTTACTGAACATGTTGATGAACTGAAATCCGGAAAGGAACGAAAAGAGCGCGATGGCTACATAGCCTACCGGAGATCTGAAATATGAGAGGAACTCTCTTTTGAATACAGCTGACATTATAAAATAGCCTCCTTAAGCCGTTAAGCGGATGTGATGCTGAGGAATACTTCCTCGAGCGTGGGATCGAGAGAACGGAATTCGAGCATAGGCCAACCGCTTCTTGCCATATTGAAGAATATGTTAGCTCTGATATCACTTCCGTTATTGTTGTCTACCACAAGCTCGATCTCATGGATACCGGCATCATCCGAAACACGCTCAGTAGCGCTTGTTACACCGGGGATAGTCCTTAATGAATTAATGATGTCCTTAACGGGTCCCTTGGCACACATAAGGAGCTTTGATGTACCTGTAAGTCTTCTTGAAAGGTCTGTGATCGAGTCGATAGCCGCAACCTTACCGTGGTTGATGATAACGACTCTGTCACACATTGCCTGGATCTCAGAAAGGATATGTGAACTTATGATGACCGTCTTCTCTTTCGAAAGCTTAGCTACGAGCTTTCTGATCTCGAGGATCTGATTAGGATCTAGACCTACAGTAGGCTCGTCGAGGATAAGGATCTCGGGATCACCGACAAGTGCCTGAGCGATACCTACACGCTGCTTATAACCCTTAGAGAGATTGCCGATCAGTCTGTCTGCAACATCAGTTATCTTTACCATTGAAAGGATCTTAGCGAGCTGAACCTTTCTTCTGTCCTTGGGAACCTTCTTGAGGTCGCATACGAAAGTCAGATACTCAAGTACCGTCATATCGAGATAGAGCGGCGGAAGCTCGGGAAGATAACCAATGCACTTCTTAGCTTCTTCGGGCTCTTCAAGGATATCGTGGCCGTTGATCTTGACCGTACCTGACGTCATCGAGAGATAACCTGAGATTATATTCATCGTAGTGGATTTACCTGCACCGTTAGGTCCGAGGAATCCGAGTACTTCACCCCTATTGACATTGAAGCTGATACCATTGACAGCATTCTTGTCACCATATGATTTATAAAGATCTTTGATCTCGATCATTATGTACCCTCCTGCAAAATCACATTCTCTATATTTTATATTATTTTTTTCTAAATAAAAATATATATTTCGGAATCGAAGACGTGCGTGCCCTCCCCCTTAAATCCCGTGACGAGCAGTCCTTTATCGGTCTTCTTGATGTATATATCGACCTTCTCCCCGACCTTTACCTCACAGATATAGTTGATCGTAAAATCATTGACCTTAGAGATATCGAGCCCGTACTTATAGAGCGCATCGAATACCCATGCTACATATCTGGTGTTATTGACGTGGTGATTATGGTCAAGCTCCGAATAGTCTGCATACTTCGTGATAACAGGCTCAGAGCCATCGAAATCCTCGAGCTTTGAAGGTCTGAACTTAGGGCATACTTCACCGAATACGAGCTTATCCTGCTGAACCCTGGGTTCCGCCAGTCCTTCGATCCTCATAGGGATCAAAGGTCTGTGAGTTTCCATGTCGGCAAGGATCCATACAGAAGATGCATATCCGATGATATTCCTGTTATTATCGTAGACCTCATATTCCCTGTCAAAGAAGAGCTTATCGCAGCCTCTGCTCCACGTCCTGATGGTAAAGTCCTCTCTCCAATCAGGGAATCTGTCGACATGAACCCTCATACGAAGGATGATCCAGCAGGCATTGAACTTACTTATGACATAACGGTCAAAACCGCAGTCTCCAGCTCCTTTATCAGCTGTCTCCTGCATATCTCCGAGCAGTATATGGGGAGCCAGAGTGCTGAACGGACTGCACTCTGTCCCCTTTACATAGAAATCCATCTCTGAATATTCAGGCGTTGTCTTCATTTTTCTTTCTCCCTCTGATCAATTCGGGCATGGGAACGGTAGCCCTCGGATTATACCTTCTGAGCAGAGGATAGATATCTTCATTAAATCTGAAGATGAGCATATATCTGGAACCGCCGTTATTGATGAGCATATACCAGTTACCGTCGATCATCTGAGGCTCCCTGGTCTCGGTACAATTGACCGCATACTCACAGTGTTCCTTATCGTCCTTATATCTGTCGGAAGTAACGGGACCGATGAACTCACAATCCCTTATGGTGAAATACATGAGCTCTTCTCTCTTGCTCATTGCGATGATACGCGTAGCTGTAAGCTGATCATTAACAAGGGATATCTCAAACTCGGTCTTGAACTTACGGTTAAGAACCCAGATAACACATCCTGCTGCGAGAGTAAGCATACCCGTAAAGAATATGATGTTTACACCCATCAGGATCGGAAGGACATTAGCTATAAGACCGAAAATAACCAAACCAACTATCGAAAGGACCGGAAAAACTTTTCCTATAGTGCCGCTGTCCCTTTTAACTATATCCTCATATACGGAATCCATTTGATCGAAATAACCTCCTGTCCACGAAATATATTAGCATATAAGAAGCGAAAATATCGGATAATTTGCAGGAAAAATAAAGAGGCGCCCGCTACTGCGAACGCCTCCGTTTGATCAAGATTTACTGGAGAGATCAGAATTCGATCCTTCTGCCTCTTCTGTTACCCTCGTCATCACCGCCGTTGTTATCGTCGTTGAAGTTATTTCTTCTCTCACGATTGCCGCCGAAGCCGCCTCTTCTCTCGCGGTTAGGTCTGCCCTCTCTTCTTCTGGGCTCCTCTTCAACATAGCCCTCGGGCTTAGGAAGAGTATCTCTGATGGAGAGGTTGAGTCTGCCCTGAGAATCGATCTCGATGAGCTTAACCTTTACCTTGTCACCTTCGTGAACAACGTCTTCAACCTTGTCTACTCTGTTCCAAGCGAGCTTGGAGATATGTACAAGGCCTTCCTTACCGGGAAGGAACTCAACGAATGCACCGAAGTCCATAAGTCTTGTAACTACACCGTCAAACTCCTGACCAACTTCGGGATCGGAGATGATACCGTTGATGATAGCCTGTGCCTTAGCAGCAGCCTCGAGATCAGGTGTAGAGATGAAGAGCTGACCGTTATCGTTGATGTTGATGTCAGCACCTGTGTCAGCGATGATCTTATTGATAACCTTTCCGCCGGAACCGATAACTTCACGGATCTTATCAACGGGTACCTGCATGGAGATGATCCTGGGTGCCCACTTGGAAAGTTCTGCACGAGGAGCAGAGATCCTGGGAAGGATGATCTCGTTGATGATCTTAAGACGACCCTTATGTGTCATCTCAAAAGCTGCCTTGATGATGTCAAGGGAAAGACCTTCTACCTTGATATCAACCTGGATGGATGTGATACCTTCTGTTGTACCTGCAACCTTGAAGTCCATATCACCGAAGAAGTCCTCGATGCCCTGGATATCCATGAATACGAGGAAGTCCTCATCATTCTCTTCGTTAACGATAAGACCTGAGGAGATACCTGCAACGGGTCTCTTGATCGGTACGCCTGCATCCATAAGGGAAAGCGTAGATGCACAAACGGAACCCTGAGATGTAGAACCGTTGGACATTGTGATCTCAGATACGGTTCTGATAGCGTAAGGGAATTCCTCCTCGGAAGGAAGTACGGGGATAAGAGATCTCTCAGCGAGAGCACCGTGACCGATCTCACGACGTCCGGGAGATCTTGTAGCCTTAGCTTCACCTACGGAATAACCGGGGAAGTTGTAGTGGTGGATATATCTCTTTGTTGTCTGCTCATCGAGACCCTCGAGCTTCTGTGCTTCTGCAAGAGGAGCAAGAGTACAGATATTCATAACCTGTGTCTGACCTCTCTGGAAGAAAGAAGAACCGTGAACTCTGGGAAGTACTCCTACGTCACAGGAAAGAGGTCTGATCTCGTCAAGAGCTCTGCCGTCAACACGGACATGCTCTCTGAAGAGGTAATCTCTTACGACCTTCTTCTCGAGCTTATATACTGCATCGGGAGCCCAGGAAGAAAGACCCTCTTCCTTCTCCTCGAGGAGATTAACGATCTCCTCCTGAAGAGCTGCAACGTTAGCGTCTCTTACGGACTTGTCATCAGAAAGGACTGCAGCTCTCATCTTGTCCCAGCCGTATTCCTTAACAAGGTGGAATACTTCCTCGGGAACGTCTGCAGAATCATACTCGAACTTGGGCTTACCGATCTCAGCTACGATAGAGTCGATAAATGCAACGATCTTCTTGATCTCTTCGTGACCGTCTGCGATAGCCTGAAGCATGATATCATCGGGTACTTCGTTAGCGCCTGCCTCAACCATGCAGATCTTGTTTCTAGTACCTGCAAGTGTAACGTACATCTGAGATACTTCACGCTGTGCAAGTGTGGGGTTGATAACTGTCTTGTTATCGATAAGTCCGAGAACTACACCACCGACAGGTCCCTTCCACGGGATATCGGAAATAGCGATAGCGATGGAAGTACCGAGCATTGCAGTGATCTCAGGTGAACAGTCGGGATCAACTGCCATAACTGTGTTGTTAACAACTACATCATTACGAAGATCCTTGGGAAACAAGGGTCTGATAGGACGGTCGATAACTCTCGATGTAAGGATAGCCTTCTCACCGGGTCTTCCCTCTCTCTTAAGATAACCTCCGGGGATCTTACCAACAGCATACATCTTCTCCTCGTAATCAACAGACAGAGGGAAGAAATCGATGCCTTCTCTGGGCTGCTCGGAAGCTGTAACTGTGGAAAGAACAGCTGTCTCACCGTACTTGATGAGAACGGAACCGTTTGCGAACTGAGCGATCTTACCGGTCTGAACCTCGACGGGTCTGCCGGCGATCTCGGTCTTGAAAATCTTTTCCATTAGATTCTCTCCTTTATAAGATTGTATTTACAAGGAGGTAGTCCGCAGATTCAAACACCGACTCTGATGTTCGGGATCTCAATCTACACACTACGCTCCCTTGTTTTCGGCAAAAGCCAAATTAATTATACCCTATTACTTTGAAAAGACAAATTAACACTTTATTAATTGTGCGATATCCTGATGTCGGTCAGGGCAACCTGATCTCCCGTTAGAGCTGCATATATCGTGCCGATATCGTCGTTGATGATCAACGTATTTACCAGATGGATACCTGCGTCGTTAGCCTCTATATGGATCTTGTCGCCGTCGCGGTCGATCCTTATCTCACAATCAACACCTTCTTTATTTCTCGCCTTCCAGTCATTCCAGCTCTCGAACTCTTCGGATTCGGTAACATGAAGCTTGTTATAGACATGCTTATCCGTCTCCCAGCTCTCTCCGTCAAGTCTGACCAGCGTCAATTCACGGCAATCGGGGCTGTCAAATCTTCCGTTAAAGGAACTGAAAAGGCTCAGGAAAGGACAATGCCAGATAAGCCTTGCAGTAGGAAGGCTCTTCGCATGAAACCTGATGACTATATTTCCTTCCACAGGTATCGATTCAGAATATTCTGTCCTCCAGCCGTCGATCTGAACATTAGGAATATCTCCGGCAGGAGAATCTATGTAACTAATGAGTTCCGCTATCCTGGGAATATAGTCGTGGCTTACGGGCTGCTCGGACTTATCGATATCAACATCGCTTATATAGCAGTATTCTCCTGTAAGGCACAGATATGCATACCTTGTCGCATCGACTAAGGCTACGGTAAACCTTATCGTCCTCAATTCATTATCGATCGTTAAGAGAATATGGTCCTTATACTTAACGGCAGTGATCGTATACCTTAGTGAATCGATATTGGCCCCGATATAGTCGATCTCATCGAACTTTTTCTTATCAGTTATCTCAATCGAAACCTTTCGTGCCGATCCGCATTCATGATGACCGTCAGCCCTTATGACTGCATATTTGGTATAAGACATCTCCTCTGCCTTCTTATCGCTTTCATGGATCCTGGCATCAAGAGAATCAAAAAGTATAAGTGACGGAAGTGACGATTCATTAAGATGATCCTTGTCCGTCTGATTTTTTAAGGTGATGGTAGTCTCATTTCTGGTTATCAGGATACCTTCCGAATATGCGGAACCGTACTCTTCACACTTAAGCTCGTTCCTGCCCGCGAGCTCTCTTATCTCATCTCTTTCCTTCATGATGTATTCGGAATCAAGATCGATAAGATGCAGCATTATCTTGGCATACTGCGGATCGAACTGGGTACCGGAGCACTTTATGATCTCTTCTCTTACTTTCTGCTGAGGGATCGGATCCCTGTAGCTTCTCTTGGATGTCATGGCATCGTAAGCATCGGCGACTGCGATGATTCGCGCTATCTGAGGGATATCGTCTCCCTTAAGACCTTCCGGGTAGCCCTTTCCGTCATATCTTTCGTGATGAGAATTGGCGCCGATACTTAAATACGGAGACTTACTGATACTCGAAAGGATACTTTTACCAATGACCGTATGCTGCTTAATGGCATTGTATTCCTCATCAGTAAGGCGTCCTTCCTTATTGATGATCGAGTCCTTGATACCGATCTTACCTACATCATGAAGAAGCGCCGCGAAATAGATCTCTCTGCACTGATCTTCATCCATGCCGGAAAGCCTGGCGATCTTCTCCGAATACTCGGCGACTCTGGTCGAATGACCGTGGGTATACCTGTCTTTGGCATCGATGGCATTAACAAGCGCTTCCGCAGTCTGCTCAAAGAGCGTCTGAGCCGTCTGCTGTTCTTCGATAAGAAGTTCGATCTCTCGCTGATTAGCGGCGCTTACTTTCTCATTAACATCGCTGATAGCGATGATATAGAGCATTACTACCAGACCTACAAGCGTGATATTGGTAAAAGACAGACCATAGAAGACCACCTGAAAGAGCGAAGCAACTACAGGCAGTGACGAAAAGAGCAGGATACCTGTGAAAAGCCTGATACTCAGATGTTTTCTGTACGAGATAGTAGTCGATGACTGAAGTACCCACATGAGCATCGGAATCAGATAGCACAGCACAAAGCCGTGAGATCTGACATAATGATTCGTCTCATCGAAAGTGTAATAAAATCCCGTAAACTGAGATATCGTAACGAGTACAAGACCTACACCGAAAAGAACGTCAACGATATAAAGCCTCTTATTAACATTTTTAGCATTACCATCGGTCAGATAAAGGTCTTTCAGATACTGGTTAAAGCTGAATATCATGAACAGCGTCAGCGCGAAGACAAAATAGTTGCTGATCCTGACCATCCACCAACCCGCTACACTCGTATCTCCCCTGTAGATATAAGCGAACCTGTCGAATATCAGAAGGAACATGGATCCGATAGTCATCATGAGGAGTGAAGACTTTCGCTGAGGCGAAAAGACCTTACTTATCAGGACAAAGATGACCATGACCGCACAAATGCCGGTCAGAACGAGCATTATATCAAGTTGAATATCCTTCAATAACTCGATCAAGCTTACACACCTTCCCATGATGATCTTTATAAAATTATTTTAATTTAAGGGTATGTGCTATTTGATTAACTAAGTAATAAGAATATGTAAATATCTCCGCCGTATATAAACGACGGAGATATCGAAAAATACATTGTTTAGGTCTTATCACCAGATAACGTTGATCTCTTTTACTTCCTCGATATGATCACGCTTCTTGATGAAATCGGGAGCAACCTGAGGGAAGAGCGCACAGGAGAGAACATCCTCTTCACTCTTTGCGAAGTCCTTAACGGAATCACGAAGCTCATCCATCTCATTTGCGAGAAGATCAGCGGGACGGCACGTGATGACTTCCTCATCCCCGAGTGCTTGCTTGCGGATCTCTTCGTTTACTTCACCCGGGAGTCTTCCGTACTTACCCTGAAGGAGCATCTTGGATTCCTTCGTGAATGTCTTATATCTGCCCATAAGGACATTAAGAACAGCCTGTGAACCTACGATCTGGGATGTAGGAGTTACAAGGGGCGGATAACCGAAATCCTTTCTTACTCTCGGAACTTCTGCAAGAACCTCTTCATACTTATCTTCTGCATTTGCCTGCTTGAGCTGTGACAGAAGGTTCGAGAGCATTCCTCCGGGAACCTGATAGATAAGAGTGTTGGGATCTACGCGAAGAACCTTGGGGTTCAGGATACCCTCATCCTGCATCTTCTGAGCAACGCCCTTAAAGTGTGCTGCTGCCTTGTTAAGAGCCGAAAGATCAAGTCCCGTATCTCTGGGAGTGCCCTTGAATGCAGCGACTAAAGACTCAGTAGCAGGCTGGGATGTACCGGTAGCCATGGGAGACAGCGCACAGTCAATAATATCTACGCCTGCAAGAGCTGCTGCGTAGTAGATCATGGAACCGGTACCTGTCGTATCGTGTGTATGAAGATGGATAGGAAGATCAACCGCTTCCTTGAGCTTGGTCACAAGTGAATAAACATCCTTGGGAAGGAGCAGATTAGCCATATCCTTGATACAGATAACGTCTGCACCCATCTGCTGTAACGTTACAGCCTGCTTTACGAAATACTCCTCATTATGAACGGGAGATGTCGTATAGCTGAGCGCAGCCTCGCATGTTCCGCCGTAATTCTTTACGGCCTTCATGGCTACTTCCATATTACGGACATCGTTAAGAGCATCAAATACTCTTACAACATCGATACCGTTTTCGATCATCCTTCCGCAGAAGGAATCAACTACATCATCTGCATAATGCCTGTATCCGAGGAGATTCTGACCTCTAAGGAGCATCTGCAAAGGAGTCTTGGGCATAGCCTTCTTTAAAACACGAAGTCTTTCCCAGGGATCTTCTCCGAGGAAGCGCATACATGAATCAAATGTCGCACCGCCCCAGCATTCGATGGACCAGTAACCCATATTGTCGAGGATCTCGCATGCGGGAAGCATATCCTCGATACGCATTCTCGTAGCGGCATGGGACTGATGAGCATCGCGAAGGATGGTATCAGTTATACAAAGTTTCTTTTCGGGCATCTGAAGCATATCACTCTACCTCAAAAAGAAGTTCGCCTGCTGCGACGGTCTGACCCTGAGCAACAGCGATGGACTTGATCTTACCCGCCTTGGGAGCATTGATGTCATTCTCCATCTTCATTGCCTCGAGAACAACTACGGACTCGCCTGCATTGACAGTATCGCCTACATTCTTGTTGACTCTGAGGATCGTGCCGGGCATCGGAGCCGCTACGGAACCTGCGCCGCCTGCCACAGGAGCTGCTGCCTTAGGTGCCGATGCTGCGGGCTGTGTCTTGGGAGCTGCCGCGGGAGCCTTTGCAGGAGCTGCAACTGCAGCACTGCCGTCAAGAAGCTCTACATCGAGTTCATATGCCTTACCGTTAAGTGTGATCTTATACTTGCTCATTAAAGTTCATCCTCCAGAGTGTACTTTTTATATGTGATATTGTTTTCCTGAATATATCTTTGAAGAGGGCTGAGGCTCATCTCGCGAAAGCTCTTAACGCGGATATTCTTCGCGTCCGTGCCCGTCTCCTCAGCGATAGCGGCAACAGCCATTGCCACGATATCTTCTTTTGTAAGTTCTGTATCGGCCATATTTCCTCCTGTGATCAAAGCGGGATATTTCCGTGCTTCTTGCTCGGTATCTCTTTTTCCTTAAAGCGGAGCATATCGAGAGCCGCAACGATCTTCTCACGTGTCTGCTCCGGAAGGATGACTTCGTCAACATATCCGTTCTTCGCAGCGACATAAGGGTTCATGAACTTATCGTTATATTCGTCGATGAGCTCCTGCTTCTTAGCCTCCAGGTCTTCTGCCTCGGAGATAGCCTTTCGTCCGATGATGGCAACCGCTCCCGAAGCACCCATAACTGCGATCTCAGCGATAGGCCAAGCATATACGACGTCAGCACCGAGACCCTTGGAGTTCATTGCGATATAAGCTCCGCCGTAAGCCTTTCTCATGATGATGCTGATCTTCGGAACAGTAGCCTCGGAGAAAGCATAGAGAAGCTTAGCGCCGTGACGGATGATACCGTTATGCTCCTGATTTGAACCGGGCATAAATGCAGGTACGTCTACGAGTGTGAGCAAAGGGATATTAAAGCAGTCACAGAATCTGATGAACCTTGCTCCCTTATCGGAAGCATTGATCTCAAGAGAACCTGCGATGCAGTTGCTCTGATTAGCAACGATACCGATCGTATCTCCGTCGATCCTTGCGAATCCGACAACGATATTCTTAGCAAATTCAGACTGAACTTCCATGAAGCTTCCGAGGTCGATGAAAGAGTTGATAACATCTCTCACATCGTATGCTGCCTTGGGATTGGAAGGAACGATCTCGGGGATATCAGCGCAATTATCAACTGCAGTTCCGGGAACATTATCGGGGAACTCAGTATTGCTGTCAGGCAGATATCCGATGAGCCTTCTTACACCGTTAAGGCACTCGAGATCATTCTCATATACGAAATGAGCAACGCCGCTCTTAGCTGCGTGAACTGCCGCACCGCCAAGGTCTGAAGCTGTGATCTCCTCACCTGTTACTGACTTAACGACCTGAGGACCAGTGATATACATCTGGCTGGCACTCTCTGTCATAAAGATGTAGTCACAGATAGCAGGAGAATAGCATGCACCGCCTGCGCAGGGTCCGAGGATGACCGAGATCTGAGGGATGACACCTGATGCCATCGTGTTTCTGTAGAAGATATCGGCATAACCTGCAAGTGAATCGATACCTTCCTCGATCCTTGCTCCGCCACTGTCATTCATGGAGATAAAGGGAGCCTTCATATCCATTGCCATATCCATGGCTCTGCAGATCTTCATGGCATGAGCCTTACCGAGTGATCCGCCGTTGATCGTAAAATCCTGTGAAGAAGCAAATACGGTCCTGCCGTGCACCTTACCGTATCCGGTGATGACACCGTCACCCATCTTGCGCTTCTTATCCATGCCGAAATCAACAGCGGTAGAAGTTACCATATCGTTGATCTCAACAAATGTATCGTCATCAAAAAGGGCTTCCATACGCTCTCTGGCAGTCAGCTTTCCCTGAGAATGCTGCTTTGCGACTCTTGCTTCGCCGCCTGCTTCGAGTATGGAGTCCTTGTAGGCTGTAAGCTTTTCAATGCTTTCTGACCATTTATTGTCCATATTAAAGATCCGTCCTAGTCTTTATTTGATAATATGTTAACACTAATACTTTGATTGTCAAACTAATTAGGACATATATGGACAGAGTCTTACAAATTTGCCTATGTTCGGGAACTTATTACTGATCTTTTACCTTCTGAAGATCCTCGAGCCAGACCTTGGACGAAGCATCCGAAGGCATTCTCCAGTCGCCCCTCGGGGACAGCGTAACGGTACCGACCTTAGGACCGTCAGGAAGACATGATCTCTTGAACTGCTGCATGAAGAAGCGCTTGATGAACACCTCTTCCCACTTATAGATAGTTTCCTTATCATATGCGCCGTCGAAAGCGACCTTAGCGATCCTGTAGATCTTTGAAGGAGCAAATCCGAATCTCAGGAAATAATACATGAAGAAATCGTGAAGCTCATAAGGTCCGACGAGATCCTCTGTCTTCTGTGAGATGGTGCCGTCAGCCGTAGGAGGCAAAAGCTCCGGAGATACAGGTGTATCTACTACATCCTGAAGCACCTTACTGAGGTTCGCATCTATATCCTTAGTCCTTCCCGATTCGTAAGATACGAGATATCTGACGAGAGTCTTAGGGATAGAGCAGTTAACGCCGTACATGGACATATGATCGCCGTTATATGTTGCCCATCCGAGAGCGAGCTCGGAGAGATCACCGGTACCTATAACGATACCACCCGCCTGATTTGCGATATCCATGATGACCTGTGTCCTCTCCCTGGCCTGGGAATTCTCATATGTTACATCGTGGATTTCGGGATCGTGTCCGATATCCCTGAAGTGCGTATTTACGGCATCCTTGATATTTACTTCCTTGAGAGTTACGCCATAAGCATTGGCGAGCTCTACGGAATTGTTCTTTGTCCTTGCGGTCGTACCGAAGCAAGGCATGGTAACGGCAATTATGCCCTTTCGACCAAGGCCAAGTCTGTCGAAAGCATGAACTGCGACTATAAGAGCGAGCGTAGAATCAAGTCCGCCGGAAAGGCCTACAACTGCAGTCTTACAGTTGATATGGTGAAGTCTTGTGGCAAGACCCATTGCCTGCATGGTAATGATCTCTTCGCAGCGTCTTTCGAGATCGCCCTTCATACGGGGAACGAAAGGAGTCCTGGGGAAATCCCTTCTAAGGTCAAGATCAGCCTTTGGCTCAGTATCAAAGAAGACCTTTGAGATATTATCGTCAGTCTCGAAAGTATTGGCTCTCTGCCTCTCATGAGCGAGCCTCTTTAAATCGATATCGGCATAGATGACTTCGACTTCATCAAACTTCTTAGTCTCCGCAAGCACCGTACCGTTCTCACAGATAAGGTCATGCCCTGCAAATACCATATCCTGTGTCGATTCACCAAAACCGCAGTCGCTGTAGATATATGCACCGAGTGTTCTGGCACTGTTCATGGATACGAGCTTTCTCCTGTATTCGCTCTTACCGATCACTTCGTCTGAAGCTGAAAGATTACAGATGATCATGGCTCCGTTGGTCGCATATCCTATAGACGGAGGATTAGGGACCCACAGATCCTCGCATATCTCAACGGCAAAGGTGAAATCCTTATATGCTTCATTCTCGAAGATGATATTACCGAAGAGGATTCCGTCAGATGTCTCGGCAATACCTTCAAAAGGCGTAAAATGACGAAGCTCGTAAAACTCCGAATAATTAGGGATAAATCTCTTGGGGACAAGGCCGAGGATATTGCCTTTTGATATAACCGCGCCAACGTTATAGAGCTTACCTTCAAATCTGTAAGGAAGGCCTACTACTGCTGCGATATTAAGATCTTTCGTCTCATCGACGATCTTAAGTAGCGCCTCATAAGCGGCATCCGTAAAAGTATCCTGATGAAAAAGGTCACCGCATGTATAACCCGTTATGGAAAGTTCCGGAAATACTATAAGAGAACAGTCTTCCGCAGAAGCAGCCTTGATGAGCATTATGATCTGATCACTGTTATATTCGATATCAGTGATCCTTGTCTTAGGTGTAGCTGATGCAACTCTTATAAATCCGTCTTTCATGAGAGATCTCCCTTAAAGTTAGTCACAGGTATTATACAACTTACGTATGGTATAAAAAAGGACTGCCCTTGCGGACAGTCCCTGTTAGCTTCTTGCGATTCGCCGGAATTACTTTCTGATTCCAAGCTTAGCGATGATAGCTCTGTATCTCTCGATGTCTACCTGTGCAAGATAGTCAAGGAGACCTCTTCTCTTACCAACCATCATAAGAAGTCCTCTTCTGGAGTGGTGGTCACCCTTGTGAGTCTTAAGGTGCTCAGTGAGGTGATTGATCCTTGCTGTAAGAATAGCGATCTGAACCTCAGGGGATCCTGTGTCGCCTTCCTTGAGAGCGTACTCTTTGATGATCTCAGCCTTGTTGATTGCTGCCATTGTAGTGTCCTCCATATTTTTAATATAAACCTGTGACAAAGAAACGGTCGGACGATCCGAGATCTGTGTCACGGCAACTTAGAGATAATATCACATGCATTAATCCTTTGCAAGCAGTGAATCTACGAAGGCCTCAGGATCGAAATCCATTAGATCCTCAACACCCTCACCGAGTCCCGCGAGCACGATGGGAACCTTTGCCGTATAAGCAACTGAGATGGCAACACCGCCCTTGGCACTTCCGTCGAGCTTAGTGATACCTACGTAGTCAAGATCGACCGCCTCAGCGAAAGCCTCTGTCTGAAGGACTGCATTCTGTCCGGTCGTTGCATCGATGATAAGGAGCGACCTAACGTTGGCATCGGGAGCTTCCCTGTTGATGATCCTGTTGATCTTCGCAAGCTCTTCCATGAGATTCTTCTTGTTATGAAGTCTTCCTGCCGTATCTACGATAAGAATGTCACTGCCTCTTGCCTGAGCAGCCTTGATCGCATCGTAAACAACGGATGCGGGATCAGAACCCTCAGCATGAGAGATAACTGCAGTAGAAGTCCTCTCGCCCCATACCTTGAGCTGCTCAACTGCAGCGGCTCTGAATGTATCGGCAGCTGCGAGGATGACCTTCTTGCCTTCCGCCTTATATCTTGATGACAGCTTTCCTGCGGTAGTCGTCTTACCGGTTCCGTTAACGCCTACCATCAGGATGATATTGAGTTTTCCGGGAACTAATTCGATCGTTGCCTTCTCACCCATTATCTCGAGCATCAGGCGCTTTACCTCAGCCATAACGCCTTCGTGAGAATCATCACCGGTCTTCTTGATGTAGTTCTTGATGCCGTCAATGATCTCTTCACTTGCAGCAACTCCGCAATCGGCTCTAACCATTATCTCTTCAAAATCATCGAGCATCTCATCGTCGAACTTACCGTGAGACGCTACGGTCTTGGTCCATTCGGCACTCCAGAAGTCTCTTGTCTTCTGAAGACCTTTCTTAAAAGCGTCAAATATACCCATATCTTATTCTCCCTTATTGTATTCTCATCGAGAGGATCTTGGAGATACCTCTCTCCTGCATCGTTACACCGTACATCCTGTCGCACGCTTCCATCGTACCCTTACGGTGAGTAACAAGAATGAACTGTGATCTTACGCAGTATCTTCTTACGAAGTCCGTAAACCTCGAGACATTAACATCGTCAAGAGCAGCCTCGACCTCATCGAGGATTACGAAAGGCGAAGGCCTGAGCTGTAATATTGCAAAGAGAAGAGCGATAGCCGTAAGACATCTCTCACCACCAGAAAGGAGCGTCAGGCTCTGCAGCTTCTTTCCCGGAGGTTGAGCCTTGATCTCGATGCCGCAGTTCAATACATCTTCCTCATTCTCAAGGACGATCTCGGCGGAACCGCCGTTAAAGAGATCAGTAAATACGGTCTTGAAGTTCTCGTTGATCGTAGTGAACTGATCGATGAACTGAGTCTTCATCTCTTCGATAAGATCTGCGATGACCTTCTCGAGATTTGTCTTTGCTTCAACGATATCATTTCGCTGACCCATCATGAACTCGTATCTCTCGCTGATCTCCTTATACTCCTCGATGGAGTTCATATTAACGGGGCCTAAGGCTTTTATCTTAGCCTTCAAGGACGAGATACTCTTTACCGTCTCATTGATATTTTCGATCGCAGGATACTTTCCGACGACATTATCGTATGTAGTCTCATAGTCTTCCCAGAGCCTGTTCTTCGAGAAGTCGATATCGGTAATATACTTCTCGTACTTGGAAACGAGCGAATTATACTTATCTCTCAAGAGGTTTATACCGTCGTTGATCTCAGTGAGCTTAGCCACGAATCCGGATCTTTCCTTCTCGATGGCTGCCTTCTCCTCGTTGAGCTTCCTGATTTCTTCGCTCATCGACTCATAGACAGTCTTCATCTTCTCGGAAGAAGCCTTCTGCTCTTCGATCTTCTTTCGAAGCTCTTCGCTGTCAGCAGCGTCCTTAGCTCTTTCCTCGTTGAGCTCCTTGAGTTCTTCCTCAGCCTTAGCGAGCTCCTCCTTAATGTGAGAAGCAAGATTGAGCACACCGTTACGCTCTGCAAGGATACGCTCGGACTCCGTATTACCGCGGCTGATCTTCTCACGAAGCTCATCGAGTCTTGCGTTGAATTCCTTGTTCTTGTTGTCGGTCCTGACGATATCTTCCCTGTAATCGGAAAGCTCACCCTCGGTCTCCTTAACGATCTGCTCGAGTTCTTCAAGGTCATCTGCGAGCTTTAACTTCTCAGCAGAGATCTCATGGATCATCTTCTCTGCATCGGTAAGTCCGGTCTCGAGTTCTTCTAGTCTCGTAGCGACATTTCTATATTCGGATTCTGCCTTTACACGCTCCATAGCAAAGAACTTGAGCTGTTCGTTGAGCTGTGCGATCTCACGCTTGATATCGCCTGTCTGCTCGTCAAGCTCCTGTCTTCTGGCTTCGGATACGGAGAGCATCTGCTCTGTCTTTACGATCCTGCTCTTAAGATCTTCGATCTCACGGGCACGTCCGAGGATACCTGCGGAATCCTTTCTGATACTACCGCCGGTAAGTGAACCGCCGGCATTTATGCAATCACCGTCAAGTGTAATGACCTTAACGGAATGAGATGCCTCACGGGCTATGACACGGGCATCTTCCATAGTCTCACAGATAAGGATCTTCCCGAGGAGGTTACGTACGATATCGTCGATCTCCTTAGGATTATCAACAAGATCGGAAGCGACGCCGATATAGCCGTGCTTTCGCTCACAGCCGGCAACAACGTTACGGTCGATGCTTCTGGGCTTTATGTTCTCGATAGGAAGGAATGTCACGCGACCAAGCCTCTTTGTCTTAAGGACATCGATAAGGTCTGCGGCATTCTTCTCAGTCTTTGTTACTACATTATGGATGGCGGAAGCGAGAGCGATCTCGATAGCCGTCTCATATTCTTTCTTGGTAGAGATAAGATCACCGATGACACCAACAATACCGTGACTGTTCTCTCCAACTTCATTAAAGAGCCTTCTTACGGACTCCTGATAACCTTCCTTACGCGCTTCAAGATCCTGTAAGGACTTAAGTCTTGCCTTATCGCTTATGAATGAGCGGTTATCTGCCTCGTAATCGGCAAGGAGCTTACTTTCTTCCTTCGAAAGTTCCTTGAGCTTTTCATCTCTCGTAGTGATGTCGGAAGTAACTTCGCCTTCCTTTTCCATCATCTCACGCCATGCTTCATCGGCTTCCTTGAGCTTTGTCTCCATCTCGGTCTTAAGGCCTGCAGATACCTGCCTGTTATTGCCAAGCTCACGCAGACGGTCCTCCATGGCCGAGATCTGAGCTGATGCCGATGTGATCTTCTCCTTGGTATCAAGGAGTTCATTTGTCTTTGACTCGATGCTCTTACGGATGGAATCGTTGCTCTTTTCGGAATTTCTGAATTCCTCGAGGATCTCATCCCTTTGTGAGATTATCTCCTCGGTATTCTTCTTTTCAGTATTAGCTCTGTCGAGGAGCTCATCTGCCTTTGCGATCCTTTCGGCATAGTCATTACGGAGCTTCTCGATCTCATCGATGAGTTCCTTTTCCTCAGTAGCAGAATTCTCGATATTGTCGTTTAACTGTCGAAGTCTTTCTTCGTTTATCTTTATGTCACTTACGGTATCGTGCATCTCCTCGGTAACATCGGACAGCTCCTGCCTCTTGTCCTCGATCTTATCGTCGAGCTCCTCGGATCTTTGCGTAAGTGTCGAGTTATTCTGTCTGAACTCGATATATCTGTCTTCCTGCTCCTTGATCTCGGCTTCGAGCTTTTCCTTAACGGATCCCGAATCACCCATCGCATTATTGGCATCGTCAATACGCCTTACAAGGAGTGCTATATCCTGCTCTTTCAGGGACTCGTAAGCTTTATGGTAAGCGATAGCCTTCTCGGACTGCTCCTTAAGAGGTTCGATACGTTCGGAAAGTTCATTCAAGATATCGTCGATACGTACAAGGTTCTGCTCTGTGGAATTGAGCTTTCTTTCAGCCTCATCCTTACGGACCTTGAACTTAACGATACCGGATGCTTCTTCGATTACACGCCTTCTGTCTTCGGACTTTGTCGAGAGGATCTCGTCTACTCGGCCCTGACCGACGATCGAATAACCGTCCTTACCAAGACCCGTATCGAGGAAAAGGCCTACGATATCCTTGAGTCTGCAGTTTACGTGATTTATCTGATATTCACTCTCACCCGAACGGTAGAGTCTTCTCGTTATCTGGATCTCACCGTAATCATAATCTAGGAAATGGTCGTTATTATCGAAAGTAAGAGAAACCTCGGCATAATTCATTGCCTTTCTGGACTGGGTACCGTTAAAGATGACATCTTCCATCTTTCCACCGCGGAGTGTCTTAACGCTCTGCTCACCGAGAACCCATCTGATGGCATCGGTAACATTTGACTTACCGCTGCCGTTAGGACCGACAACAGCAGTCATACCCTGATCGAATTCGATCAGCGTATATTCGGGGAACGACTTAAATCCCTGGATTTCGAGCTTCTTTAAATACATCGGTACCTGAATACTTTCCTAAAATAACGATTAATTGTATCACAAAAGAGACAAATATGCTTCAAGGCGATCAGACGCCGAACATCTCCTGGTAAACCTGGATAGCAGCCTCAGCGCCTCTCTGCTCAGCATCTTTCTTGCTGTGACCCTTAGCCTTAGCAAGGAATCTCTCGTCGGCATAAACCTCAACTTCGAACTCACGAAGATGGGCGGGACCCGATTCCCCTACGAGGATGAATTCGATCTTATGCTGATTATTCTTCATCTGAGCGATCTCGAGGAGCCTGCTCTTATAATCTAGGAATATCTTGCCGTCGATAGCATCCTTGATAGTACTGTCGAGATTAGTTAGAACGACTCTTTCGGCTTCCTTGAATCCGCCGTCAAAGTAAACTGCGGCGATAATGGACTCAAAAGCATCTGCCAAAGTTGAATCCTTGTCCGTTCCTCCGGTCTGAGCCTCACCCTTACCGAGGAGAAGATAACTGCCCATATCAAGTCTTCTGGCAACTGCCGCGAAAGACCTCTCGCAGACGATAATGCTCCTTGTCTTGGAAAGATAACCTTCATCCGCTTCGGGCTTGATCTCATAGAGCTTTTGACCGATAACAAGGTCCATCACTGCATCACCTATATATTCGAGCCTCTGGTTCGAAAGATAATGTCCCATGTTGTGTTCAAAAACATAGGTGGTGTGTGTAAACGCGAGCTGAAGGAGTTCTCTGTTCTTAAAAGTATATCCGAGTGCTGCCTCGAATTCCCCACTGTTTAGATCTTTCATAATACACCTGTTTAAAAATAAAGGCTGAATGCCTTGCGGCATCCAGCCTTATCTTTGATCAAAACCTTAATTATTCAGCAAGACTCTTGATGTACTCAACTGCATCACCGACTGTGCCAACCTTCTCAGCAACTTCATCGGGGATGGATACGTCGAACTCCTGCTCCATAGCCATAACGAGCTCAACCATATCAAGTGAATCTGCGTTAAGATCATCTACGAAAGATGAATCCATTGTGATCTTATCCTCTTCAACACCAAGCTGATCAACGATCATGGACTTAATGCTATCGAATAATTCTTCGTTTGTCATTTTTTAATACCTCCGTACGATTGTCATACAACCTACAATACTTTTAATGGAACAAGATTGAATTGTCAATAGAATTTTTCAAATATTTTCCGTATCAATCTGCGTTCTTAAGATAATTGAGATTTTTCAGGAGATAATCCATACCTGAAACCACTGTCATTACTACGCAGATAAGGAATAATACATCTCCGATGATCGTGATCGCATTAACGGGATAAGCGGCATAATCGTATGTATTTCCGCTGATCTTTAAGAGCGCAGGCTCGAACATGAGGTATACGATAGCGATCATCTGAGTAGTAGTCTTGATCTTACCGATCATCTTGGCAGCCATGACTACGCCCTTTTCTGCTGCGAGCATCCTGATACCAGTAACCATGAATTCACGAAGGATAATGATCGCAAGGAACCATGCAGATACTCTTCCGAGTTCAACGAAAGCGATAAGAACACCGATAACGAGCATCTTATCTGCAAGAGAATCGAGGAACTTACCGAGATTCGTGATGAGATTATACTTCCTGGCGATCTTACCGTCAGCCATATCAGTAAGCGAAGCGATGATAAAGACGATAGCTGCGATGAGCATACCGCTCTCACGAATAAATGCATTCCATCCTTCGGGCTCAAAGCCGTAGATACTGATGGGAAGCATAAAGAGAAGTGTCACGGGAATAAGGATGATCCTTAAAAGTGACAGCTTATTAGGCAGATTCATATTGTAACTCCTGTCATTTCATATTCTGAGGCTTCAAGTATCTTCACCTGATACCTTCCGCCAATCTTAAGTTCTTCTTCCTTGGTCGAAGCGACATAGATGACCGGATCGATCTCCGGAGCCTCTCCGTAACTTCGCCCGACATAAAATATACCATCTTCGGATACAGAATCAATAGTAACAGTTACTTCGGACCCTACGCGTGAAAGATTCGACTCACGTGAGATAGCTTCCTGGACCTCGTAGACCTTCTGACAACGAAGTTTCTTCGTCTCAGCGTCCACATCATCAGGCATATCATATGCTGGCGTACCTTCTTCAGGCGAGAATTCAAAGCATCCGAGCCTGTCAAAGCGCCACTTCTCGATATTCTTTATAAGATTATCAAAGGCTTCCTCGCTCTCCCCCGGGAATCCTACCATTACCGTCGTTCTTATAACAAGGCCGGGAATCTTCTCACGAAGCTTTGCTATCCTCTCATCTATAAGCTCAACAGTATCGTGACGGAGCATAGACTTAAGGATGCCGTTATCTGCATGCTGGATCGGTATATCAAGATACTTCGCTACCTTGGGATTATTGGCCATCTCATCGATGAGCTCATCGGTGATACCGTCCATATAGCCATACATGACTCTTATGAGTTCGATACCTTCGATCTTTGAAAGCTTTCGAAGAAGCTCAGGGAGCACTTGCTTCTTATAAAGATCAATACCATAGTTAGTAGTATCCTGTGCAGCAAGTATGATCTCCTTAAATCCCTGAGATGCCAGATCTTCAGCCTCTTCGAGTATCGCCTCCATGGGACGAGACTTATAGCTGCCTCTAATGAGCGGGATAGCACAGAAAGAACATCTGTGAACACATCCCTCACCTATCTTGAGCCAGGCAAAGCTACCGGTAGATATATCTCTGTGCGTAAGGAGCTGATCCATACCACCGGGCTCGGAAACATAGACCTTCTTAGGCATCTCGCACTCGTAGAGCGAATCGATAGCTTCACATATATCCTTATAATGAGAAGTTCCCATAACGATATCGACTTCGGGAAGCTCATCTAAGATCTCTGAAGAGTAACGCTGGGAAAGACAGCCGGTAACGATGATATGCTTGAGCTTACCATGCTTCTCCCCGTCAGGCTTAAGATCGGCTGTATTTAGTATTGTCATGATCGTCTCTGTCTTAGCAGATTCGATAAAACCGCAGGAGTTGATTATCGCAACTTCCGCGTCCTCGACCGATTCAACGACATTATAGCCGTGATCCTTGATCATCTTGACCATACACTCGGCGTCAACAAGGTTCTTTGAACAACCGAGTGCGATCATTGTTACATTGATTTCTTCTTTTTTCATACGCCTTATATTACCATTAAATCCCAAAATGAAAAGACCGCCGGGCAAGGCGGTCTTTCCAATATCCATAACATACGAAAGATAAATGTACCACGCGGGTTAAGTGGGTAAATCATTTATCAACAGTCTGATTACAGATGAAGCGGTCTCGGCAGAGTATCCTCTACGCGAAGCCACAGAGATTATATCACGGATATCCGATTCCGAGTATACACTTTCGGAGAAGTTCGGACATAATGCTTCAATAAGTCTTCTGCATGTGACCTTATCGTCATCACATTCCTCCAGGAGCGTAGGAATGCAATCACGAGAGATCCCTGCGGCACTAAGTCTTTGAGATATGAGAGCACGACTTTCCTGCTTCTTGCCTACTCTGGAAGCGAGGACCTTACGACCTGCTCTAATATCATCTATATACTCACGCTCAACAAGCTGTTCAACTGCACTACGAGCAGTACCGGGATCATATCCCTTCCTGATGAGGTATTCGCGGACCTTACCGGACGAATAGACTGCTATTCCGATATGTCGGATACCTGCTGATACCGCTTCGCTAATATCGTAAGGATCCATTACATATCGATCCCGAGGATATCGTCGTCGTTCTCGTCAAGATCAAGATCTACATCGGAAACATCCGCGTCATCAAGATCTTCACCGGGTTCAGCGGGCTTGTAAGAATCCCTTACGAGCTGCTCGATCTCATCTCTGATGTCAGTATTATCAAGGAGATACTGTCTTGCATTATCCTTACCCTGACCGATCTTCTGGCCCTTATATGCGAACCAGGAACCGCTCTTCTCGATGATGTTGTTCTCAACAGCGAGATCGATGATGCAGCTCTCCTTAGATATACCCTGACCGTACATGATGTCGAACTCAGCTTCCTTGAACGGAGGAGCAACCTTATTCTTGACTACCTTTACACGTACATGGTTACCGATAACATCAGTACCGTTACGAAGAGTCTCAGTCTTTCTAACGTCAAGTCTTACTGAAGAATAGAACTTCAATGCACGACCACCAGTCGTTGTCTCGGGATTACCGAACATAACACCGACCTTCTCACGAAGCTGATTGATGAAGATACATACAGTTCCGGACTTAGCGATGATACCTGTGAGCTTACGAAGAGCCTGGCTCATGAGTCTTGCCTGAAGACCTACATGAGAATCGCCCATCTCACCTTCGATCTCTGCCCTGGGAACAAGTGCTGCTACGGAGTCGATGACGATAACATCGATACCGCCGCTTCGTACAAGTGTCTCAGTGATCTCGAGAGCCTGCTCACCCGTATCTGGCTGAGCGAGAAGAAGATTATCAACATCTACGCCGATCTTACTTGCATATACTGCGTCAAGAGCATGCTCTGCATCGATAAATGCACATGTACCGCCCATCTTCTGAGCTTCTGCTACGCAATGAAGCGCAACTGTCGTCTTACCTGAAGACTCGGGTCCGTAGATCTCAATGATCCTTCCACGGGGAAGTCCGCCTACTCCGAGTGCGATATCAAGTGTAAGAGAACCTGTAGGGATAGTCTCGATATCTACAACTTCCTGATCGCCCATCCTCATAACGGAACCCTTACCGAACTGCTTCTCTATCTGAGCCATTGCAGCTTCAAGAGCCTTCTTGCGCTCGCTCTGATCTGCGATGGGCACCTGCTGCACGCTTGCTTTTGCCGAATTTTTCTTAGCCATGGGATAAAACCTCCACACTATGAACAATTGTTCTGATTTATTTAAATCGATTCTATAAAAAGCCTATCCCTTTGTCAATGGATTTGCAACAAAAATACAGAACGAAATTTTAAAAATGGGACTTTTGGGATATTAATGGGACTTACGAGAAAGTTTCGAAGCGATCTTGGACTTAAAACTCGTGATCCAATCGGTTGCTTCCGGCATCTTCATTACAAGTGCAAATCCGAAATATACGAATACGCATACAAGTCCCTTACCTGCGAGTATCATCAGCTGGAGCATCTTACTGCCCTGCGCAGGTACTGCTCTGTCGAATACAAAGAGGACAACACACATTACGAGAACGCTCAATCCCGCCTTGCAAGCGAAAGGAAGCATCTTCAAAGGTACGGTATCCTTACTCTTATAATAGATGATACAAAGAGTTAAGAGCTGGAACAGGCTCGTAAGCGAATAAGCAAAGGTCAGCGAGATGAGCCCGAAGCCCATAGATATAAATATAGTACAGAATAAAGGATTGGTAATAAGGCCGATACATCCTGCAAAAAGAGGTATCTTGGTCTTGCCCATTCCGTAGAATGCCTGATTCATTATAAATATAACGGTATGAGTGATGATCGCCGCGGAATATCCGATAAGGAATGTACCTGCCGTCTGAGCATTATCATCAGTATAGTTCGAGGACCACTGGAAAACAGCTTTGATGACGTCAACATTCATCAGCACCATAAATCCTGCAGACGGTATCGTCAGGAAAAGTGCGCTCTTGAGCCTCGAGGACAAAAGCGCCGAACATTCTGGATATTTCTTCTCACCGTAAAGTGATGCGATCGACGGAAGCATGACACTTCCTATTGCAACTGCGAAGATACCGTAAGGAAGCTGCCATACGGTAGATGCATTTCGAAGAAGGAAAGTTACATGCTGGGGGATCTGCTCTGCGAAGAAATTCAGGATCGCCATATTGATCCTTACTACGGAAGCAGAAAGAAGTATCGGCAACGCAGTTTTGACGAGTGCATGAAACTCCCTATCCCCGGGTTTGAACGTAAATCTGAACCGTCTTAATATATCGTGCCCGCATATCAGCTGGAACAGGAAATATACGCCTGCCGCTACCATTATGCCGGCCGTCGTCATCATGAGCTTATGCTCGGAGTTACCCGCGAACATGAGGATCGAAGCCAGAACACATATGTTGTAGACAGTAGGACCGAATGCTGTCGAACCGAATCTCTTATAGCTGTTAAGGATACCTATACTTAATGCAGCGAGCATCATGAAGAAGATCTGCGGGAACAGCCACTTCGAAGCCATGGCAGCCAGATGAGCGACTTCAGTACCCTTTTCCTCAGACCTGAAGATCATATACATCGGTTCAGAGAAGATAACGCCAAGGACGCATACCGCAATAACTATTACGGAAAAGACGGAGATAAAGATATTTACCGCTCTCCATCCCTTCTCTTCTTCACCTCTAGCGACAGCCGAGGCAAGCGTTGGTGTTATCGCAGACTGGATAGCTCCGCCTATAAGAAGATCAAAGACTATGTCAGGGATCATAAATGCAAGAGTAAATGCATCCCTGTACATATCTTCAAATCGCGCTGAAACGAATATATCTCTCAAGAATCCCGAACACTTGGAAAATACGAGTCCGACCATCATGAGAGCTGTAGCAACAGTCATACTCATGCTGCGCTTTGACTTAGTATTCGAAATATTACTCATAATTCTCCTCTATGTAAGAAAGGATAGTCTTATAAACGAATTCGACAGACTGAAGCCTTACCATATCTCTCTTATAAGGGAAGTACTGACAAAAAGCTTCAGTTCCGTCTTCAGTGGCAAATCCGAACCATACTGTACCGACCAGATCGTCATCACTGTCTGACGGATCGGAATAATCACCTGCATAACCTGTAGCCGAGAAAGCTATATCTGCGCCTGTAAGCTTTCGAACGCCATCTGCCATCTCCATCGCACACTGCTCGGAGACTTCAGTATATGCATCGATCGTATCTTTCTTTACGCCTAATACATTCATCTTGATCTCATTGGTATATGAAACTACACCACCCAAGAGAACATCGGATGCTCCGGGTACGTCGACTAACTTTGAAGCGATCATACCGCCCGTAAGGCTCTCTGCGAAAGCAACGGTGAGCTTGCTTTTTTTAAGCTCTTCGACCAGATCGCTCGCAAGATAATAAAGATCATCAAATACCATCAGGCATCTCCCTTTGACTGCATCTCGAGCCAATCCGTCTTATTGATCAATACCTTACGAGGCTTACTTCCCTCGAAAGGTCCGATGATATGCTTCTGCTCCATGACGTCGATAAGACGCGCAGCTCGGGGATAACCGATACCGAGTCTTCTCTGAAGGATCGATACGCTCGCATTACCCGCATCGATTACGGTATTAACTGCCTGATCGAGAAGATCATCCTCATCGGATCCTCCCTGATCACCGCCAGCACCGCCGGCAGATCCGCCTGCTGCGGCAGGTGTCTCGACAGCCTTCATTATATCGTCATCATACAAAGGTCCGTAATTATCCTTAAGATACTTGACGATAGCCTCTACTTCCTTATCGGATACGAAAGCACCCTGACCTCTGACGGGCTTAGGAGCAGACAAAGGTGAATAGAGCATATCGCCCTTACCGAGAAGCTTCTCGGCACCGACGGAATCAAGGATCGTACGGCTGTCGACACCGGATGAAACAGCGAAAGCGATCCTCGAAGGAACATTCGACTTGATAACACCGGTGATTACGTCGACAGAAGGTCTTTGTGTAGCGATAAGAAGATGAAGTCCCGCAGCACGTGCCATAGCGGCAAGTCTTGCAATCTGATCTTCAACTTCCTTAGCGGCAACGGTCATGAGATCCGCAAGCTCATCGATAACGATAAGGATGAGCGGCAGCGGCTTCTCACCGTTGTACTTTAAGTATTCGTTATATCCGCTCAAGTCTCTGCATCCTGACTCCGAGAAGCACTTATATCTTCTCTCCATCTCGATAACAGCCCACTTCAGAGCATTAGAAGCCTTCTTCGGATCTGTTACAACAGGCATAAGAAGATGCGGAATACCGTTATAAACTGAAAGCTCAACGACCTTAGGGTCGACAAGGATCATCCTTACATCGTCGGGAGAAGCCTTACAGAGGATACTCGTAAGGATCGTATTGATACATACGGACTTACCTGATCCCGTAGAACCTGCGATAAGAAGGTGCGGCATCTTGGCGATATTACACATGATCGGACGTCCGGGGATATCCTTACCCAATGGTACTTCGAGCCCGGGGCCTTCTCTAAACTCCTTAGTCTCAAGAAGTCCTCTGAGCTGTACTGCAGAAGTCTTCTTGTTAGGGATCTCGATACCGATCGCACTCTTACCCGGGATAGGAGCCTCAATCCTGACGGAAACGGCTGCCATGGCAAGAGCTATATCATCCTGAAGAGATAATACCCTGCTGACCTTGACACCTCTGTCAATCGTAAGCTCAAACCTGGTAATAGCAGGACCGTGCGTGATATTTATGACCTGAGCATTGATGCCGAAACTTCCGAGAGCCTCTTCAAGTTCCTTAGCCTTAGCCTGAAGCTCTGCATTGTTATTGGCATTCTTTGTTCCCTGATCCTTCTCAAGGCATGTAAGAGGCGCAGGACGATACGGGCCCTTGCGTCTGCTCTTTATCCTGCCGGTCGTAACATCGACATTAGCACCCGGAACACTCTTGGGAGTCTCGACGATCCTGCCTTCAGTATTGCTGAATCCTTCATTATCAAGGTTCTGATTGATCGGGATCGCAGCCGTTCCGGATACGGGTGCGGGACTTACGGGAGCCGCAGGTGCTGCGGGGGAAGTATACGGAGCAGGTGCAGGCTCACCACCCATTGAGATATGTGGAGCTCTGACTGTTCTGTTCTGTGTATAATCGTAAGGATCCTCATCAGTGATCTCCTCGGGGAAATCATTGGGATCATCGTAATCGTTATATCCTTCGGAATACTGATCCTGATAAGGAAGATCCTGCTGATCATCATACTGATAGGACTGCTGCTCGGCTGCCGCCTGAAATCTAGCCATATGCTCGGGATCACCTGCATAGACACCATCCTGAAGATCATAGAAATCCTGTTGAGAGTTATCATTTCTCAAGAAAGACGGAGCCTCGGGCTGCTGACGTCTGGGCATCAGAGGTGCAGTCTTAGGAAGCGGTGTGTAATCAAATTCAGCCGTAGGAGCATCGGCGGCACCTGCCGTAGATACTCTGCGAACACCGTAGTTCAGGTTATTCGGATCTACTGTAGTATCCGCACCGAACTCCCTGTCGGATACATCCATAAATCCCGTCTTGCTGTCAACGGGGATCCTCTTACCAAAAGGATCCTTCTGGTTAGAATTCTGAGCCGCCTGAATTGCCTGATTCTTATATCTTTCGTGCTCGAACAAGGGAACTCCCGAGATCTCCGTAGGAGAATTTACAAAAGGAGATCTGCCGCTCTGGTAAGGCTGCATCTGCTGCTGAGGAGCAGGACCTCTCTGAGGTCTGCTGCCATACTGCGGATATCTGGGATTATATCTGTCACGAACCGTGTTATATGCTTTCTTTGAAGCATGACCGATAGCTTTCGCCGTCTTCTTTGCGGTCTTCTTAAGAGAAACATGGAATACTAAGATAACCTGTGAGAGAAGCAAAACGAACATCGCAAGGATAGATACAGTCTTGCCTGCGAGCTTATTAAGAGCTACTGCGATACCGCCGCCTACGAGTCCGCCGGGAAGGCACTTAGCAGATCCTGCGGGATTAGTAATGAGCGAAGAATCGGGACCGGACTTCCAAAGAAGTGCGATAGCCTTTGTAGCCTTGAACTTCTCGCCTGTCTCATCGGCGCATAATTTTCTGAAGAATTCAAAATCCATCGAAAAGAGTGCAAAGAGCGCAGAGACACAGATCATGAAGATGATCACGGATCTGACTCTTATGGGTGCTACGCCTTCCCTCTTCTCGAGGAAGAAATCAACTGATGCATAAAAGAGGAATACGGGTATCATGAAGGCCGCGGATCCGATAAGACCGAATCCCAAGCCTCTGAACCATACTCCGAGGAAACCGGTTATCGTCTCCGGAAGATAATAGATCAAAGTGAGAACTATGGCACAGAAGAAAAACACTATGCCCGTTACTTCTCTCTTGTCTTCGTTAAAGCTCAATTCCCAATCTCCTTATCGCTTTATAGATACACAGCATCGTCTTGCTGTCTTCGATATCTCCATTGTCGGCCATGGAAAGAAGTTCCTTCAAAGGTATCTTCTCACACTTAAGGAACTCACCTTCATCAGGCTTTTCGCCGATGAACTTAAGTCCCGTTGCCGCATATAGCCAGATGATCTCGGAATCATATCCGGGAGAGCAGACCATCCTGCCCAGGTCATAGACGTTCTCGGCTTCGAAGCCCGCTTCTTCATGAAGTTCCCTAACGGCACATACCTTCGGGTCTTCGCCGGGCTCGATCTTACCTGCCGGAACTTCGAGAAGGATCCTTTCGAAAGGCGCTCTGAACTGTCTGACCATATAACAGTTAAGATCCTCGTCTATAGGAAGGATGCACGCGCCGCCGTTATGCTTAACTATCTCGCGACGAGACTGCGATCCGTCAGCCAATCTGACCTTCTTAACTATTGTATCAAAAACCCTGCCATGGAAGACCGTCTCAGATGAGAGAGTCTCCTCGATAAGCTCACTATAGTCACGTTCCGTCATTTGGCACCCGTTCCCGATGCAAACTTCGAGGACTGCTCGACTGCAAGTCTGTCGCATCTGTTGTTGAATTCATTATCGGCATGACCTTTTACCTTGTGAAAGACGACTTCATGTGTATTCGTAAGCTCGAGAAGTCTCTTCCAAAGATCGATATTGGCAACTTCTGCCTTGGCACTGTTGCGCCAGTTATTACGCTGCCAACCTGCGATCCAGTTCTGGTTAAAAGCATTTACGACATATGCGCTGTCACTGTAGATATCAACATGACAGGGTCTTGTCAGAGCTTCCAGAGCCCTTATGACGGCCATGAGCTCCATCCTGTTATTGGTGGTACGCTCCTCACCGCCTGACATCTCCTTGCTCTTTCCGCCGGCCATGAGGATCGCTCCCCAGCCGCCGGGACCGGGGTTACCGGAGCAGGCGCCGTCAGTATATACGGTTACGGGGGTGAGCTTACTTTCAGGCATTATCACTTACCGCCCTGCATGAGCTTTGTCTTCTCGTCAGCTGCGAGTACGGACTTGATAACGGCATTACGAAGACCGTTCTCCTCAAGTGCCATAACACCTGCGATCGTTGTTCCTCCGGGAGAGCATACCTGATCCTTCAAGACTGCGGGATGAGTCTTCGTATCAAGGCAGAGCTTTCCGGAACCCATGACTGTTGCAGCTGCGATCTTAAGAGCATCATCTCTCTTGATACCGAGAGATACGGCTGCATCTGCCATTGCTTCGATAAAGAGCATTACGTATGCGGGGCCCGTACCGGAAACACATCCGATAGCATCGAGAGTCTTCTCATCACAGAGAACAACTTCACCGCATGTCTCAAGGAGCTTAACTACGAAAGCAGTCTCCTCCTCATCAAGCCCCATGGGGCAAACGGCACTTACGCCTGCGCCTACCTGAGCGGGAGTATTAGGCATGATCCTTACGAACTTTCTGCCGCTGTCGAGGATACCTGCGATCCTTGACGTAGTAACTGCAGCCGCGATCGAAAGAACGATAGCACCTGCCTTCAATGAAGGAACGATATCCTTAAGAGCATTATCAAAATGCTGGGGCTTAACAGCCATAAGAACATAATCGGCATCCTTTACGGATGAAGCTGCGTCAGAAGCGGCATTAACTCCGAAAGTGGAAGCGGCATTATTTCTTGCAGCCTCGATAACATCATAAACAGTGATCTCCTCGGGCTTAAAGATGTTGCCGTCGATAAATCCCTTCATAAGGGCCTTACCCATATTACCTGTGCCTATAACAGTGAGTTTCATAGCGTTTACTCCTTTATTTTAAAATAATAGATCGTGTCAATGATAACATTACACTTGACAGGTTGCAAACACTCCGATAAACTGTGTTCTGTTGTCAAAGGGGAGTGGCTCAACGGTAGAGCAGCGGTCTCCAAAACCGCCGGTTGCGCGTTCGAATCGTGTCTCCCCTGCCAGACAAAAAAGGCTGTTCATTACGAACAGCCTTTTCTTTTTGCTTATTTATCCTGATCTGTCAGATGGAATCCGAAGGAACGATATCGAAAGCTACACAGTTTACGCCGTTTACTTCGACCAATGATGCCCTGAATGCGGTATTACCTATCGTAAGATAAGAATCGGAATTGATCTGATAAAGTGCATCTCCCGTGAGAGCATATGCTTCATTGAGCTCAAGATCGGGATTACATGTCATGAGATAGCTCGAGAAAAAGATCCTCAGGAAATCGAACATTCCGGGATCATCAATATATTCGATAACAACTCTAACAGCAGTTACCTTATTATCTACGCTTCTTGCTCTTCCCTGTATTCCCACTGCAAGATCGGCAGCATCGGTATTGATGGGAGCACTGAAGAATCTCTCGTGCTTATGAGCCTCTTCTGCGGCTGCAGCCTCACCTGATGCAGAGACCGCAGGAATGGAAGATGCAGGTACCGTAGAGGCATCCACATACTCGACCTCGGGGATCTGACAGTTGTGGTCATGAAGTGCCTGAGTATAGATCTCAGTCTGTGTATATCTTGTTCTGAACTCATCTACTGTCATATCAAATGAAGTTACGTAGAATACCGGTATCAGGAAATAAACGATCGCACCTACTGCACAGAGAACCATTGCTACAAGGCACAAAGGAATGATCTTATCCTGTGCACACTTAGCGACGAACTTCGCGAAGAAAGTCTCTTCCTTGTTCTTGATCTTAACCGTCTTTGAATTCTCTACTGCGGCAAGCGCTTTCTCGAATTCTGCATCTTCATCGGCAGCGGGAGTATCGATGATCTCCTCGTTTTCAGTATCGTTAATATTCTTATCGTCTTTATCCATCTGAAGTCTCACTATCTTTCAATTCTTGAAGTCATATTCAACATTATTGCATAAACTTCACATCTAATCTATTCTTATACCAAAAAGATCAGGAGGTATCAATATGCACGTACTGGTAGCCGGAGGCTCAAGAGGTATAGGTGCTGCATGCGTACGCGCTTTCGCAGCCGCAGGCCATGATATCACCCTGATCTACAATAATACTTTCGTTGAAGGAACCGATAAGATCTATCCCGTAAAGTGCGACGTATCCGACCCTGATGATGTCAGAAATGCAGTTATCTCGGCCAGGGACAGATTCGGCGATATCGATGCCCTGGTCTACTGCAGCGGCATCTCCCTCACGGGGCTTGTCACCGATTTCGATCAGGAAAGCTACAAGAAGATCATGGATACGAACTTCGGCGGACTCTTTTATATGACTCACGAAGTCCTTCCTGATATGATCAGGAACCACAACGGTACGATAACCGCAGTATCCTCCATGTGGGGTCAGACAGGCGCATCTTGCGAGGCTCTCTACTCCGCGAGCAAAGGTGCCGTAGATGCATATATCAAGTCACTTGCCAAGGAAGTCGGTCCTTCAGGCATCAGAGTCAATGCAGTATCCCCGGGCGTTGTAGATACCGACATGATGAACGAATACTCCCAGGATGATAAGGATGAACTCGCAGACGAGACACCCTTAGGAAGGATCGGAACACCTGACGAGATCGCGAAAGCCATCTGCTACCTTACTTCTGACGACGCATCATTTATCACAGGTCAGATAATCGGAGTTAACGGCGGATTTTTGATCTGATAATATTAGCTGTGATATAGGAGATTCATATCTTCCTCATTTAAATCCAATAGATATTATCAATTATTGGGAACGGTTAGATCCCAATAATGTATCCTAACAGCACTGAATAGTTCTATATCGAATAAGAGCATGCATTTTTACATTATAGAGTTTTGTCGTTGTCCCAAACTAGCCTAAAACTAAATCCATGATATATTACGTTTTCATCCAGCGTAAGACAATGATAAGATTCGCATTAAATTACTAATTACGCCTATTTTCCCATATATTCCTATCAGAACATACAATTCCAAATATTAGAATGATAACACCTTCGAACAAAGCAAATATAGTAATCATCAAATCATTATGAATATTATGCGTAAGAATAACACCAGTAATCACAAGAGAAATGGGTGATACTATCAATCTATGAACTGTAATATTGTAGCTATTTAATGCCCATAGATTAATAATACCCAACACAAAAAAAGCTAAAGCAAAAAAAAGGTACCGATTTAACAATGATTTAACGATTAGTTCATGTCGAACTCCATTCAAATACATACAAAAACTGCCCCCTAACAGGGAAAACTGTGCAGCTAGATATTGCATTTTAGGTTGGCAGATAACATACCTTCCTTCTCCACGCCAACTCATGTAATCCACATGAAAGAACAGATTGCAAACGAAAATAATACCTAATAAAACTATTATATAGAGTAAACTCTTCACGTTCATCATTCTACAAGCACCAACAAATACAGATAGAATTTCAAAGACGATTAGAAAACAAGTTCCAGCTATATGCCAACTTTTTTTCGGATTAAATCTCATTCAGTGATTCTCCCCTCAGAAATTTAACAAATATTATAACTAAATCAACACAAAAAGAAACAGTATTTGGAGGAAGGCCAAGAAATTCCGAAATGAAAACATAAGCAGAATCTAATAATACGTCTCCAGTAGTTTCCATAGCAGCACTAACGTCTTCATTCTCTACTTCATCAGAATTTGATGAAACCTTTAAAACTAGCCCAACCCAAAGCATTACAGTTAACAAAATCAATGCCGAAAACATCTTGGGGTGCGTTATTATGTAAACTAAGGCAGAATTACCATTTTTAGTTTGAGTTATTAGTGTGCCAGCAAGCCCATCAACTTTGAAAAAACGCGATATAAATCCACCAAACAATCCGCTCACAGCTCCCCATATTATAGCTTTACTCAAACCACTAGCAAAATTACTTAATGAAGAATCATCTGGAGTATTTACAAACCAATCTAGCACATAAGTAAAAGTATTTGAGCACACTTCAAAAAGTATGGACTCAATACTAATACATCCCATCAGATCATCCCTTGTGAAATGTCCGCTTGGATCAATATTCATTACCGGATTAGAGTTAGCATACATGTACTTATGAAGGCTCATAGGGTCAGAGAGTCTTCCCTGGTATGTATCCATCGTGGTAAATGTACCAGTCGAAGGATCCATATATCTGGCTCTTAAGTAGTAAAGTCCGGTCTCATCCTGCGCTTCACCTCTATAGCCATAGCTATTCTCTGTTGTTCCCGTTCTTCCTACTTCGTTACCGAATGCATCGAATACATACGTATCTGTAAGAGTACCTGCTTCATCTGTTATGCCTCTTACGGACATTCCTCCGTCATAGAGATAGTAAGATGCTGTAGCACCCTCATTTCTTGAGATAAGCTCGAAGCCTCTTGTGTAGTAGATTACATCAGAGCCCGTTGTTGCCTTAAGCACCTGGCTGTAGCCTGTGGACAAGTCTGTTACGTAATATGTTGTTACGCCGTCAGTTGTCTTAGATGTTCTGTTACCCAAGTAATCGTAGGTGTACTCCTGCTCAAGAGTACCATTACCCGAGTTAACGGAAGCAGATACCATTCTGTTATAGCTGTCATATGTATATGTAGCTACGATCACTCCGCTGGTTGTTGTCTGAGATACAAGATTACCTGCGTTATCCCATATGTATTCAACTTCACCTGCTCTTACAAGTTGGTTAAGTTCGTTATACTCGTAGGTTGTAATGTCTCCATCCTTATCCATGGATACTCTGTTGGAGTTAGCATCGTATGTATAAGTTGTTACGGAAACCGTATCACCTGTTGTTACAGTCTCGGATACAAGGCGCTCGAGCTCGTCGTACTCATACTCAACTGTTCTATTAAGTTCAGTACATGTAAGTCTTTCATTATTAGCACCGATCGTATACTCGTAGCTTGCAAGTACTGTACCTGTACTGTCTGTAGATACTTCACTTACAAGAACATTATTCTCGTTATATCCATATGTAGTAGTTACACCGTTAGGATATTCTGTAGAAGCTCTATTACCTACTGCATCGTATGTATAGGAGGTAGTACCTTCAGAGTCAGTAACATTTACAAGTCTTCCCATATTGTCATAACCATATGAGATAGTCTGACCATCGATGGTCATAGAAGCGATCTGTCCTGCTTCATCGTAGGTATAGCTTATTACCTCACCTGAAGCATTAGTAACACTTGAGAGATAACCGTCGATATTATATGTATAGAAGATGGTACCTGTAGGATCAGCAACACTTACGAGATTACCAACAGAACTATAGGAATACGTTGTTACTTCCCCATTAACAGTTGTAGTAGCAACTCTATCCATAGAGTCATATGTATATGTTGTCTCAACACCTGCAAAGTCAGTTGAAGCAATAACTCTTCCATACTGGTCGTAGCTTGTTGTAGCGGTATTACCTGCTGCATTTGTTACAGATGTTACCTGACCATTCAAGTCATAACTATAAGTTGTTGTGTAACCGTTTGCACCGGTTACAGATGTGATGTTACCCATGGAATCGTACTCATAAGTCCATGAGCTACCAAGTGCATCCGTAACACCGACGAGTCTATTCATATTGTCATATGAATATGTTGTGGTATTACCATAAGCATTACTCTGAGAAGTCATACGACCTCTTACATCGTAGGTTGTGTTATATGTTGATCCGTTAGGATACGTTACAGAAGTCTGGTTACCAAGATTGTCATAAGTAAAACTATATGTATTACCAAGCGCATCAGTTACAGAAGATACATTACCTCTAACAGTATAAGTATATGTTGTCGTATCTCCGCTATCATCAGTTATTGATGTATTCCTACCCAGATAATCATACCCATAGATTGTTGTAGCACCATATACATTTGTTGTTGATACAACTCTGTCACACTCATCGTATGTATAACTCTCAGTTGCACCGTTAGCATATGTCTTACCAGTACAGTTACCAACAGCATCGTATGTGAATGTGGCAGTTCTGCCAATTCTGTCTGTAGCCGAGAGATTTCTGCCTTCAACATCGTAAGTAAAGCATTCTGAAGTTCCATCAGGATATGAGATTCTCGTGAGATTACCATATACATCGTAAGTGTAGTTTACTGTTCTTCCCTGAGGATCAGTGGATGCAGTTACATCACCAGCCTGGTTATAGCTGTAAGATACAGTATTTCCGTTAGCATAGGTAATACCTGTTACTCTGTTAGCTGCATCGTAAGAATACGTATCGGTAAGTGTTGTTCCCTGATACGTTATAGTCCTGCTTGTCAGTCTTCCTTCACTGTCGTAAGAGAAGTTAGTTACCTGACCCTCGGCATTAGTAATAGATGTAACATGACCATCTCCGTCGTAGGACATATTCATGAGAGAGCCAAGGCTGTCAGAAACACTTGTCAGATCACCGGAACCGTTGTATCCATATTCCTGAGTATTACCCGAAGAATCAGTTGCAGACAAAAGATTACCATGCTCGTCATATGCCATAGAGAGTTCTGTTACTCCCATAGCAGAC
>FOIY01000003.1:0-213570 GCA_900111435.1 Ruminococcaceae bacterium KH2T8
AAAAATGACACCTGCTGAACAGGCATAATAAAACCCGCAAACGCAATGTTTACGGGCATTAGAAGGCGATGCAGTCATTTTGACAACGCCATATGGTGGAGGTGAGGAGAATTGAACTCCTGTCCGAAACCATATCCTCCGGGACGTCTCCGGGTGCAGTCAGTGTTTGAAGTATTCCCCTTCCCGCGAAGCCCGCTGACAGGCGGCAGGTCCGGTAGCTTCATAAGTACGACAGACGGTCAAAGCTTTCCGAATGAAGTTTCCCTGTTTAACCTCTGACAGGTAAGGTCTGCAAGTTGCGTCTCTTGTCTCCCTGCAGATCAGGAGACGAGACGGTAGCTAGATTAAGCAGCTACGAGCATTGTGTCGTTTGCAATTACTTGCATTTCCCGTTTTTTAAGGAGGCCAACGAGAATCCTCCACCCGCTTTCCCGATCTCAACGACCCCGTCGAAACCAGTACACCCCCATATGAGTGATACTATATCATGCGCTGAATTCAAGTTAATGTCAACAGCTTTTCAGATAATAAAATCTGCCGCACTCTGACGAATACGGCAGCTGTTATCTTTCGTACAGAAACTTATCAAAGTTCGTCGAAGTTAAGATCCTTGCTTACATCGTAAGGCTCAAATGTCTGGAACGCGGGATCGACAGGCTCAGCTGCAACTTCCTCTGCAACAGGCGCTTCAACGGCTGCGGGAGCCTCTTCTTCGGGAAGCATATTATAAACTTCATAAGGATGCATTACTGCTTCAGAACCGCAGTAGATACACTTGATCTTATAGTAGTTTGAAAGCTGTGCATTCTTTCCGCATGAAGGGCATCTGATACCCTTGAGCTGGAAGTCTTTTCTCTTAGTAAATTCGATAGCGTCAGTCATTGCCTGATCGAACTCAGCATCCGTATATCCCTTATTGTTCATCATGATCCACATAGCGTGAAGAGTAAGCTCGATCTTTTCAAGCTGCTTATGGATATCCTTTAATTCGGGATTACCTTTTGCAACCTCCGCCGCCTTCTCCATCGTAGGATCACCTGATGCTTTACTCTGCTTGATCAACTGATCTAAAGTGTCTAATTCACCTGCCATTTTCCATAACCTCCCATATTTTATTTCAGTTTTTGAAATCTACACAAAAGGCTGCAGTAGCACCTGCGACTGCGACCATATTGTCTTCACTAATGATTATCGCCTCATCGTCGCTATTGGACAAGAAGCCTACACTGAACTGGAACGAAGGGATCGAATTTGCGTAGTTAAGACCCGTATAAAGATATGTCTGACGTGTCTCATTGAACTCGAGTCCTTCGGCCTCTGCAACAGCCGTACCTAATGTATCGCCCCATGCGACATTTTGAGACGTATAGCTGCCTGAATCGGGAACATAGACCCTAACACCTGACTGCATGCTGTCATTAGCAGAATCTGCATGTATCCTTATAAAGATATCTGCATTATTATCGACTGCTATCTGAGCTCTTTCCTGATTAGAAAGATCAACATCACTTGTCTCTCTGGTAAGTATGACCTCTGCACCGCACTGCTGCAGATAATCACGCATTATGAGCGCATACTGAAGAGTAAGGTCGTATTCCTGTATACCTGTAGTTACACCGACTCCACCAGCAGTACAGCGGGGTTTCTCGACTGAGAGCCATGTGGCACATGCTTCTGTCTCCTCGGATGTCTCTGCCTGGTGTCCGGGATCTATAACTATGACCATTCCCGTAAGATCAGGAGCATCTGCGGCCAGCGGAACATTCGTAGGTGCAGGTGTCGGAGTTACTGTCGGAGTGGGAGTAGGTTCTGCTTCTGTTGTCTCTTCGGGAGTAGTCTCAGCTGCTTCCGTCTCAGATGTTGCGACAGTAGTATCTTCAGGGACTGTTCCCCTGATCTTATCCATATTCCTGTATACTTCTACGCCGATAACGGCAACACAAAGAAATGCCAATGCTGCGATGAGCATATTTCTGTATTTCTTCTTAAGTGTCTTTCGGGGTTGAGGCTTAGAAGCTTCTTCCGTCGCTCTCGAAGGCCGGGGCTGAGGCTTCGTATGAACAGCTCCCGCCTTTTGGACGATAGCTCTCATAGCGGCATTTCTCTCGTCCTCGTTCATGGACTTCAGCCTGCTATACATTTCCTGGCGCTTATCAGCAGGAAGTGACTGTAATACCTCCTTAAAGCGCTGTATCAGGTCGTTATCGAGATCTGCCATTTTGTCCTCCGTAAAAGTATCTTAATAATTTTACCATAAAACACTTTACGGATAGCAAATATTGTCAATTTTCTTTATTGAGCCTCACCATACATCTCATGGCATTAAGGATGGCGATGATAAGAACTCCGACGTCTCCGAAGACCGCAAGCCACATATTGGCTATACCGAGCGCACCGAGGATAAGGATGATCCCCTTTACACCTAATGCAAAGATTATGTTCTCCCAGACGATCCTCATGGTCTTCCTTGAGATCTTTACGGCTGTAGCGATCTTGGAAGGCTTATCGTCCATAAGTACAACATCTGCGGATTCGATAGCGGCATCACTTCCCAGGGCTCCCATCGCGATACCGATGTCGGATCTTACGAGTACGGGAGCATCGTTAATGCCGTCACCGACGAAAGCGGTAGTCTTACCTTCTGCGAGGATACTTTCGACATGTTCAACCTTCTGCGCCGGGAGAAGCTCGGCATGAACTTCATCTACGCCAACTTCGGATGCTACATGGTCGGCTACGGCCTTCTTGTCACCCGTGAGCATTATGGTCCTCGATATACCGAGGGTCTTAAGCTCGGAAAGTGCTGCCTTGGAATCAGGCTTTATCTCATCGTTGATTACTATATGACCGAGGTACTCGCTTTCGCGCGAGATGTGGATGATCGTTCCGGTCATATGGCACTCATGCCAATCAGCTCCGATACTCTCCATCAGGGAACCGTTACCTACATAGTAGATATTACCGTCTACTTCTGCCTTTACACCCTTTCCTGCGATCTCCTCGATCTGTCCGAGTCTCGCCTTGTCTATATGACCCTTGTGGGCATTGATGATCGACTCAGCGACAGGGTGGCTCGAATAACTCTCGGCTGCAGCAGCGATATCAAGGAGCTCATCTACAGATACCTTGGAAGGGTGAACATCGTCAACTATGAACTTACCCTTAGTAAGAGTTCCCGTCTTATCGAATACGATGATCTGAGCTTTCGAAAGTGCCTCCAGGTAGTTGGCACCCTTGATGAGGATACCTTCCTTAGATGCTCCGCCTATACCGCCGAAGAACGAAAGCGGTACTGATACTACAAGCGCGCAGGGACAGGATACGACAAGGAATACGAGTGCTCTCTTGATCCACTTGACCCATTCGGCACCATTTCCAATATCGATGAACATCGGCGGGATAACTGCCAGAAGCAGAGCGCCGATAACTACACAAGGTGTATACCATCTTGCAAATCTGGTAATAAAGCCTTCGACCTTCGCCTTCTTCTCCGACGAATTCTCTACAAGCTCAAGGATCTTGGATACCGTACTCTCGGAGAACTTCGAAGTAGTCTTTACCTTGATAACACCTGTAAGATTAACGCTTCCGCTTATTACCTTATCTCCGACAGCGGAGTCTACGGGCATACTCTCACCTGTTAATGCTGCCGTATTTATGGTCGTAGTTCCTTCGATAACTTCACCGTCAAGGGCGATCTTCTCACCGGGCTTTATGACGATAGTCTCACCTATCTCGACCTCGTCGTGAGACACTTCGATCTCCTGACCGTCACGGATGACTACCGCGCTGTCAGGTCTGATATCCATGAGATTTGCGATGGACTTTCTGCTCCTGCCGACTGCAATACTCTGGAACAATTCTCCGATCTGATAAAAGAGCATTACCGCAGTAGCCTCGGGATACTCGCCTGTTGCGATAGCGCCGAGTGTAGCTATTGCCATAAGGAACATCTCGTCGAATACTCGGCCATGGATGATGTTAAGACCTGCCTTCTTAAGTACATCGTATCCGATGATGATATAAGGAACGAGAAATACCAGAAGCTTAAAGATGCCCTCCAGTTTGAAGATATATGTCACGAGATAGGCAACAGCACACAAAGCGGCAGCTGCGATTATCCTCTTTAGCATCTTCTTTTGCTTCTTGGTAAGTTTGTACTTCATATTCGTTCCTTCTCTTTTCAAGTAATGAGCCGGGATCACATGACCCCGGCCCTTAAGTTTCTTAAATAATAACTGTGCAGTCAGGTTCAACCTTCTTGATCGTTGCGATAGCTTCCTTAAGGACAGCATCGAATCTGGAATCGTCAGCATCAAGTGTCATCTTCTGAGCGAGGAAGTTGACCGATACGTCATTAACTCCGTCAAGCTTAGCGATAGCCTCCTGCATCTTCTGTGCGCAATGAGCGCAATCAAGATCTTCAAGTTCAAATGTCTTTTTCATGGTATTTATCTCCTTTAATTAATTATCGTGGTCATGGTCCTCTTCGATCAGGTGCTCGAATCCCTGTGCGATGATGCTCCTTACGTGATCGTCCGAGAGATGATAATAGATGGTCTTACCTTCTCTTCTGTTAGCAACGAGATTCGCGTCCTTAAGGATCTTGAGCTGATGAGAGATCGCTGACTGTGTCATTCCGAGAAGCTCAGCGATAGCGCATACGCACATCTCTTCTTCAAAGAGTGAATACATGATCTTGATCCTGGTTGTATCACCGAAGATCTTATAAAGATCCGCGAGGTCGCAGAGCAGTTCGTCTGTGGGAAGCTCGAATCTTACCTTGTCGAGCAGTTCCTTATGATCGTGTTCGTGTTTACAGGCCATCGTTGACTCCTTATCAATATATGAACGATTGCTCATATGATTAACTGTTCACATGTTAAACCGTTCATATGTATATGTCAACACATAATTTGAGAAATAAAAAGAAAAGCCGATCGGTCAGATCAGCTTCCCCATGAAAGATTATACTTAGCACATGTGACGGATACTTCTTCGTACGCATCAAAGACATCGTATACCGCCTTATATACCTTCTCCCACCTGATGACCTCGATAGGATCCGTCTCAGATGAAAAGAGCTTATTCATATTCTTATCGTACATCTTCTTAGCTTCGATCTTAAAGTGATCGAGCTCGATGATATCCTTAAACGGAGACTTGAGCTTGTCCTTATCCCTGAGCTTATATACGAGCTCATTGAGCTTTCTGGCAGCTCTCTCGCAGTTGGTAACACTTGCAACTATATTATCCTTTAAAGAAGTAACATTATATCTTACGAGTGATGCAACAAAGTCCTCGACCTCATCGGTACAGTTCTCGACCGACTCCAGGACTCTGTACAGAGCCCTTGCCTCAGATTCCTGTACGAGCATATTCTCACCGAAATACAATTCTATCTCATGGAGGATATCATCAGCCTCTTCTTCCAGAGCACCGACACGCTTTGCGATGTTGATATAATCGTCAGTAAATTCGACGATCTCGCACATAGTCTCACATTCTTTCTGGAGTATCTCCGAAAGCCTGATAATGGAAGAAAAGATCATCTGTCTGTCCGCATCTTTCATAGTTGCGCTCCTGAAGAATGGATATATAAAGATTATAACAAACCCCATGGACTTTTGCACAATAAAAAGAGGCTCCTTCCTGATGGAAGAAGCCTCTTAGATCTCGTTATACCAATACTTGCTATATTAGAGAGCAGAAACCTTTGTGCCGGACTCTTCGCTTGCAGCGGAATCAACGATAAGGTCAACGTGCTTAGGTGTGCAAACGAATGTTGTCTTAACAGGTGTAGGCTCGATCTTACCGTCAAGTGCGAAAACAGCACCGGAGATGTAGTCAACTACACGCTGGTTGTTAGCATTAGGTGTAAGGTTGCAGATAACGATGTGACCCTCACGAATGTGGTCGCAAACGATCTGGCTTGTTCTAATATCGTAAGGAGTAAGCATAATTACTGTTGCAGAAGCCTGAGGTGCAGCAACGGGTGTAGCAACTGCTACAGGCTGCTCAGCCTGATAAGGAACATCCTCGTAAGCTGTGTAGGAAGACTCGGAACCTGAGAAATCATCGCTGTAGTACTCTTCGTTGGAGTACTCGTTCTCATCGTAGTAACCCTCGTTCTCGTCGTATACTTCCTCTACGTCATAAAGCTTCTTAACGAAATCAGAAAACTTGCCCATACTTTTTGTATCCTCCTGATAAATTTATTTATGTCCACATAACCCGCGTGGCATTTAAAAAGTATGGTTAAAATATACTAATCCCTAAAACAATAATCAAGAAAATTTGGGCACATGTAATTAAAGCGAAAAAAGCGACATATCTCTGTAACATTATCGTGTATCAGTGTTACAAAGCGAAATATTTCAGGGGTTGGGATAATTACGCTTACCGAAGATGTCAGTGCCTATCCTTACGTGCGTACAGCCTTCTTTGACCGCATAGACGTAGTCCTGGCTCATGCCCATGGAGAGCACATCGAAACTCTTGGGTTCCTTGCTCTGACCCTTTAATGCATCAAAGAGCTCCTTAGTCTTTGCAAATACCGGAGCAGCTTCACCGGGATATGTCTGGATAGGTGCCATCGTCATAAGCCCCCTTACCCTGACTCCCGCAAGATCGGATATGTCACATAAAGCAGGAGCAGCCTCTTCTGTTGCAAAACCGTGCTTACTCTCCTCACCCGATACATTCACCTGTAAAAGTATATCCGTAACAAGACCTGCTGCCTCTGATCTCTTTGAGATCTCACGAGCCAGATCGACTGTATTTACGGAATGAATAAGATGAGTCTTTCCGATAATGTACTTTACCTTATTTTTCTGGAGAGTACCAATAAGGTGCCAGTTGGGATGAAGGTCCAGTTCCTGAAACCTTTCCTCCTTCGGAACGAGTTCCTGAACCTTGTTTTCAGCAAGATCCTTAAGGCCTCCGACGAATGCAGCTTCCGCATACTCGACCGGGAAAACCTTTGAAACGCCTATCAGTGTAACATCGTTAACGTCTCTGCCTGCTGCTTTACAAGCTTCGGCAATGTTAGAACGCACCTTATCGGCGCGTTCCTTTATCGTAGCGAGTAATTCTTCACTGAAATCATATTCCATCAGTTCTCAACCTTCTCTCCCGGCTTTATCGACGACGGGTTGGTTATGATGACCGTTTGTAGATTAGGAACGGTAGCATCTCCGATCGGAGCTATGACAGCGAACTCACGATCGCTATCCTCGATGATGACACTAACCTCATCGGCAAAGCCTTTATTATTTACATATATAGTAGCTATATTTCTGTCAAAGTCAGGATTGACCAGGGCACCGATGGGTACGCGAAGTCCCTCCGTCTCTGTGATAACGACCTCGATATCAACTGTACGAAGATCCAGTAGGTTCTCAACATATCTCGTAGTACTGAATACTACAAGGAGACCGTACTTGGTAGGCTCGACTCTCTCAACGACACACTTACCGATACTGATACCCTCGGAACCGACATTGATCGTATGCTTGGAGCCGACTTCGAATGAGTCAGCCGTTGCCGCATCACTATCAAGAAATGCAACGATATACTGCTTCTCGTTCTTTGCGATCCTGGCAACATTCTCGCCGCTCTCGATATAAAGGTCAGAAGTAATGATGCCTGTCGATGAGTTTATATAATCCCTGATCAAGGCAGCGTCAGCATTGAGCATAAGATCAAAGCTCAATTCATTCTCGAGACCGTCGAGCTTAAACGATACGATACCCGGGGTCGACGCATTGATCCTTGTAGAGTTACGTTCGAGCTGGTTCTCGTATGACTGCTCGGAATCTCGAAGTACACTGAGTCTCTCATCATCAAAGTTAAGTTCGGAAAGTTCTGACTCTCTCTGACTTATAAGTACTGTAATAGAAGAAGCATAAGATGACATATCACTGAGGTTACCGTTCATGGCATCACTTCTTACCATATCCATGATGGGATCGAGGCTGCCGTTGATCTCCGAATAGATCGCATTGGCACCTTCGGCCGCACCGTCCTGTATCAACTCCTGCTGAACATCGGATATCTGTGACTGGGTATTTCTGAGATTATCTACGACGCCCTGCATCTCGTCAGGTACTACCATAGCGATCTCCTGATCCTTAGCGACACGGCTGCCCTCTGCAGCCTGAGTAACTAGATCTCCTACGGTTCCTGCGGGGATCACTACTTCATTTCTGACGATCATCGCACGCGCACCGATCGTATGCTCGATCGAACCTTCGCTTATGAACTGAAGCTCAGGCTTTGCCGCGATATAGTTATAAAGATGGTGAATAACAAAGAGCAGGATCGTAGCCGCCATAAGAACGAGCGCGATCGAAACGATACCGTTTCGAAGACCTGCTTTCTTGGCTCTTCTCTGTCTTCTTACCTTATAAGGATCTTCAGCGATCTCCTTCTCGATAGCAGCTGCTGCCGCAACAGCGGGAGCGACTTCCTTCTTCGCAGTACCTTTTTTCTTAAGCGCGAGCTTAAATCTCTTCTTGGGCTTTGTCTTTCCTTTTGCCTTCTTATCAAGATCGGCTTTTGCGGTATTCTTGACCTCATGAGGCTTGGCAGAAGATTTAGGATTCCCCTTCTTATCAGGCGAACCCTTGTGATTCTTCTCATCAAGAACTCTCTGTGCAACTATCTTAGCATGCTGCTTCGAAGGATTAGCCGGCTTTATCCTTTCTTCTGCAGAAGGGATCTTCTTGCCGCCTACAGGTCCCGGTGTCTTGTGCTTACTCTTATCCTTGATCTGATCGGGAGTTACTTTCGAACGTTTCTTGCCGCGGTTATTATTCCCGGGCTTTCTGTTCGAAGCAGGCTGACCCTTCTTACCGCTACCGCGGGAAGGCTCATCTCCTCTTTCAAACCATTGCTTATCCTCTTCCTTAGCCATCTTTCTCTCCTACCACTTATCCGTCAACTTTACGACAACGCGAGCATTACGGCAAGTCTTGCCTGCTCACGAACGAGGCCGCCCTGCATATATGCGATATAAGGAGCCTTCAAAGGACCGTCACACGAAAGCTCTGTCGTAGCTCCCTGCACAAACGTACCTGCAGCCATTACTACCTGGTCCTCGTAACCGGGCATATCCCAAGGCTCGGGTGATACGAATGAATCAACGGGAGAACACTGCTGGATCCTTCCGCAGAAATCGACAAGCTTATCGGGATCTTCAAATGTGATCGTCTGAACGATATCTCCTCTGGGATCTTCGCTCGAAGGAGATGTCTTAAGACCTGCAAGCTCGAACATCTTTGATGCGAACACTGCACCCTTAAGGCACTCGGATACGACATGAGGTGCCATAAAGATACCCTGAGCTATAGTCCTGTTAAATCCGAGAGTCGGACCGACGTGACTTCCGAGTCCCGGAGCAGTGATCCTCTTTGCTACTTTCTCAACGAGATCCGCCTTGCCTGCGATATAGGCACCTGTAGTACAGATCCCGCCGCCCGGATTCTTGATAAGAGAACCCGCACAGATATCGGCGCCGAGAGCACAGGGCTCCTGCTTTTCCGTAAACTCACCGTAGCAGTTATCCACGGCTACGATAATGTCATTTCTTACAGCCTTTACGCAGTCAACGATAGCCTTGATATCGGATCCCAAAAGCGCCCTTCTGGCTGTATATCCTCTGGACTTCTGGATAAAGACGAGTTTTGTGTCATCTGTAATGTGAGCCTTGATAGCCTCAAGGTCAGGCGTACCGTCAGGCAGGAGCTCGACCTCGTCATAACCGATCCCGTAATTTGAAAGAGATCCGTCATATGTCTCCTCCGTAAGACCTATAGTCGATGCTAAAGTATCGTAAGGTCTGCCCGTTACGGAGAGCATCTTGTCTCCCGGACGAAGGATGCCGTAGAGCATCGAAGATATCGCCTGAGTACCTGAACTGATCTGCATCCTTACATATGCAGCCTCGGCACCGAAGATCTCAGCAAACATCGCTTCGAGCTTTTCTCTTCCGATATCATCGTAACCGTAACCAGTCGTACTTCCGAAGTGGACCTCGGAGAACCTGTGCTTTCTGAATACATCCAGGATACGAAGCTGGTTATATTCTCTTATCTCGTCTATTTTCCTGTATACAGGAAGAACAGCCTCGTCGGCTGCCTGAGCCATCGAAGCTGTCTTTTCGCTTACACCGTAAAGAGTATATGATGATAAAGACATCAGATACCGTATACCTCCTTGTCATCCAATACCTTCACTCCGGCCTTCTCGAACTCATCGAGAGCCTTCTTATTATCGTCAACTCTGATAACAACTACCGCATCGGCAGATGCTCTGCCTACGAACGCGTACAGATACTCGAGAGAGATGTCATTCGAAGACAGGATCTCGAGGACCTTATCAAGCGTACCGGGGGTATCGGGGATCGCAACGGCTATAACGGATGTCTGACTGACCGTGAATCCGAGACTTTGAAGTATAATCTGTGCCTCATCGGGATGATCGACGAGCATCCTGAGCATTCCGTACTCTGTCGTATCAGCAATATACAAAGCTCTGATATCGATCTTATTCTTCTTAAGTGCTGCAGTTACTTCAGCGAGTCTTCCGGACTCATTCTCGAGGAATACATTGATCTGCTTCACTGACATAGGATTCACCTCCGTAGCCGAATTATTACATTAAGATTATACCATATATAATGATAATCAAAATGTTGTGATAGAATATTAAAAACATCTGCGGAGGTATATATGATATTGCAAGAATCAGGTGAGATGTACCTTGAAACAATCCTTATTTTATCTGAATCAGGTAACCCTGTAAGGTCGTTGGACGTAGCAAATTATATGGGTTACTCCAAGCCCAGTGTCAGCCGTGCCGTAGGAATCCTAAAAAGAAATAATTACATCAATGTTGATGCCAACGGACACTTGTCCCTGACCGATAAGGGCAAGACTCTCGCAGATAAGATCTACGAAAGACACGTCATCATAAGCAAAGTTCTGGAAAGCATCGGGGTCTCCCCTGAAACGGCTTCCGAAGATGCCTGCAGGATCGAACATGTGATAAGCGACGAGTCATTCGAAGCACTGAAGAAATCGATCAGCAAGAACAAGAAGAAAAAGTGATCAAGGCAGCCTCGGTAACCCGAGGCTGTTATTATGCGCACATCATGTCCTCGAACACATGGTAGGAATAAGCGACTTCCTCGATAAAGCTCTCACGCGCTTCAACCAACACCATTATCTTGAACACGCTAAGTCCTGACAAACTTGCGAGATGTTCTGCTATGTCGGTCTCAAACAATGTCATATCAAGGATATCCGTCATAGCTTCAGCCTTAAGATAAACATCTGCCTCATCTGAAGTACATCCCGTCTCCCTGCAAAGATACGCCTTCAGCTCCCGTGTGAATTCATCTCCCATCCAATCGCAAGTATAAGTCTTGTACATATCTGCATTACTCATAAAACATTCTCCTTTAGCTCTTTCTGACTGAATAGTAACACAGCGACTGTACTTTTATTGGGACTTTTCCGCAAAGATGAGCATTTTTGTTCTGTTGTTATTCCTCTCGAAAGTCGTATTTGCCAATTAGCATCAGTCGGTATATAATTAACGACATGTTTGCGTAGCTCAGCAGGATAGAGCGTCCGCCTCCTAAGCGGAAGGCCAGCGGTTCGAATCCGCTCGCGAACACCAAGAATAACAGGGGCTCAGAGAATTCTGAACCCCTGTTTTCTTTTGTTGAAAGTGGATATTAATGGATATAAACAATATTGCTCAACAGGCAAGGATCATGCCGGTTGAGCAATCCTCATATATTTATCACATTTCAAATACAGATAAAGGGAATTCAGCCCCATGGACCACAACTATAGCTTACGGATTCCACTGTCCCGTCAGGGGCAAGATCCATCCAATAGTCATAATAGCCTATTTCATAATAAGCCCAACCCGGTCTTCTTTCTGCGGGGCCGTAGATCTTCTCCACAAATTCTATGTTTTGGCCTACAATAAGCCAATCGTTATGTCGTAGGTCTGTATAATGTGAAGCACATAAGAGCACATGCGCAGTTCCGATCAAAAGAACAGCGATAACGCAAGTAGCAACCTTTTTTGAAGCCTTATTCTTAAGGGTCTTAACAGCAAGCAAAATGCTGCTTACTATAAGTGTGATCAAGTACAACATTCCCATTCCGTACACGAACAAGAATCTTATTATTGCGTATCCCATAATTGCATATACCTCCGAATGGACTTATGCTACCATCGGTAGGATCTCATTTTGAGGAATTAATGCGGTAATGGTCAGGACGTTTCCGGGTCTCGCGGATCAGGATATGATTCGGAACGTTCTTCTACTGAGGCTTGATGTTAGAAATCGGTTGAGAATGATCCGGAGGATCTTAAAGCGATATCCGAAAAGCCGGAGGTAATAAATCTTCAGCTAGAATCCAACATCTATCTCAACTGGCTGAAAAAGCGGCTGAAAAGGATGGGCAATACCGATAACACCTTTCCTTTCTGCATGTTATTATTCCATCCTTAGTCTCCTAAGCGGAAGGCCAGCGGTTCGAATCCGCTCGCGAACACCAAGAATAACAGGGAGTCGGAGCGATTCGACTCCCTTTTTCTTTCATAATAACCGCAAAATACTGCTCAAATCTCATCGGTTAACGATTATTATCCTTACAATTGTATGGTGATCATATGAAAAGACTATTTAGACTGCTAATTGTTGGAACTCTTCTCTTGTCCACATCGTGTTCTGCTCCTGATAAGCAGGAAAGATATAAGAAATACAGAGAAGCTTTGGAATCCGTATTGAATGATCGTATACTTCCAGACGGAACGGAACTCGAATACCCAGGTGCCGTTGATTGGTATCCATGGGAAGTCCCGGAAGAATTACGTTATGATGATTTCGCGATATTCGATATAGACAACGACGGCAAAGAAGAGCTTATAATCAGCTTTTCAACAGCGCCGGCGGCATATCACCATAACTACATCTACCAGTACGATGAAGATACCGAAGAATGGCACCTGGAAACTATCAACACGGCCGGAACACCTTACTATGACAACGGTATCATCATCGATCTGGCTTATCATAGTAACGAGGACAGCATCATTCATCCTTATGCCGTCAGACGCTATGATCGGCTCAGCGATGAATATATACTTCTCGTGTACGTTGACGGAGTAATCGGAGACAATGGTGAACCGGTCTACAAACTTCGCGGATTCGATGGAGAAGACAGTGTCACATTCTACGATCAGGACGAATACGACAGTTTTCTGGAAGACACCTTAGGAAACAGCAACGAGATAGATATCCCTTTCGTCGAGCTCACCGAGGATAATATCGCCAGTATCGGAAACTCTTCTACTGAGGCTTAATGTTAGAGATCACAAATATTCAGATGCTCACTTTCGCGGTAACTTAAAAACGTCCCTTAAAAGATCTCACGAAAGCCTCAGGCTTAGCTGCAAAGAGTTGGTCCCCAAGGATATCCGCGTGCTCGATGATCATCCTCTCATACTCACACTGCATGGGTGAGATCATATTGGGAGATCCGGTATTCAGTATATTTGCACAGCCGCAGGAATTGGTGCAGCGCGTCTTTAGATCACAGTCTTTACAGGGCTCAGGGATAAAGCACATCTTTGCCATCTCGCGGCGTCTTTCTTCGTTAACGCCATCTTCCACGCTTCCCAGGCACCAGTCAGGCAGATGAAGAAAAGACGTACAGGGATAGAGCTTACCGTCGTATGCCACGGCCAGCTGCCTGACGCCGAGATGACAGTATCTTGACGGATCATTACCTGTAAGCAGATCAGAGATCTTGCTGTGTAATGGAGCTAATCTGAATTCATCTCCCTGAAGGAACAGCTCCTTGAGATAGGGCACTATCAGATCGTACTGGGCTCTCAGTTCATCTAAGGCTTCATCCGTCCAGGTAACTTTCTCTCCGTAGGCGGGATTGCATACCATGCTCTTAAATCCCAGATCGTGAATGAGCTTTACCGATTCAAAGAGCTTCCCGCAGGTATCCGGTGATACGACACCCATGGCTATCGTATTTACTCCGCGTGAGAGAAGTTCTTTTGACTTTCGGATAAGGATCTCACTTGTAGGCTTGCCGTCAGCGGTCTTCCTGCAGTCATCCTGCATCGCTCCATCGAAGGACAGCCCCACGGTCATCTTATTCTTAAGAGCCGCGTCGATGAACTCGCTGTCTATGAGAGTACCGTTAGTCGTGATCTTACCGAAGAAGGGTTTACCGGTCTCTTCTGATCTTTTCTGCGCGAGATCTAATGCAAGATATATAAGATCTTTTCGCAGGAGAGGTTCGCCTCCGAAGAAACAGATACCTGCGGAATCACCGGCGGAGAATGCCAGTTCCACACTCTTTCTGACTGTATCCTCCGTCATATCGTGAGGGCACTTCTCTCGTACACAGTAAGAACAGCGAAGATTACAGTTCTCCGTTAGATAAAGGGTAAGATTCATACGATACCGTCCGTTATGCTGTTGTCTATTACCTGAGTCTGCGAAGAAGCCGTATCTTCATTCTTCTTATCATCGGGGCACCCCGTAAGAATCACAGCCGCCATAATCAAAGCGCCAAGAACATAAGCGGGTTTCTTAAGGTCATGTTTAGGTTCGATCTTCATAGGCGGTCCCCCTTATATTGATCCTACACCTATTATTCTCCCGTGTCACACTCATCGTCAAAGCATAATTCCATCTGATACACCTCACCGTCACAGATCTGCAGGACCGAAACAGGTGTATCTACCAGGAACCAACCGTTATTGCCGGGTACCAATGTAAGATCCATGTGCTGTCCCAGCTCGATATCAGCATCCGAGTAATATGGTAAGGGAACTTCCACGACATACGGATCCCTGATACATATGCCATCCTCACCGCTCAAGCAAAGGGTATCGTGACCAAATGGTGAATCCATGAGACACAGATCAGTAAGATCATCAGCCTCCAAAGTGATCATCGTATAGTCATCTTCGGGAACACTCAGATCCTCCGAGATCCTAAGATCATAAAGACCTATAAGATCTCCGGAATCAAGAGCATCTATCTCTGATCTTTCGAATGTTATCGGTTCACCTATAAGAAGAAGTGCACTTGAACCGTCTTCATTAATGGCTATGAGCCTTCCGGAATACAATCCGTCTTCCGTATTCTCCACAAAACTTACGGGAACATTCATGATCCCGCTCTCGGCAAGCTCGGGCTGAACAAGATACTTAGTATCAAAGAGGAAAGGCATACTTTGGATATCTTCATATGATCTTGCACAGTTGAAATCTATCCCATGGGTACCGTCATCGTCGAACCATCCCCACTCACCGTTACTTATTACCATGCTCCAAGGAGCTCCTGTTCCACGGTCCCAGGCTGTGAGCACATAGAAATAACCGCCACGATCGGCATCGTACACTGAAGTAATGGAATATGAATATATTCCAGGATACTCTGATTCGATCTCAGATACTTTCCCACGGAACATCTCGAGCATATTATCGTCTTCCGCTTGAAGATCGATCTCGCCTGAAGGCACATATCTGTAAGGGAAACAATCATCGGCTATCGAGATATCACCTTCTATCATAAGATCATCAGTGGGATCTACTATCGAACCGACTTGGGTCAAACCTTCTATAGGAAAGGACTGAGTCTCGCCTTCCAGCTGAGAGCCGCAACCCGATACAAGAGCAGCTGCTGCGATCAGCGATGCTGCCACTGCGTATGAAGGCTTCTTAAGGTTATGTCTCGGTTCTATCTTCATGTCGATATCTCCTTTCGTTATCCCTCTTGTTTATATAGACGCAAGCAACAAAGAAAGGTTGCATGTCATATCCTTATCAAGTCAGGATAAGACTCATCGAGCATCGTCCATACTTCTCCGTCAGGATCCGCATATCCGATACGGATATATCTGAGATTCGCGAACTCTACAAGTGAATCCTGAAGATACCCGACCGATATCCCATCAGGCATTCCTACCTGCTCCCATATATTCAGATAGACGATATCGTCTTTGCACAGAAGTTTCTTATAATTGGCCGAAACATAGAACTTGACGCTGCACAGCTGCGGATAGATCTCGACAGCTTCATCCACCTTATTCATCGTGTCAGTGTCATAGACGTAATTAGTGAGCTTTGCTATTGGCACCCAGATAATGCCCTTACGGTCATACATTTCGATACAGATCCTGTAGTCGTCACCGGGCAGATCACCGGGATGTTCCTTGGAATAAGTATTGAACATATACATGAACCTGTCGGCGATCTGATATTCCGGATGATCGGGCGCGGGATTATAATCCTCCGCCAGGAATACAAGGCAGTACATCGTCTTATCTTTGGGATCGATCGTGGTTGCAGCTATATCGACAAAGTTCGAATACTCATCATATACATATTCTTCGAACTTCTTAAAGCCTTTCTCGTAGGCTCGTTTCTCCATGCATCCGACCATAGAAAAAGCCAGGATCACAACAAGGATAATGCCTATCAGTCGCTCGATCAGTTTCTTCATAATCCCATCCCCTTTACCATTCGGGAAAGCCTGACACTCTAAACTGATCGTAACACGTAACCTGACCGACCGAAACCCGACGATCTCTTAATCTTTGACCTGCTTTACTCCAAGATGCAGGGCATCGACGGGACAACTGTCAATACATTCACCGCAGCGGATACACTCCATGCTGTTAGGAGACATTGAAGGATCTACATTCATCTGACACACCTTAGCACAAGCTCCGCAGCTTACGCACTTCGCCTTATCGTGCGTCATCCTGTATATCGCGATCTTATTAAAGAATCCGTATACGGCTCCGAGAGGACATACATATTTGCAGAACGGCCTTCTTACGACAAGGCCCGTAACAATAAACGCCATGAGAAGTATGAACTTCCAGTTAAAGAGCGGTCCCAGAGCCGTCCTTACGGCAGGATCGGCAGCTGCGAGCATAAGACCTGCTATCGTTCCTTCGGGGCACACATATTTACAAAAGAACGGCGTAAGGTTAAATGTCATCGGCAGTATGATAACAAGGAGCAGTAATACCAGATACTTGAGGCATCTTAAGATACGGTCGATCTTAAACCTGTTCTTCTTATAAAACGGGATCTTGTATATAAGATCCTGCAGGAAGCCGAAAGGACACAAAAAACCGCATATAGCTCTTCCCGCGACTGCTCCGAAGAATATGAGAAGCCCCAAGACATAGTACGGGAACTTGAACTTTATACCGCTTAGAAAGCTCTGCAGGGATCCGATGGGGCAGGAACCGACGGCGCCGGGACACGAATAACAGTTAAGTCCCGGGACGCACACCGATTTGGAGGCTCCTTCGTATATCTTTCCGGTGAAGAAGCCTTTAAGATTTGCATTCTGGATAAGGGTCGCTGCTGCCTGTATACCGAATCTTCTCTTCTTTCTATCCAAGGCCGATACACTCCATACATATCCTGACTGCCTTATGCAGGACAGATTCAGGCTGATGCATACTGATACCGACGATGATCAGCACCGCCGCGCAAACTATGAGCAGGATAGCAGTAAGATTTCGTTTCATAAAAGGATCAGGCTCCAAGATACTGATTCACGATAGCTTCCCACTCGGTGTAGGAACGTGAACCTACGATAAGAGTGCTGTCTAATCCTTCGTAGGATTCACCCGTATCGATAATATTACCGTTACTGTCTACAAGGATCGTTGTAGGAACATATCCGGACTGATACTGGTCGAACTCGGATGTATATCTAAGGATCGGGTATGTTACGCCGCCGTCAGAAAGGACAGCATCAACATCCTCTTCCATATACTCCTCCGAATATACGCCGATAACGAGAAGGCCCTGATCCGAATAGTTCTCATAGATCGTCTGAAGGTCGGGGATCTCCTCAACACAGGGACCGCACCAGGGCTCCCAGAAATTGATAAGTGTCAGCTGATGATCTGCGAATACAGAATCGTCGAAAGTATTACCGTCTCGGTCAACAGTCGAGAATGTAACTCTGCCACCGACTGCTGCTGAAGATGTTGCCGTAGCTGCAGTCGTTTCCTGAGAAGTTGCAGTCGTCTCTTCGACCTCGTCATCTTCACTTTCGTCTCGATCTCGCTTTTCGTCCTCTGCTTCAGTGAGAATGTCTCCGTCACGGGATGATCTCTTCTTATCGGAAGCGTCACTACAGGATGCGAAAGCTAATACCATTGAAAGACAAAGCACTGTTGATACAATTTTTTTCATATAACTACCTCTCTTTAACAAAGATAATCATAACCTTCCTTTGTCCCCCACACCGGCATGATGAATACCGAATGTCGAGTGATTATACAACACTGATCTTTGTTCTTCTACCCCTCAAACCGGAAACACACAAATTTCACTAAAACACACGAGGATCAGACTACTACCGTATTCCTGCCGCCGGTCTTGCCCATATAGAGTTTCTTATCAGCCGCAGATACGGCCTCATTGATACAGTCGTCGATAGTGTTTTCAGTCACATCACCCTTAACGAATATGTTGACGTCGGCAACACCTATAGTCATCGTGACCTTGATCTCCGTATCGTTCCACTTGACTGTCATCTTTCGAACTTTGGAAAGCAGATTGTTGGCAGCAAATCCCGCTTCGTCGATATTCATGTTATTAAATACGAACAGGAATTCCTCACCGCCCCATCGCGCCGCGATGCCGTAGGGCTTCATGAACTCATCGCAAAGAGATGCGAGCTGCTTTAAGACTTCATCTCCCGCCTCATGTCCGTATGTATCATTTACCGTCTTAAAGAAATCGATATCACCTATCGCAACGCAAACTCCGTTATCGCAATTACCGCTCATGATGTTGGCGATCGTCTCGGGGACTACGCTTCTTCTGTTGGGGAGCTTGGTAAGAGGATCGTGCTCGGACATATTCTTGAGCTTTTTGTTATACTGCGAAAGCTTCGCCTCCGTCGCCATCTTATCTCTCGTAAATATCGAAAGGATAACGACCATCGAGCTGAAGATAGCCAGGATATTAATGATCTGGAAAAGAAGTGAAATACCATAAGAGATCGGCTCCAAAGGCTCATAGAGAACATGCCATGCATAGAGCGCCGACCTGACGCACAGAACACCAAGGCTCAAGATGAGCTTTCTTCTCTCAGAGGCATACGTGCCGACATAGACAAGAAGGAGCAATACAAAGACAAAGTGCTGTATACTGCACTCCCATCCCCACTGAACGACAAAACGTGCCATCCAGAATATCGTTACGACCGCATAGATAATGAGTGCCCGATTATTATGACCCTTATAAGTCTGATAGATCGAAAATGCATAAGCGCCAAAGCACAGGGCGCAGGTTCCGACCGTCGGAAATCTGCCGTAGCAGCTGAATACGACCAAAAATATAAAGAAGTATATACACATCAGGATAGAATTGATCCTGACGATGTATGATACACGGTTCGATTCGTTCTCACCGCTGACGTCTTTAAATAGTATGTCTCGTACCTTTCCCATATACTTTGGATTCTATCACAATCGATCCCTTATGTTTATAAACGGCAAAAGATCCCCGACAATGTCGGGGATCAGTATCAAACACTTGCGTCGTTAAGAGCCTTGATGATATCAGGAAGAGCCGCATCCACCTTGTCATTATCGATCTGACAGGTACCGGCATTCTTGTGACCTCCGCCGCCGTACTTGAGACAGAGCTCACCGATATTCGCATTCGACGCCTTGTTGATGATAGACTTTCCGATCATGACTGCAGTATTCTGCTTCTTGAATCCCCATGCAACATGGACGGATATCTGTGTCTCAGGATACATCGCATATACCATGAAGCGGTTACCTGCAAAGATCGTCTCCTGTTCTCTGAGATCGATAACCGCAACCTTGCCCTCAACTCGGGTAATCTGTGACAGCTGCGCCTTGAACTTCTCCTGCTGATCGAAATAAAGTTCAACTCTTTCCTGTACGTCAGGAATAGCAAGAACGTCCTCGATCGAATGGTTCATGCAGTAATCGATAAGTTCCATCATAAGAGCATAGTTGGAGATTCGGAAATCATGAAATCTTCCCAGTCCGGTCCTGGCATCCATCAGGAAGTTCATAAGTACCCATCCTTCGGGATTAAGGATCTCTTCGAGAGTAAAGTCTGCGGAGTCACCCTTATCTACTGCCGTCATGATCTCTTCCGATACATGCTGAACTCCCTCTTTGCCGCCATAGTAGTCATATACGACTCGTGCGGCACTCTTAGCATGGGGATCGATAATATACTTATCCTTATTAGCCTCTCGAGCATTACGGATAAGCTCGGATTCATGGTGATCGAACACGAGGCCTGCTCTCGGATCGAACGGAAGGTTCGTTGTGATATCATTTTCCGACAGATCTACTTTACCGTCCTGAACATCCTTGGGATGAACAAATTTGATCTCGTCGATGATGCCTTTATCCTTAAGGATCATGGCACATACCAATCCGTCAAAGTCACTTCTGGTTACAAGTCTCTTTTTACCTGAATCACACATTGATCGAATCTCCTTTACTAATACTCTGTCTTAAATTATAAAGAATAGCTGACCTTCCAGTCATTCATATGATTTTGTGTGTTTGTAACTTTTCGATTAAGAGTAAGATGCTTCCAACCGTTGTCCGATCCTATCCAAACATCTCCGGATACTCGAGATACAGCTTATCGAGTGCTGCCGACTCTTTTCCTTCGATCATCTGAATAGTCAGAATGTATGTCTTTTCTTCGAATGTCGGTACTCGCGACAGCCTTGCAATATGCCATATCTTGCAATCACCGCCCCAACGCATACGGAATACTCCCTGTACAAATCCCCTGGGACTGTTCTCCACCCGTTCTAACACGGTACTGAAATCGAGAAATCTCAGATACCTCTCCTGATCAACGGGATCGACTTCGTTCGCCGCGAACTTCTTAACACTCATGTCAAGCGTCGGCTCCTTATCATAGACCGGCAGGTTATTAGAGGTATAGATCCTGTTTGATATACCCTTTTCAGGATAAATGAGGACTGCAAGCTCATAAGTGGCAAAGAGTGAATTACTGTATGAGATTATCTCCTTAGCGGTCTCGACTTCACGTTCGGTATCAAAAGTCCGAAGATGCAGGGCGAGCATAGCGCGATCACTCTTTCGAGCCAGGAGCTTGATGCTCAGGCTGCAGTAAACGTCATTAGCGACATAATCGACCTTCCTTATGGTGCCGGTCCTTATCGCATCATCCAGAGATTTCTTCATAAGAAGATACCGGTCGCTCCTGTGGTCATTGAAGTTTTTCTCAAGCCCCTCGATCGAATCATATCCCAGTTCCTTGAGACTCCTCATATGCCCGGGACTTGCATATATATATTCCACTCTGTCCTCAAAGCATTCTATGAGTGCCAGCGGAACTCCCTCGCCCTGAACCTGAGGATTGGAGAAATTTGCATACAGTTCCGTACCGGAATACTCCTCCAGAGGATGAGTACTAAGGAAATTCAAATGTCCGATCTGCTCCCAATAAGACTGATCCTCACATGACTCGGGGACCAGCGATTCACCGTCGAGCAGAGTGATAAGATCCATCTTCGCGACCGGCTTAGAAAAATAAAATCCCTGAAGAGCTTCACACCCTGCGGCGATCAGGAAATCTTTTTGTTCTTCATCCTCCACACCTTCGGTCAAAGTATGGATACCGAGAGATTTGGACATATTGATCAGAGCTGCCAGGAGCTTTTTGCCCTTTAAGGAGAAATCCTTCAGGAAGAGCATATCGAACTTCATCAGGTCGAAATTATAGTTCTTGAGGATATTCAAAGAAGAGTAACCGCTTCCGAAATCATCCATCCACATTGAGAACCCGGCATCACTGAACTTTTGAAGCACGTCACTGAAACGTTCGTGATCTTCGAGCATCAGGCTCTCGGTGATCTCAAGCTTTATCGCTCTATAAGGTACATCGTACCGTTCCAGTATAGATGTTACCCTGTCAAACATTTCAGCGTGATTGAAATCCTGCCTGGAAAGATTGACGGAGAATGTACAAACCCTTGTTCCTCGTTCTCTTAATTCACTATAAAATTCACATGTCTGGCGGAGGATCTCCATATCAAGATCGAATATCAGGTCATTTTGTTCCAGAACAGGGATAAAATCAGTTGGAGAGAACATCCCATTATCGGGATCTATCCACCTGGCGAGAGATTCAGCACACATCATCTTACCCGTTATAGAACGGTAGATCGGCTGATAATATGCATGTATGTAACCTTTATCGAGTGCTTCTCTGAAATGATCCGTAAAGAATCGCTCGTCACCACAATCCATATACAACTCTCCGCAACTGATCAAACTTCGGCATAATTTCGCAAGTTTACTTTATAAGTATAAGCCGCGGACTGGCGGGTTGTCTATCAGATCAGTAAACCTTAACTTATTGTTTACAGGTCCTTCGCAGCGGGATGCTTGGGCCCCTTCTCCGAGAGCATCGACTGTGCCATCTTCTCAAGGCTTATCTTCTGAAGCACATACATCGTAGAGTTCTCAAACAGCGCATACTGGATGAGTGCCTGCTCGAGCGACAATATCCATACGATGGTCATGTCCCACGGCACGCCGAGCGTAGGCTCAAGCTCCTCTGCATACTTACGATATCTCTGAAACTGCCTTGCTCTGAACTTCTTTCCGTGTTCAAGGAACGCAGGAGACATAAATACCTGATACATAAAACGGTATTCCTTGGAGTGGAAGTCTCTGCTCGGGACCAGTATCTTATCTATGAAAGGCTGGATATCTTCCTTGGTCTTCGGAGCCATCTCCAGAAGTTCGTTCTCGATCTTGATCATGCAGTATTCCGTACTTTCGATGATAAGCTGATCGAGATTATCAAAGTAGGAATAGAAATTCGGAGCCGTCATACCGCAAGCCTTTGCCAGGTCCTTGATACCTGTATCACGAAGGCCTGTCTCGCAGAACTGCTCGAAGCACTTTTCCATTATATCTATCTTTTTCTTTTGTTTTTTCTCTTCGCTAAGCATAATTTATTCCTTGTCCATTAATATGTATCTATTGTAATACATATGAACGATCCAAAATTTTATGAAATTATTAATATTTTGAAGGAAGCGGGATCCATTATTTGAATACGGCCTCAATCGCCATGAGGATAAAGCCGAGAGCCGCCGTAAGGATAGGCAGACCGTCGAAAGACTTCGGGACGTCAGCTGACATCTTCTGCTTCTTATATGTATGAAGATAACCCATGACGAGCACATCAACGCCTAAACAGATCGCTATACCCGTTATCGGAGCCATCAACGGAATGACCGTAACGGCGATCAGGGATTCACATGCGAACTTATCGTCCCACCTTCTGCCCGAAGCGAAAGCAAATACCATGGCAGTCAAGGCTGCAACGGCGGGATATACGACGAAAGGAAGATCAGGGATATACCTTATGCTCACGAGCCTTAAGACCGTAAGGATTATCATGATCACGACGGATTCGAGCAGGAACACTCCGCGCTCCATAAAGAATCTCGTATTAGCCTCCAGATTTACGGGAGAATAATCAGAAACATCCGCGAGCTTACCTGCCGACATGAGTACTTCCTTATCCCAGATCTTCGAGATGACGAGCGAGATCGCTCCGAGAACGACAGCCGATATTATGAGCATGACTCCGACATTCTTGCTTTCGAAGAGGAACTTGCAGGCTACGGAGGCCGTGAGGACACATGCACTTCCGACGGTTACGGGAAGCACGATCTCCTCTATGACATAGCTTCGCATATAGTACGCGCGTCCGTCTCTTATCGAGGATCCCAGTGCCGTAAGTCCGACGATCAAAGGCATGTAGCAGTAAAAGGACCCGGGATCGGGAGCTACGCGAGGCAGCAGATATACTCCGACTACCAGGAGCACATTGAGGAGTATATTTACGGGAATGGTCCTGCAGTTCTCGATGAAGCGGAATGTTATGGTCCAGAAGACCACTATCGCATATGCGAGAGCCAACGGTACAAGCATTCTTCCGAATGATGCAATAAGGAGCGCCATAGTAAGGATGAAGCCCAGCATGAATACAGATGATCTGGTAGTCAGCGCCAGATTCTTTCGAGCAAAGGGGCTGAAACGCTCCTTCACTTCTTTCTTTGGTATATCATTTCTCACGTCAAAGGGTGAGAGTTCTTTCTTTCCGTATCTTGCCATAGAGCCCCCTTACGCCATCCAGTCAAGGTAATCCTTGAGGAATCTGTAAGATATGTTGATCGCCGTTATGACATATCTCGTTTTCTGTCTGCCGCCCGGGATTCCCGGAAGATAAGTCCTCATCTCGGATACGGGAAGTCCGTCGATATTCTCGGAATAAGGATCGTAAGCAGTACCTACCGATACACCGTCCTCTGCTCCGATAACTGTTATCGAGTAAACATTCGATGCGTCGTCATTATCGATCTCGACCGTCTCGATCTCGCCTGCTTCTTCGTCCATGCCGTTCACCTTCTGCCTTACATTCAGGCTGCCGATGACGTTGCCGCTCTCATCAGTCTGAGAAAAATACATGGGATAATCGTCGAACGAGAATGCGATATAGCCTTCGTCAGTTACAAATCCCAAAGACTCGGCATCGTTATAGAAGATATCCTGAATGATGGATCCGAGATCTTCGATATATGCTTCCTGATCGTAGTCGTTAACGGAATTATCGATACACTCATATGCAAGTTCGACAAAGGTCCTGATATTGATCGTGACTCCGTCAACGATATCGGTAGTGCCGTCAGATCTCATGGCGAGCCTTGCGGGATCCTGACAGTTGATCAAGGCCCTGCAAAGGTTATAAGACTGAGTAGCCCAGTTCTCACCTGCTACCGAATAGCCACCCGAGAGTGCGGCCTCTGTCCTGTCCTTGGTAGTCATATCGACATTAAACGCATCCCATCTTACGCGAGTGATGAATCCGTTCTCGACTTCGATCTGAACATAGTCGATATAACCGTTATTGTCTTTATTGAGTTTCTGAGCATAGAATACGCCGTCGTGAAGTCCGGAGATCATGGTGACCGTACCGTCCGAATCCTCATCCGTGATAGAAGGAGCACTGAGCGTCATGGGGATCTGATTTCCCACAGCCTGAGATGCGACCAGCGCGATCTCCGAATCGTTTATCGGAGCAGGCGATGATTCATCGTGAACATGCTTGATACCCGTAAGTTCGGCGCCGTCATAAGTTACGCCGGTAAGCAGATGAAGCGTCGTATCACCTGCCGTATTGACCGAGATATCAAGTACGAATCCTACCGGATCTCCGGATGCGCTGTAGGCTTCATATACATGGTTAAGGCCTTCGTATGCCGCTAAATTCTCAGGATATATCTCTTCATAATGGTCAGCCAGAAGGACTTCCGCGAACATCTCGCTATATTCTCCCTGAACTCTCGTATTCGTCTGACCGGATGTCAGCATCCTGCCTCCGAAGAGCACGGCAAGGCTCACAAGGAGAACTATCAGGGCTTCAGCCGTAAGTCTTTTTATCTCGCGTGCGCCCATTATGCTTCCTCCTCTACAGCCTTACGAGGCTCATGTCTTTCTGCCGAATAAGATGTCAGATATCCGACGATACCCGATACCATATTGACTGCGACTACGGGGACCAGAAGCGCATATACGCCTGATGTGATCTCAAAGAGAGCCGCAGTCAGGATCCCGCATGCCGTACCCGTAATAAATCCGCCCATCTCAGTCTGAGGGACCGTACTTCTGTCAGTCATAAAGAATACTGCTACAAAGAGCACGGACGATACGAGCATGAATACCGCGAACTCGCGAAGTCCGTCATTAAAGTGGATTATGAGCCTTGCAGCCATCACGGTGATCATGTATCCGGCCGGAGCATAGAACTTGGTGGACTTGGAACGAAGGATATAGATCGCACCAAGGAAGACCATAACGATCGAGCCTGTACCGATAAAACCGGGATAACCGCCTGCGAGAAGCTCCGTAAGGTGATATTCGGATGCAGCCGGCATTGCGCTTTCGGACTTTGAGACCCAGTCAAAGAGCGTAGACAGATCAAGCCACGCATTCTCACGAGAAGTAAAACCTCTAAGGTGCGAGGGCCATATCACTTCAACAAAGAGCCTTGTGATCGCGGCTCCGTTTACTACATTACAATTATTGCCGCCAAACATCTCATAGACTATCGCTATCATAAAGACGATACCGACGGATACGATCGTCAGAGAAGTATCGGGCGGAAGCATAAGAGCAAATATCACGGCCGGAACTATCGGATTGATGTCAGGCTGCTTGCTCTTCTTGCGCAGTAGATCGAATATGTACTTTACTCCGCATGCCAGGATACCTGACAAAAGGATCAGGATCAGAGCACGAAGTCCGTATCTGAATACAGCATATGCCGCACACGGCAAGAGCGCAATGAGCATACTCGCGTTCATGTAAGAAGCGGTTCCCGAACTATGGATGAACGGTGCATATCTTATGTTGCTCATACAGGCTTACCTCCCTCGAAAGGAAGTACGAAGCCGTCAGACTCGGTTACCTGCTCTTCAGTCTCCTCTTCTTCGTATACTTCAAGGAGTGATATACCGCCAAGGTCGATCTTTCCGGCATTAGAATAAGCATAGAATGCCTTGCCCTTTTCCCTGCCCTTGAGGCTCGCAGCGAACGATGCGATCGCGCCCGTAAGGTCGATGCCGGAAGGACAGATATAGGAACATATACCGCAGGCGATACACTTTCGAGCGCCTTCATCCTCAGCCCTGTTCGTGATACCGCGTCTTATAAGATCGTAGAGGAATCCGGGCTCCAATTCTTCGGGACATGTCTCGGTGCACTTCAGGCACTTGATGCACGAAGATACCGGGATCTCTTTCTTCGGTATTACGGAGACGGCTGACGTCGTCTTGGTTATGGGAGTATTCTCCGGATCCGTTATCTCAAGGCCTGTAAGGCAATTACCCCATATTATCCTGTTATTTGAGCGGGAGATACCGTTGACCGTCGCAAGAAGGTCGGATACGGTCGTACCGATGGGAGCGATGACGTTATGGCTTTCGAAGTTTGCGCCCGTAACGGTTACGATCCTCGATGTGAGAGGAAGATTATCCGCGATCGCCTCCCAGCATGCATATACGGTCGAACAGTTGAACATAACGGCTCCGCATCTGCTCTCAAGCGTCTCGTCTTCCTGAAGATCGACGTCGTAGAGCGCCTTGGCTACCATACCGTAATAGCCCTGCGGGAATCGCTCTTTAAAGAACTTTATATTGAAAGCATAGCCGGAATAATCGCCTGCCGAGAGCTCCATCGCATTCTGAAGCGCGGCAAGATCGTCCTTCCTGCTCTCCGAGATAAGGAAATCTATCCTTGATACACCGACCGCACCGGCAAGCGCTACGGCACCCATTACGATATATTCGGGAGTCTCACATATTCTCATGTGATCGCAATTAGCGAAAGGCTCGTTCTGAAGACAATTGACAAGGATCCTGTTAACGCCGAGATTTCTCGCACGGTTGATCTTTGCGATAGTCGGGATACCTTCTCCGCCCATACCTACGATGCCGGCATCCTTTACGATACCTCTTACCTTCGAGGCGCTGACATTAACATCCTGCCTCGGATAAACAGACGAATGGAAAGTACGCTTTCTGTCGCTCTCGATCACGACCGCAGGGCACCTGATTCCATTAGGAAGAGTGATATCCCTGATCTCCTTGACGGTGCCCGAGATACCGCTATGAACGGGTACGGCGAAAGAACCCGGTCTCGGCGCACCTACGCACTGACCGATAGTAACGGATTCCCCTACTTCAACTGTCGGAACGGCAGGGACACCGAAGTTCATCTGCATCGGAAGTACGATCCTGTTGGGATATACTTTCTCGAGCAGAATGTCCCTGATAAAAGACGAACGCTTTGAAAAATCCAAAGCGTTGTCCGAATTTGATCCTTTATGGAATGAGTATCTCTTCTCTGCCCAAGGCATCAGTCTGCGTATCCTTCGAGCCTCTTGGCATAGCTGGATCTTCCGAGCTTTCTGATCGCCTTAGCTTCGATCTGACGGATTCTCTCTCGAGTAACTCCGAGGCTCTTACCAACCTCCTCGAGTGTTCTCTGCTTGTCATCGTCAAGACCGAAACGAAGTCTTATTACCTTAGCCTCTCTCTCGGTAAGAAGATCCAATACCTTGATAAGGTCTTCCTTAAGAAGGTCTCGGCTTACTTCCTCATCGGGAGATACATACTCGTCAGAGGAGATGAAGTCAACAAGGTGGCTGTCCTCTTCCTCACCGACGGGCTTATCGATAGATACGGGATCCTGAGAGATCCTCTGAATGTCTCTGATCTTATCGGCAGGCATTCCCATCTTGTCGGCAAGCTCATCGATGGTAGGCTCACGGCCGAGATCCTGGATGAGCTGACGCTGTACGCGTGTGAGCTTATTGATCGTCTCAACCATATGAACGGGGATACGGATCGTTCTTGCCTGATCGGCGATAGCTCTCGTGATAGCCTGACGGATCCACCATGTAGCATATGTACTGAACTTGAATCCCTTGGAATAGTCGAACTTATCAACCGCCTTGATAAGACCGATATTACCCTCCTGGATAAGATCAAGGAGAGAAAGACCTCTGTTCATGTACTTCTTTGCGATAGATACAACGAGTCTCAGGTTGGACTCAACGAGGAGATCCTTGGCATCGTTATCGCCGTCCTGCATACGCTGAGCGAGATTCTTCTCGTCCTCTGCGGAAAGCAACGGGATCTTACCGATCTCCTTGAGGTACATCCTGACAGAGTCATCAACTGCGATCTCCTCGGAAGGAGTAAGAGTGATACTCATGGCGTCGTCATCTGCATCGTTATTCTCGATCTTGATGCCGGCCTTAGTAAGCTCTGCGGAGAGCTTCTCCATGTCCTCGGGAGTTATTTCACATTCCTCTGCAATGTTCTCGAAATCTGTCTCTTCGATCACATTGTTCTTCTTGGCTGCAAGAGCCTTGATCTGATTGAGTGCGTCATTATAATCTGCCATTATGAACCGTCCTTTTCTTATTCAGACTGTACTGTGATGTTGCCGTTGTTCTCGCTTACGCGGTAGATGTTGCTGCCGGAATACAAGATCATAACAACGCCGGAGTTATCATTCTTTCCGCGTGCCTCGCTCCTTGCGGAACAATAGTTCCTGAAGAGCTCCGTTGCACCCTCTTCTCCGATCTCATCGTCTGTGATGATCCTTACTGTCTGGCATGTCTGTCCACATACGCTGTAGCCCTTTGCGACACCGGAATCGTCGCGATCAGTATCTACTTCAGCGACACCCTCTACGATCGAAGGCATCCTTTCAGCGATCTTAGCCGCGATCTCTTTTCTTGTCTTATCCATGGGGATAGCGATAGCTAAAGTCGCAACAACAAGCGCCGTAAATCCTGCAACGATACTTACTACTACTTTTGCGGGAGCCTTGACATCGTTAGGAGATACCTCGAACTCATTTGTCTTCTGTGCAGAAGATTCGGCACGCTGGGACTTTGCGATCTCTTCCCTCTTTATTGCCTTCTCGATACTCTCGTCTGAGAATACACGTGTGGTGAAATGGCGCTTTCCGTCTGAGGAGGGTTCGAACTTCTCGTTCGGGAATTCTCTTCCGTCGGGATTATTGAAGATATCGATCGCTTCGCTCGAAGGGAAAACACAATTACAGAAAACGCACTCGCATGTCTCGTCTCTGTCGTCGATCATCATGAGCGAGCCGCAGTTTCTGCAAATTCCTTGTACTGTAGCCATTAAAAACCGCCTTATGCTAAAAATTCAATGCTTTTTCGAACGCAATTCCGCATTAAAAAGCACATTACACTATACTCTGCATGGAGCCTTTTGTCAAATAAATATTATTATATATATAAGAACCCTGCGCGCAGCAGGTATCAGCCGATAGCCAATTCCGAACCGGTGTAGAACGTGCGTCCGTCGACCTGCTCGGCGATCAGTGCATCCAGATCGTCATATCCCTGGAAGATAACGTCATTGATCGTTACAAAGTGGCCTGTAAGCTCAGCTCTCTCATAATCACACGAACCGTCTTCGGCAACCTCGACTCCGCTGAAATCTATGCATACATAGACCTGCTCTTCAGAATCGCCGTTTGTCCACGTAAGCATATAGATCATCTCGATCCTGGTACCATAGACGGAACTGTCGGGGGTCAGGAGATAACTTCCGATGTACTGAGGCTCCCCTGCCTTCTCGTATCCGATCGGCGCAAACACCTGATCCACGATCAGATAATCACACTTATCCTTGAGCTGAGCGCAAAATTCCGAGTTGCCTGTTATCGCGGAATCATCGATAGTTGTTGCTGTTGTAGCTTCGCCTGTTGTAAAGAATGTCTCATTCAGCATGCTCTCGGCAGCCGCGCTGAACTCAGAAGCATGCTCTGACATCTCGATCGACATGCTCGCTCTTGATTCTTCGAGTTTCCTTTGTTTCGCGCCGGTATACCCACGCAAGAAAAACACACAGGCAATGGTGATAACAGTCACCACCGTACCTGCCATAGTAGTTGTGTTTGACCTGTTTCGATTGTTATTTGAAGACCTCTGTATCGGCTCATGATTGTCCCTTACTGCATCCTGACGCTTCATCTTCTCGTATTCTACGTCCTCGGGATCCATGTCGATAACATAGCTCGTTCCGCAACTTTCGCACCAGTACTTACCGTTAGCTTCTGTCAAAGGACCGTCGCAATTGGTACATCTTAATTTCTTGAGTTTCATGTCTTCCCCCTCTTATATGCCTTCTATCCGTCGCTATTATACACAAAATCCCGTTTCGCTGTTATAATCCCTGACATGGAAGAAAAAGAACGTTTCATGAAAGAAGCATTAAAACAGGCAAAGAAGGGATTCGACAAAGGCGAATGCCCCATTGGTTGCGTCATCGTAAAGGATGGCAAGGTCCTCGTACGTGCCCACAACATGAAGCTCAGCAAATGTAATCCCATACTGCACGCAGAAGTCGTTGCCATAGACAAGGCATGCCGCAAGACAGGCGACTGGCGTCTCAACGACTGCGATATGTATGTCACCTTAGAGCCCTGTACCATGTGTTCCGGTGCGATCGTCCAGTCCAGGATCAGGAAGGTCTACTTCGGCGCATACGAACCAAAATCCGGTGCGGTATGCTCCTGCAATGATATCTTCAATGTAGAACACGGTCACAACCATAAGGTTGAATTCGAAGGCGGCATTCTCGAGGAAGAATGCGGTGCCCTCATGAAAGCATTCTTTAAGATGCTCAGAGACAGAAGAAACAAGGCAGATTAAACTTCCACGAACTTTCCGTATCTTACGAGATAGATATACTTCTCGCCTACATCCTTACCCGATGATCTTAATGCGGCACTATAGCATCCGAGCTGAACGGAATGCCTTTTTATGGTCTCGCTTATGAGCTCGATATCGGTAATATCAGCGGGGAATCTGTCGGTCTTATAGTCGATGATAGTATATCGGCCGTCTTCCCCCATGAACATACAGTCGATGACACCCTGGACCAATACACTGTCCTCTCCCGAAGGCACTGAGAATACAATAGGCTTCTCGTATTCAGCTTCTCCCCTGTCATCCGCGGCAACAAGTTTCTTACCAACATCACTTGAAGCAAATGAAGCGATACCTTCCTTAAACTCCATCGCCTTGGCTCTGTCGGATGAGGAGATGATACCTTCATCGATCAACTCGTCGATCTGCGCCTCGGCATCGACTCCGGCTTTCTTAAGGTCGATAAATCTCATGATCCTGTGGATGAACGTACCTACTGCAGATGCACTGTCATCGGTTATACCGTCACGAACATCCATATAGTGCTCGAGGTTATGGACTTCAAGGTTGATTGGGAGTGAACCGTCAACGCCGTGATGAACGATCTGCGAAACGGATATCTTGAATGGTACCGTAGTTGCCTTTTCATAACCGTAGGGCGCAAATATCGGCATTCCCGCCTCGTCGAAAGACTCCGCACAGATATCGATGATACCCGTCGTCTTCTTAGTCTGAACTTCATGTACGACATCGGCTGCTTCTTCGGTAGCGTCTCCGTCATCGGTGTCCTCGGCTTCGCGCTCCGCGCCGTCATCTTCAACCTCAGCGCTGTTGTGAATGATATCGACCGTAAAGCCGTCAAACTTCACTTCATTACTGATATCTTTGAAGTCTCCCTTAAGAACAGTACTACCAATCTGATATCTGAGCTCTCTTGCCCCGCTGAAACTTAAGAGCGCCGCAAGGAATGCCGACTCCATACCATGACACTTGAGCCAGAATGCACGAGTACAGCGATCCTCAGTCTGCCTTCTCAGGAGTGGATAGAGATTTGCGTAGCTCTTAAATGTCTCGCACTCCATCGGAATGACAACGGAAAGCTCATGCTCGGCACGAGTCAGAGCTACATACAAAAGCCTCATCTGTTCGGCATTTTCTCCGAGCATCTGATCCTCTTCGAGGAAGACACGCTCAAGAGACTTGTACTTAATATATCTAACCGGATCAAAATCATCCGTAACCGTTCCGTATGTCGGATCGAAGACAACGGAACCTACCGAGTCTTTCCTGCTTCTCGAGCTGAGCTCGGTCACGATAACGCTCTTGAACTCGAGACCTTTACTCGAATGGTAGGTCATACATCTGATCTTTCCGTCCGAATTATCTTCTCTCTTTACGGAAGTCTTGTCGGATAACTCGATCTTCATCTTCTCGAGCCTTGATGCTATAGAAGAGATGTCACTTCCGTATCTCATGAAGTTCGTACAAAGCCACTGCTTAAAGAGCAGGAACTTCTCGGGATCATCCGAATCGGCACCTACACCGGTATCCTTGTAGATCCTGTCAGTAAGCTCGCTGATATCGGTGATGATCAGGTCATTTCGAAGCGAATCGAACCATTCAACAAACGCGGCCACACGCTGCTGCAGCGGTTCATCCGAGGCTTTCACATTATCTGAAGCGAACAGGCGGAGCTTAGCCATAAGATGCTCTTCCCCCAAATGCTTGGCCTTGGCATGCATGAACACTCTGGCTATCTCGTCCAGTGTAAAATTCGATATCCTGTAACCTGAGATAAGAATACCGACAAGATATTCATCACGAAGCTCGTTACCAGCGGCTATCAGGATATTACAAAGACCATGTATATCGTTATCGTTAAATACGCCGATCTCATCAGCATATCTCGCGGGACATCCGTTCTCATTAAGATAAGAAGCGATCATGGAAGCTGTCCTGTGAGTCCTCGTGAGTATGCAGATATCACCGGGGTCTCTGCCTGCTGTCAGATAGCGCCTTACCTCCTTCAGCACGCCTTCATTTACGCATGCTTTCCTATCCCCGTTCTTCGTGTGCGTGACTACCGTCACATGGGGAATATCCGGAGGAAGAGTGTCTTTTCTTTCTTTGTTGTCAGGGTAATTCAGAGCCTGCTTGGAGTCATACTCGATCTCAGCGCCTTCTGCTCCCATTATCCTGTAGAAGATACGGTTTACGAATTCCAGGATGCTCTCATCACTTCTGTAGTTATTATTGAGAACGAACAGATTACCGCTGTCGCCCTTATCGTATTCGTTCAGGCGATCAAGGAACAGTGACGGCTCCGCATATCTGAACTTATAGATGCTCTGCTTAACGTCACCGACCCTGAATACGTTCGAATCCTCGATCTCAGCGATTATCGCGTCCTGAAGTTCACTATTGTCCTGATACTCGTCGATATAGATCTCCTTGAACTTGCTTCTGTAGTAAGTCTTGGCATCGTCGTTTTTAAGTATCTGCAGCGCAAGGTGTTCCTGATCAGGGAAATCCATGCCGTGAACGAGAGCCTTGAACTCTTCGTAAAATCTGTCCATCCTGGTGATCAGATCAATATACTGTCTTGCCAGAAGAAGTCTGTTTTTCTGCTTATCGAGAAGTCCTTCCGCACCGCAGACTGCGATAGCGGTATACGATTCCTGCAAGCCGAACGCTTTCGCTATATCCGAGTAACCTCCCGGAGCCCTGGCGATACCGAGCAAAGGCTTAAGAAAAATGGCTATGCTCGCAATAGGTTCGAAGAGCTCAATAAACTCCTCAACAATGCCTTCTTCGTCCTTTTTCGGCAGTCCGTTATAGATCCCGGGATTATTGTCTGCGCTGATCTTCGACACATCAAGGATAGCCTTAAATGTTGTCAAGTCATCTCCGCCTGCTGCGACTTTTACGACATTCGATGCGTATTCATAGTAAAGCTCGATAAGATCACTCCATATCTGCTGTCTTTTCTCGTTATCTTTATCCTTAGCAAGGAATCTTATCTGCTGAACGAGCGATAGCATCTTGTCTCTGCGGGATTCATCCAGCTTGGAATAGAAAGTAACAACGGCTCTGTTGAACTTATCAAGGCAAAGGATCCTGCCCTCATTGCAAGCCTCCTGCGTCCTTTCGAGCATGGAGTGAGCCCTGTCAAGGTAATCAGGCAGGCTTCGAAGCTGCTTATAAGATATGACGAGCGACTCGGCCAGAGCATCATCAGTCCTGCCGTTGCCGAACATCTGCGTCAGCGTCTCAAAATCACTGTTGAGTAAACCTTCTTCATAGCTTTGAGCTACGGCGGCATTAGCTGCATCTTTAAGGATCAGATCGAGTTCATTGCCGTCGAGGACGACATTTCCGGGCTCAAGGAGTCTGTCCTTACCGCTTCCCGAGAGGACATATCCCTTCTCCTTTACGACACGGCTGCAGAAACTGTCTATCGTCTGGATATATGCATTAGGAAGCTTATCCAGCTGATCCTCGAGCCTTGTACGAAGCTCCCTGTCTCCACCGTTTTCCCTGAGTATCCTGATTTTCTCGCTTATCGCAGATTCGATCTTGGCGCACATATTGGAAGCCGCTTCACGAGTGAATGTAACGACAAGGATATCATCTGCATCGTAAGTACCGTTACAGATCTTCTCGATTATCCTGGCAACGAGCACGGTCGTCTTACCCGAACCGGCCGCCGCAGATACGAGGATATTCTCTATGGGAGCGATTACTACGTCATTTTGTTCAGGTGACAGACCCATCTTGGCTTCCTCTTCTTTCATTCATCTCGGCGATTATCTCTGACTGAGTCGGTCTCTTAGGATTTTCAGCGTACTTAACATATCCTTTGACCTCCGTCTTCGGAGACATCGGATCGTTGCCGCACGAACCTGAATACGGACAATAACCGCATGCGGAATACTTTCCCGTACCGCACAGGGAATTAACGAGTGCATCTGCTCTTCCTTCGGTAATGTCTTCGCAGCTCTTTCTCATGAGCCAGTCGACATATGCGCTTACGTCGTCAAAATCCGCCTTTTCGAGCTTGGAGATCTTAGGCTTGATATCCAGAGGCTTACCTGTCTCTACCTTCATTCCTATCTCAAGATAACCGACTGCCTCAACTTCCTTTCCTTCTGCCTTAACAGCATTGGAATATGCGTAGAGCTGAGTCTGCAGGCCCGCGAGTGTCTTCTTATAATCGATCGACTTATTACCTGTCTTATAATCGATGATCCTCATCATGCCGGTCTCGGGGTCAGTATCGATCCTGTCGATATATCCTACGAAATCAAAGACTTTTCCAGACGGAGTATCTATGCTCAAAGGCGGTCTGATATCCGCTATCTTCATCTCGAAATCAGAAGGGACATAGCCGGAGCTGCCCGCTTCTTCCAGAACGATCGGGAATACATATTCGAACAGGCGCATTGCCTTTCGCCCCGGATTGACGGCGAATTCAGGAGTCCTCTCGTACTTTTTCTCCGACTCGTTGCAATAACTGAGGAAAGACTCCTCGGCAAGCTTTCGAAGCCTTGCCTCATCGTTTCTTAGCATGGAAGCATACTCAGTAAGTCCTTCAGGGGTATCGATATTCCTGACCGCATCCTTGAGGGCTACTTCGAACATATGGTGTATGATCGTACCCATATCATTCGACTGTACCGCAGTACCCTTTTCTCTCTCCCTGATCTTCAGTATCTGCTTGAGCATATACTGGAAACGACACGTATTATATGTCTCGAGCGAAGATACGCTGATCGACATATGATCATCCAGTATTCCCTGCATTATCTCGGGATCTATAGAAGCCGTTTCAAAGTTATGGCGTCTCGTGACGGGAGATCCGTAGATCATCGTCTTAAAGCAGTTGACGAGGATCTTGGAAGAATACTGCTTAAAATGCTTAAAGGCAGAGCTTTCCGTCTTCTCTTCACCGCTCATTATGTAGAGCTTATCCTTAACCGTTCCGAACATCAGAGCTGATGCTATAAAGTCGCTCTTATTGCGACTTTGCACCTTATCGGGAAGCTCGATACCCGAATCTCTCGAGAACCTTAAAAGCTCACCTGAAGTCATTATCCCTTCATTGACCTTGCTATAAGGGAAGTTATCAGCCTTGGCTCCTGCAAGGAATATGACCCTGCAAGGAGTGATATATGCCTGAGCCAGCGATACGATCTCGACGGAATCGACCATAAGAGGGATAGTACCCTGAACTTTATTTCTCATATCGATCCTGATGAGCGATGAGAATACCTGCTGATCGGCCTCTACATCGTTCATGGGAGTCATGAACTGAACAAGGAGGGACATTACCTCGGAATAGCCGCGGACAAGAGCTGATGCCCTGTCAGTATCTCCTCTCTCACTGAGCTCCTTAGCCATATATCTCACCGTAGACGCCAGTGAATCCGTATGTTCGGCAAGGATCTTCGCCTTACCCGATATCGTCTTCTCGTTATATACGGACACGGCGGTCTCACGAAGCGGGATAAGTACACGCTCCACAATATGCTCCCATAGATATTCGCATACAGGTATGACTTCGCCGTCGATCGATATCTTATCTACGTACTTCTTACCTGCAACATAGTATTCTCTGTCGAATATCCTTCTTCCGCTCGTAATGTTGTACTTGATGCAGTAGTTCTCAAAAAGATCTACATCCTGCAGCCTGATACCTGCAAGCCCCGTGCGAAGAGTCCTCAATAAATCATTTAATTCAAAGTCTCTTATCGGAAGTTCTGACAAAGCCGATATATATCTGAATACCGGAGTATTATCGATCACTATCTTCCTGTCGACGAACATATCAAGTCCGAATCTGCCCATAACACCCTTAAGGTCATTCTTGACGCTCTCATCGACGCAGACGATCCTTATGTCCTTATAGCGATATCCTTCGTGCCTCGTAAGCCTGATGATCTCATTGGCGATATAGCCGACCGTATCATCTATTCCGTCGATCGAGACAGCCTTGATATCGGAAGTCTTAACATCCTTATCGGGAGGCATACGAAGCGCATAGCTCCTGACTGCAGCGCGAAGTTCCAATGACGGCACGTGCGTATCATCCGTCTCAGGAAAGTCATGAATAAACACATCATCTACATTAGCAGTAAGAACATCGACAAATGCACCGGCATTAGCATAAACGGTATCTCTCCCCTCTTCGGGGATCTCTTCTGACGGGAATATGGGATAGAAGGATATATCGGCACCCAGGAGCGACATATATCTGATAAGCTCAGTCTCCTGAGGTGTAAGTATCCTGACATTACCGAATCCGATAACCGAGAACTTGACCGACAGAAATCTCATAAGAGCTCTGTATCTGCTTTTATCTTTGAGCAAAGGATCTTCCGACAATCTCCTTAAGAGCTTTACCGCCTCAGAAATGGGATCGGACGAAATGGGAAGCGAATACTCCTTTCCGAGTTCATCAAGGTACATCGACAGGAGCTTTAAGTCATGAAGCTTATCCGAATATACCGCATCGTCTCCCGCATCCTCTGCGAGCTCATATGCCTTGGATACCGTATCGTCATCTATATTATATCTTCTGAAGTCTCCGAGAAGATCGATTATGCTGTCGATATATTCGAAGCGGCCGATGAACTTCCCGAAAGTATGAAATTCCTTATGGTGATCAACGAGTACCCTGTAGATGGCATTACGCATCACGATCTTGTCAGAGGAACTGCCGGAAGTGCTGCCGCACATATCGAGCATCCTGACGGCGAGCCTTATAAAGCTCAATACATCGCCTTCGACAAACGAAGAATTGACTACATTATCTCCGTCATAACCCGATACGATCGAGAGCCCGTGCTCCCTGATCTTCTCCATAACAATGCGCTCAACGGAAGCCTTGGAGGATTCTGGCGTAATAAACACCACCCTGCCGTCATCCGACGAGGTGATGCACGAAGATATTATCTTCTCTGTTACGCAATGAAATGAATGTACTCTGTAGATGTTGACCATACATTAAGTATAGCCCAACAGAGGATCAATTACAGTCCGATTATTGGTTCACAAGACGGTCGAGATTAGTACCGTTCATCTCTCTCATATTAGTAGAGGCAGATGCAAGAAGAGACTCGATAGCCTCCTGCTCCTTAGTTCTCTTGATCTTGAGAGTAGTCGTCTTGATCATATCCTGCTCGGAGAATACGAAATTCCTTACGATCTTATACGCAGGCATCTTGTGATTTACCTGATACATCGAATCATTGAGGTAAGCGGAGATCTCTTCGTCAGTAGGAACACCCTTGAGGTTCAGGATCCTTCCGATCTCCTTACGGTCTATGAGGAGCTTGGCACAGATGTCGATAGCCTCTCTATCATTCTTATTACCCCAGACGAAAGCTTCATTAACGCCCTTGATCTCACATACGAGCGCTTCTATCTCCTCAGGGAAAGCCTTCTTACCGTTGGTAAGTACGATCATGGACTTTACGCGTCCCGTGATGTGGATGGAACCCGTCTTGTCGATATAACCCATATCACCCGTATGGAACCAGCCGTCGGGAGTAAGGACTTCCTTCGTAGCCTCTTCGTTCTTATAGTATCCGAGCATGACGCAGTCGGATCTCGTAATGATCTCACCTACTGCATTCTTGGATGTATCCTCAGTGTCGATAGCCGCTTCAATAGCGGGCAGAGGACGTCCTACGCTGCCGTGGACGTTACAGTCGGTACTGGTAACGGAAATAACGGGGCTCGTCTCTGTAAGACCGTAACCCATGAAGAAATCGATACCGAAATTCGTGAACGCATCGATATATCTCTTGTCGATACCGGCACCGCCGATAACTACCATCCTGATATCACCGCCGAGCTTATCAAGGATCTCCTTGAAGATAGCTCTCCTTATATCTATTCCGAACTTCTTAAGGAACTTAGTCACCGGGATCATGATGTCGATGAGCTTCTTCTTACCTGACTCCTCGATACCGCTTTCGATCTTCTGATAGATATTCTCATAGAGCAAAGGAACCGAGATACACACCTCGGGATGCCATTCCTTGAGATTGGGAACGATATAACGAAGACCGTCAGCAAGACAGAGGCAAACGCCTACCGAGAGCATGAACATGTCTACCGTATTTTCGAATGTATGGTGCAGAGGAAGGATAGAGAAAGCTCTGTCTCCCGCAACTACATAAAGTGTCTGTGTGATCGAATGTACATTGGTACAGATATTCTTATGTGAAAGAAGAACACCCTTACTCATGGATGTGGTGCCCGAAGTAAAGAGGATGATCCTTGCTTCCTCGGAATGGATCGGGATGTCGAGGAACGTATCACCCTTCTCTTCCCTGATCTTCTTTCCTGCAGCGATCAGATCGTCAAATCTCTCGAACCTGTCATCGTCATCGGGGAATGTCTCCTTTGACGAAAGACCGTCGGGATACATGCAAACGAACTTCTCGAGCTCGAGGTTGACGGAGCCTTCCTTTATCTTGGAAGCGATGGATACCATCATGGAGTGATGCTTGGGATGATAGAACAATACCTTACTTCCGGATCTTTCAAGAAGCGTGATGAGCTCCTCTTCGGGAAGCATCCTGTCCAGAGGGACTCCGATGCTGTCTGTAGAAAGGATCGAAATATAGCTTACGAACCACTCATAGCAGTTCTCGCCGACAACGGCGAGCTTATCCCCACGGTAGGGACTTTGCGAAATATAAGCACAGAGGCTCTTTATATCTTCGCCGAATTCGTAATATGTTCTATGTACCTCAGATAACTTAGGATTTCTCCTGAAGATAAATGCATCAAGTGTCGCATGCTTCTCGCATGACGTTAAGATAAGATCCCTTATATTCTCGTACTTATCCGCTTTAAAGATCGGTGTACCCGTAACAGTACGCATAATTCCTCCGTCGTTTACATCGCTAACGAAAATATTACCATTTACTCTTTTTTAAGTCTACCGCGTATTAAGTTTGCATTATTCTACTTTTTGGTATAACTTTGTATTTATTAAAAGAAAACAATATACGGAGTTATTTATGTGGAAATCACCTTTTGACGAATCCCCTACGAGAAGAGGCGCAGTGGGAGTTGTAGCAAAGAACGGATTCCTTTTTCTTTGCACTATCCTTACCAGGATGAGCTGTGTGGGAAGGGAGAATTTCCCTAAGGAGAACCCGTATGTAGTCGCAGCCAACCATCAGTGCTTTGCTGACGGCGTTCTTATCAGCAAATACCTGCCCAAGGGGCAATTCAAGTATATGTGCGCACTTGTAGGTGCCGATCTTGCTACGGATTACGGAGCTCTCGGAAGACTTATCGTAAGAGTAGGAAGAGGTATCCTCGTAGAGCGTCACGGCAATCCCGTAAGAGGACTCATCAAGGCTAAGAAGGAAGTCGAGAACGGCAATATCTGCTTCGTCTTCCCCGAAGGAACAAGAACACATGACGGAAAGCTCGGCGAGATGAAGGATGGCGCATGCTATATCGCCATCAAGTCCAAGACTCCCCTTGTTCCCGTATATATCTCAGGTGCATATCAGGCTTGGCCCAGACAGAGCAAGTGGCCCAAGCCTTTCAAGGGATTCCTTAAGAGAAGGAAGATCACTGTCTACGTAGGCGAGCCGCTTCACGGCGAGGACTACGATAATGACGCACACAAGATGACCGACGCACTCTCCAAGTGGATGCACGATCAGGAGAAGCTCCACCTCGATCCCGAGGCCTGAGGCAATCCTATTTAGTTACTCAAGAACAAAAGTCATCACGACGGGGTCGTGATCGGAATACGTAAATCCGGTATCGACCGTGTTATATGAAGTTACCGTGATATTGTCGGATACGATGAATCCGTCGAGCGTTACGGTATATGTCGTTGCGGGATCATAAGGAGCTTCCGATGCCCTTCCCGTATTATGCGTGATATCGATATCACCTTCACAGACATCAAATCCGAGTGCGAATCCTGTGGGAAGGCTTTCCCTCGGGAATCTCTGAGCCCATCCGGGTGCATCGGGATCGACCTCGTCACGAAGATTGTGGTTAAAGTCTCCGCCGACTATTACGTAATTCCCTGCTTCGTACTCGCGCTCGATCTCAGCCGTGAGCATACCTACCTGGTTCTCACGGATCTCGGGGCTGCCGCCGTATGCGGACATATGAGTATTGATGATAACGAGCTCATGACCGTTCTCTACCGGGATCCTTGAAACGGAATAGCATCTGTCGAGATCGACGAGCTTGGAAAGGGACTCTGCGATAGGAAGGCTCCTTCTCATCGAATCAGTGATCTCAAATCGAGAATATGTAAGTATTCCGGACTTATTGGCACCGTGGGGCTGATATACGGGCCAAAACAGGAACGGTGAATCGTAATTCTGAGCGAATGCGAAATATCCGGGTTCGAAAGTCTCCTCAAACCTTGCTCTCTCGTCGTAGTGATAAGTCCTCGTTCCGCCGAAATCAACTTCCTGCAGGAGCATGATATCAGGCTCGAAAGACATCGCCTCGTCCGAGATAAGGTCGATATTCGTATGAAGTCCCTCTTCGCTCATTGCCCATGAATACTTACCGCCGTTCATGAAGAAACTGAACTCGGGAGTATATGCACCAAAACCGATGTTATAGGATCCGATGGTATATTCCTCACCTGTCACGCAGGGAACGCTCTCCGAAGTTGTCGATACGACTTCAAGCGAGATATTATCGTCGAGCCTGTAATAAGCCTTGAGAACATAAACGAAATAGATACCGAAGATAACGACTATAGCTACGATCAAGATCAGCAGCGCCTTTAAGATCTTCTTGAGTGCCTTCATATTTACACCTCCGAATGTTATGACTTATATCCGTCAACCGGGAAGTATCCGATATTTAATGCCTTTCTGTGAACTTCGAACCTTATCCTGTGGCCGAAGAAATCCTCACCGTCAAAGTTGCCCATGAGCTGGAATGAAGGATCCTCCGACTCGATTATGCCGCTCGTAGCGCGGAACATATGAACACCCGCCTTGCCCTTGTGGGTACCTGTCCTGTATGCCAGGAGAAGCGGGATCGCCCTGAAGATATTCACGTCATCGATAACGCATACATCCGCGATACCGTCTGCAGGATCTGCATCGGGAGCGGGACAGAATCCGTCACCGTAGAACTTGGCATTACAGATGCTCATGAGTGTATATTTGGAATTCTTACTTTCGTATATCTCACCGTTTTCGAGTTCGAGCTTGAACTTAAAATCGTGTGCTCTCTTTCCGAAGAGGGACTTAACGGCTGACTTGATATAGGCCGTCTTCCTGTTAAACGGTGTATCGTTCGTGCGTACCAGTGTCTTTGCCTTGAACTGAACTTCGGTATCAAGTCCTACTGACGCAACGTTATTCATATATCCTGACCAGTTCTTGAGATGTCCGCCCATTATGTCATAGCTGTCGATCCTTATAAGATCTATGGGCTTTACCTTTACCTTATCGAGGTTCATGAGGAAATGAACAGTATCCCACTCTTTCCAGTTGGGGATCATGGTCTTAACGAAATCATTTCCGGTTCCGAAAGGAAGACAGATCATCGGAGTCTTTCGGAAAGCAAGCGCATTGGCGATCTCGTGGATCGTGCCGTCTCCGCCGCAGGCAACGATAGTTATCTTGTCACCGTACTGTTCGCTCAGTTCGATCGCAAGGTCAGCCGAATGTCCCAGATACTCCGTATAGCGCAGCTCGATCTTGGCGCGAAGCTCAGGATCGTGCGTGTTTACATAGTCGATAGCATCATCGAGCATCGACAGGGTCTTGGGATTTGCCTTACTGCTGATTATCAGGATATATCGCATATATCAATCCTTGGGTTCACTCGAAAGCTTATACACAAGATCGATCATATCGGAAATAGTCTTGACGTTATCAAGAAGATCATCGGGAAGCCTGATGTCATACGCTTCTTCAATATCGATAACAAACTCGTAGAGCTGAAGTGAATCGAAGTTCAGGTCATCGGATATCGTCATATCGGGCTTTATGTCCGTAGGCGATACATCGAGCTCAGCTACGAGCAGCTTCAGGATATCTTCGAAGATCATATCTTTCTTCTTCATGATATCCTCGTCGTTAAAGTTACGTTCTCGGGGGTCCGCGGTGTCATCCATCGTCATTTTTTCTCCTTCGCGTCTTATCGGCCACTTCCTTGGCCGTCTTTCTTATTGATTCTGTGCCGTCATACCTTGCAGCCTGCTGCTGAAGATAAAGATCGACTTCCTCTACCATATCAAGGAGCATCGTCTGCTCTTTGTCATCGTAAGGTTCGAGGATATGTCTGGCGAGCACCTTATGGAACTTGCCGTGCATCCTGCTCGCGAGCTTTCCTTCTCTCGTGAGGCTGATCCTTACGATCCTTCTGTCCTTCTCGTCGCGATTTCTTATTACATAGCCCTTCTTGACCAGACGATCGATCGATACCGTGAGTGTTCCCGTCGTGATACCGAGGGATGCCGCGGTCTCGCTCATCGTCCTTGCATCATAAGGTCCGATTGCGTCGAGTGTGTGCATTTCAGCTATCGAAAGGTCCGAGAAATATCCCTGCTGGATGGACTTCTCCTCAGTAAAGAGTACGTTCTCGAATATCCTGACGAGACGATCCGCCAATTCAAGCTCATTATCACGCATGCCGAAATGCTCCTGTTTCAAAACTTACGAAAAAATATTTTACACCATTCAGACCAATCGTTCAATTCCCGACAGCTCAGGGTACTCACCGCCATAGAGCTCAGTCCTTGTAACTATTGCGTCCGCGGCGAGTTCATAAGGATAACCTTCGTACTTGCAGACAGCCTTAAGGAACACGTCGGGTCTTAAGTTACTCTGCGATCCCGCGCTCACCATGACGTGAACCTTATCCTCGGTCGAATCCTCGAAAGGCTTCACCATAAGAGGCCTTATATCCGTAGATACCATCTTGCCCTTCTTGTTCTTCTTTTCGATCTCGACCGTCTCACGGGCAAAGAGCTTCATGGCAGGCGCCGTGATCCCGGGAGCTTCGATCGTATATTCCGCATAAGTTACTACGCTCATGAGGCTTCGCTCGGGCTCATCGATCGAGATGCAGTCAAGTATCTTAAGGTCATCGGGCAGCTGCGCCGATACCTTTTCCACGAACTCTTCGGCCGGGATCGGTACAGCCATAGCCGCATCCATCCAGTCTCCCGTCGTATCGATACCGACACCAAGGGGCAACGCGAATACCAGCATGGGTCGCGGGTTATATCCCTGAGTATAGAGTATCGGAAGCTCTGCCCTTCTTATTGCGCGCTCGAATACTTTCATGAGATCGAGGTGTCCTATGAACGACAGGGCACCGCTCCTGGCGAACCTCGTCCTGCAGACATACTGCGTCAAGTGCTGCTTCCTGGTCATCTCGGCAGCTCTGTCATCTTGTCTCATAACACACCCCCGTCTTAAAGCATGCAGCACCGCATCCGGCGCACTTCTCCCTGCAGTTCGGAGTTACTTCCTCGTTATAGGCTCTCTCGCGCTCCTTAAGGAAGAAGCTGCGGTTTACTCCTACGCTTATATGATCCCAGGGAAGCACATCCCCGATCTCATAGCCCCTGGCGAACATCTCCCATGTAAGACCGTGATCGCCGAGGATCTGCATCCATCTTTCGTAATCAAAGTTATCGTCCCATGCGTCAAAGAGGCTTCCGGCCTTATATCCTTCGAGGATAACGTCATTGAGCCTTCGATCTCCTCTGGCAAGGATACCTTCCCAGACGCTCGTCTCGACGCCGTGCCAGATATATCTGACGCTTCTTACCTTCTTTAAGAGCTCGCGAAGATATTTCTGCTTTTCGAGGAATTCCTCCATCGTGTTCTGCTTTTCCCACTGAAACGCCGTAAAGGGCTTTGGGATGAACATGGATGTCGATACCGTGATCTCGGGGCGTCTGGGCTTAACACCCATCTCCCTTGCGACTTCGTAGTAAAGATCTTCGATCTTCTTGGCAAGGTCCGCGATACCTGCGACATCGTCCATCATCTCAGTCGGAAGTCCGAGCATGAAGTAGAGCTTTACAGTGCTCCATCCGCCCGCGAAAGCGATCCTCAAAGCACTCAGGATATCGTCTTCGGTAATACCTTTATTTATTACGTCACGAAGCCTCTGCGTACCTGCCTCGGGCGCGAAAGTAAGTCCCGTCTTTCTGGTCTGCGAAGCCTTCTCCATCAGGTCGAGCGCGAAATTATCTATTCGAAGGGAAGGAAGCGACAAGCTCGTATGCCTGCCGTCGAAAGCACACAGCAATCCGTCTGTCAGCGCTTCGAGCCCCGTATAGTCACTTGTAGAAAGCGAGAGCATTCCGAGCTCATCGTAGCCCGTGTTGTGCTCTATCTCGATACCCTGCTTCAGGAGTACCTCGGGGGACTTCTCCCTTACGGGCCTTGTTATATATCCTGCCTGACAGAATCTGCAGCCTCTGATGCATCCCCTGAATATCTCAAGGTAAGCACGATCGTGAACGATATTGTTATTGGGGACCACCGGCGCCGTCGGGTAGATGACATTATCAAGATCAGTGATGATCCTCTTTGTGATCTTAGTCGGAACCGTGTCATCGATAGGATGAAGTGCCAGGAACTTTCCTTGAGGAGAATACTCGGGCTCATAAAGCGACGGGACATACATTCCCTCGATCTGAGCGACCTCACGGAGCATTGCCTGACGATCGGGCTTTCCGGCTTCCTTATATTTTTTTATAACCTTTGTGAACTCAAGATCGACTTCCTCGCCCTCACCCATGAACACGGCGTCAAAGAAGTCACTCATAGGCTCTATGTTATAAGCTACGGGACCTCCGCATACGATGATCGGATCAGTCGCGTTCCTTTCCTTGCTCTTCATCGGGATCTTTCCGAGTTCAAGCATCTGAAGAACATTCGTGAAAGCCATCTCGTAGCCTAATGTAAATGCCACGACATCGAACTCATAAAGAGGAGACTTCGTCTCAAGAGAATATAGCGGGATATCGTTCTCGCGCATCTTCTTATCCATATCGGGCCAGGGAGAGAATACTCTCTCGCATGATGTGTAATCTTCTGAATTCAAGAGCTTATAAAGGATCTGAAGAGCAAGATTACTCATTCCTATCTCATATACGTCGGGGAAACAGAATGCTGTCCTTACGGCAGAGCACTCGCCCTTCTCATTGAGCTCTCTTAAAACGTCTTCTTTTATTATCTGATTTTTCTCACCGCCGACATAACGTCCGGGACTCTCCACGGACATCAGGACGGATCTGGGTACTTTTACTTCTGTATGCATGGCTCAAGTATATCACGAATAGATATAAGCAGCAGACGGGAAACGGCTCTCAAGAATAATCACGACTGCTATGATGATCACCATGAACGCCAGACAGACCGGGATCTGAACCGTCCTGAATCGTTCATAATGCTTCGGCCTGATGATCAGGCTTGAGATAAAACCGCAAAGGCACAGAAAAGACAATATCAACAATTCGAAGAATCCTGCGAGATTACCGCCTGCAGACGGACGGCCATAGTCGGGGAACACCCAGTTCAGGGCTCTTACGGCATAGTCACAGCGAATAAACCACCACCATACGCCGGCGCCTGAAAAGAACGAGATCAGCCACTTGATCAAGACAGTCTTCCTGTCCTTACTCCTCATGGCAAGAAAGTAGAGCGCTCCTGCAGCGATCATATATATCAGAGATAATACAGAGGACTTGTACGCAATGATCTTCGACAGGAATATCGCTGATACATAATAGACTGAAGCCGCGCACGCCATTGCCACGACAGAAAATACCTCTTTTGTTCTTTGCATATGCTTATTCCTTCTTATACACGAGCATCCCGTTACCGTACGGGTCATCTTCCGCGCCAAACTCCTCGGTCACGAATTCATAGCCGTTCTTCTCGATAACTCTGACTGATGCATCATTACCCTTCATCACACGGCCATAGAGAACACGAGCCCCGAATCGCTCTGCCGTAACCCCGGTCATGAGATCCACGAGCTTTGTAGCATATCCCCTGCCCCTGTATTCAGGCGAGATAACAAATCCGATCTCGACTTCGCCGGGCTTTCCTTCGACTTCGTTAACGCCGACGTCTCCGATAAGCTCTCCCGTCTCCTTCGATACGACTGCCAGAACATACGGAAGGCTTTCCTTATCCACCATCTCGGAAAAGAAACCTATAGCACCAGCTGCCTCGTCGATATCTTCATAGGATTCGTTCGGGATCCACTTTTTGACCTCTTCATCCAGGTGATATTCATAGAGCCTTTCCGCGTCTTCGGGCTCAAATCTTCTGACTATAAACTCATCTGTCTCAAATAAGATCATATGATATTCCTTTCCAAGTATCTGTCATAACCTTCTCTTATCTTATCAAGGTCATAGTTTATAACGTCATCAAAGCTCTCTTCCTTAAGAAGGTATCGTACGAGATCAGTTCCAAGATAATAACCGACATCTCCATATCCGTCAAAGCTCACCCAGTCACCGAAATACCTCTGGTTCTCAGGAGTCATAGTCCTAAGATCCTTATCAAATGATCTTCTGATATAAGGAAGATGCTCACTGCACCATATATTATACATATTCATATAAAAGAATAACGGCCGCCCCTGCAAACTCAGACGACCGTTATCATCTATCCCTTATCTGGTCAGATGCCGAAGCATCATGATCACTAACTTTACTGAGATACTATCACAGCTTTTTAGAGACGATATCAGCAGTTTGCGGCAATTGTTAGTGAACGTACGTTAACCGCCGATAACAACACAAAATAAAAGAGCGGCTCCGCAATCTTCTGCAAAGCCGCCCTATGGTATTTATCTTTTGAGATCTTTATCAGAGTCTGTCTTCCCTGATCTCCATGGGAGAATACTCTCTTCTCTTACATACGCACTTGTATGCGGGTCTCATGATCCTGCCGCCCGATACGATCTCCTCGATCCTATGAGCACTCCAGCCTGCGATCCTCGCACTTGCAAAGATAGGTGTAAAGAGCTCCGGCGGGATACCGAGCATGGAATATATGAAGCCTGCATAGTAGTCAACGTTAGCGCAAACGATCTTGTCGCTCTTCTTGACCTCATGGAATACTTCGGGTGCGAGCTTCTCAACTGACTCGTAAAGCTCGAATACGTCTTCCTTACCTGTCTGAACTGCAAGCTCCTTAGCATAGTGCTTGAGAAGTCTCGTTCTGGGATCGGAAAGCGTATATACAGCGTGGCCGATACCGTAGATAAGTCCGGAACGATCGAAAGCTTCCTTTCTGAGGATAGATGCGAGGTAATCCTTTACCTGACCTTCATCCTTCCAGTCACCGACGGTATCTCTCATCTCCTTCATCATGGCATAAGCCTTATTGCTGGCACCGCCGTGCTGAGGACCCTTGAGCGAACCTACTGCAGCCGCGATAACGGAATATGTATCGGAGCCTGTAGAAGATACGGCATGAGTAACGAAAGAAGAATTGTTACCGCCGCCGTGCTCAGCATGAAGTACGAGAGCCAGGTCGAGAATCCTTGCCTCGAGTTCATTGAACTCTCCGTCGGGACGGATAAGGTGAAGGATATTCTCGGCAGTATTGTACTCAGGCCTCGGGTCATGGATGAAAAGACTCTGATGCTCGACATAGTGTCTTCTCGCCATATAACCGTAAGAGATAAGTACGGGGAATCTGGCGATCAGCTCAATGCACTGCCTTACTACGTTAGATCTGTCCCTGTTCTCGGGATCGTCATCGTAGGAATAGAGAGCCAGTACGCTTCTTGCGAGCTTGTTCATGACATCGGGGCTCGGAGCCTTGAGGATCATGTCCTCCGTGAAGCCCTCGGGAAGAGGTCTTCTGTCAGCAAGGAGCTCCGTGAAAGTCTTGAGCTCGGCCTCAGTAGGAAGCTCACCTGTCATAAGAAGGAAAGCGATCTCCTCGTAACCGAATCTCTTGCCGTAGAAGCCCTTAACGAGATCAGAGATCTCATAGCCCTGATAGAAGAGCTTTCCTTCTACGGGAACGCGCTCTGCGTCATCGATGATGTAGCTCATTACTTCGCCGACTTCGGTAAGGCCTACGAGTACACCCGTACCGTCGTTATTACGAAGTCCTCTCTTTACATCATACTTGGTGTAAAGAGTAGGATTGATATGTGATTTTGTGGAAGCTGCATTGGTAAGCTTACCAAGCAGCACCTTTTTCTCATTTATGTCCATCTGGACACTCCTTTCGAGAAGCTAAACTGATTATCAGTTATTCTCCCTTGTGTAGTTAAGAAGACCGCCTGCGAGAAGCATTCCTGCCTGACGATCGGAGATAACAAGGTTTGTCTCAAAGGAATAACCCTGTGTAACGTTCTTAACTGTTACGGGCTTACCGTTAACTGCTGCCTCAACCTGCTCTCTTGCATTCTCGATCGTAAGCTCGTCGAGCATGTTGATCTTCTCGTAATCTGCTGCGTCAGCAAATGTAAGAGGAAGGATACCGTTGTTGATAAGGTTAGCCATGTGGATACGTGCGAAAGATACTGCGATTACACCCTTAACACCGAGCTGGAGAGGTGCAAGAGCAGCATGCTCTCTTGAAGAACCCTGACCGTAGTTGGAACCGCCGACGATGAATCCGCCGTTGTTCTCCTTAGCTCTTGCGGGGAACTGCTCGTCACAGGGTGTGAGGCAGAAGTCTGCAAGATAAGGGATGTTGGATCTGAACGGAAGGAGCTTCGCGTTAGAAGGCATGATGTGGTCAGTTGTGATGTTATCCTCAACCTTGATGAGTGTCTTACCGTTAACAGTATCAGCAAGCTCATGGTGTGCAGGGAAAGGCTTGATGTTAGGTCCTCTTACAACCTCGACCTCATCAGGAGTCGTGGAAGGCATGATGACCATGTTATCGTTTACCTTGAAGGAGTCAGGCATTGTAACTACCGGGGGCTCACCGAAGTCAGCGGGGTTCGTTACTACACCTGTGATAGCTGCAACAGCTGCAACCTCAGGGCTTACAAGATAGATGGAAGCGGACTTTGTTCCGGATCTTCCATAGAAGTTTCTGTTATTTGTTCTCAAAGATACCGCGTCAGTCTTAGGAGACTGACCCATACCGATACAAGGTCCGCATCCGCACTCGATGATACGTGCGCCTGCCTCGATCATATCTGCGAGAGCACCTGTCTCAGCGAGCATATTAAATACCTGCTTGGAGCCGGGAGCGATTACGAGAGATACATCAGGGTGAACTGTGTGACCCTTAAGGATAGCAGCAACCTTGAGCATATCGTAAAGAGAAGAGTTTGTGCAGGAACCGATGCAGCACTGGTCAACCTTAAGACCCTCGATCTCCTTAACGGTTACGACCTGATCAGGCATATGAGGCTTAGCTACAAGAGGTACGAGTGTGGAAAGGTCGATCTCGATCTCCTCATCATATACAGCGTCAGCATCAGGCTTAAGCTCAGTCCATACTTCTTCTCTTCCCTGTGCCTTAAGGAATGCCTTAGTTACTTCGTCAGAAGGGAAAACGGAGGTTGTAGCACCGAGCTCAGCACCCATGTTTGTGATAGTAGCTCTCTCGGGAACAGTAAGGGATGCAAGTCCGTCACCTGCATACTCAACGATCTTACCTACACCGCCCTTAACGGACATGATGCGAAGAACCTCAAGGATGATGTCCTTAGCTGTTGTCCAGGGTGCAAGCTTGTTCTTAAGAGTAACTCTTACCATCTTGGGCATCGTGATGTAGTAAGGTCCGCCGCCCATAGCTACTGCTACGTCAAGTCCGCCTGCGCCGATAGCGAGCATACCGATACCGCCGCATGTGGGAGTATGGGAGTCAGAGCCGAGAAGTGTCTGTCCGGGAACACCGAATCTCTCGATATGAACCTGGTGGCAAACACCGTTACCGGGACGGCTGAATCTGATACCGTGCTTATTTGTTACTGTCTGAATGTACTTATGGTCATCGGCATTCTCGAAACCGGACTGAAGCATGTTGTGGTCGATATAAGCCACGGAAAGCTTTGTCTTTACCTGATCGATGCCGAGAGCCTCGAACTGAAGGTATGCCATTGTACCCGTAGAATCCTGTGTGAGAGTCTGGTCGATCCTGATGGAAACCTCTTCTCCTGCCTTCATCTCACCCGAGAGCAGATGCTCCTTGATAATCTTCTGCGAAATAGTCAAACCCATTGTGCATACCTCCATGAAAAAACATAATCTTTTAAATAATAAATAGGGAGATATGATTTGTCAATTTTTGAATAAGGTCATACCGCAAATTTCAATATTAAAGCGAATAATGACCTGAGAGCTTCAAAATATATGTTGAAAATGACAGATGGTCACTTCAAACTTGCAAGAACATAACCGATGATCGAAGCGGCGGATGCGGCATTCAAAGATTCGGCTTTTCCGGGCATCGGGATCTTTATCTTCCTGCTACATCTTTCGATCGTCTCAGCCTTCAAGCCCTTACCCTCGTTACCGATAAGGTAAGCTGCGGGAAGCCTCAGGTCAGCGCTCTTCATGTCATCTCCGTGAAGCTCGCATGCGATCGTATCTATGCCATGCTGATCAAGCGTATCAAGTATCTTACCAGAATCCTCGAAAGTAATGAGCGGGATATGCCATACCGATCCCATAGAGGATCTTAAGACCTTCTCATTATACGGATCCGCGCAGTCACGCGTCATGATGACGGCATTAAAATCGAATGCATCGGCGAGCCTTATGATCGTACCGAGGTTTCCGGGATCCTGAAGATTCTCAAGTACCACGAATATATCCTTACCGTCCTTACGAAGCGGCAGTTCATCGCTCATCTCGGGGATCTTTGTGATCAGTGCCACTCCCTGCGGATTAACGGTTGATGCAATCTTTGAAAAACATTCGGTGGTAACACAAACGATCTCGCACGAGATCTTGTAGCGTTCGATCCACTCAGAAGCAAGCTGCGCTTTCTCTTCCGAATACACGAAAGAAACCGGCTCGACGCCCGACAGCAGTGCATCCTCGCAGATCCTCGTACCTTCGATAAATACGAGTCCTTCCTTAGCAGCCTTCTTCCTGTCATGGAGGAGCGCAAATCTCTTAACTTTAGGATTATCCTTGCTTCTTATGACTTCCATGGTGAAAGCATACCCCAAGCCCTGTAAGACGGTCAAGAAGATATACAAAAAGGGCTGTCTCTTTATTCAGAGACAGCCCCAAATGTATTGTTAAAACGTTATTTTGATTTTATCAATAGAATGTGTACTCAACTACTGTGATAACAGGAGCCTGATCACCATTAACAGTAAATCTCAGACCGTCAATAAAGCTTACAGGAGGATTGTACTCATACTGGTTAGCTGTATAAGTAACTGTATAAGTACCATCGTTATTATTTGTAATGCTATATCTCCAATCAAGAGAATTGCATGCATCGTTGGTGATCTGTCCGTCTACACTAATAGTAAAGCTCTGAACAGGTGCATCAAAGCTAATGCTACCGGATGCCGTTGTATCAGCTACATTTGCACCATACGGAGCTACGGAACTATCCCAATGTGAACCATAAGATACATCAAAGCTTGTCGTAAACTCTTCTGCTGCTTCCGGATCAACTTCTTCCGCAACGGTGACGATCGGAAGATCAGGTTCTACATAGAGATATGCGCTTGTTTCATAAGAATATACATAATACGGAACAGGGTTATTAGTAGTTTCTGTAACGCAATCACCTTCTGTATACGCCAGGATCATATTGGGCACACCGCTGATATTCAATTCTGAAAGATCTGTATCCAAACAATTAAACGCATAAAGCTCTGAATTATTACCAAGTGTTAATTCCGTAAGAGGATTATGTCCGACGGACAAGATCTTGATCGACGTATTCGAACTGAAATCCAATTCAGAAATGTTATTGTATGCGCAATCAACAGTTTCCAATGCGGGATTATTGCTAAGATCAAGCTCCTCCACCGAATTTGAATTCAAACGCAGATATGTCAACGCTGTATTATTCGAAACATCCAATTCGGTCAGATCATTATAGCTACAATCAAGCCTGGTCAGATAAGGTAATAATCCAATACCTGTCAGATCAGCGATCCTAGTCGAACGGATGCTACCCCAACATTGAATAGTGTTCGCATTTTCTATCTCCGCATCACACAGATAACCGTCACCGTCTTCATCGAAATTATCACTGACATAACTTCTGAAAACACCATCAGGGAAATTCTGCTCGTTAACAGCTACACCCTGATCAGCAGCACCATAAGCAAGTGATGATACTCCGAACTGCATGATGATCCCGGCCGATACCAGGCAGGCCCCCGTTCTCTTCAAAATACGATTTTTCATAATAAAACTCCTTAATCCAAATAATTATATTTCATATAAAAGGGTGCCCCGACACGAGACACCCTGTATATGCTTATTCAACCTGATATGTTATCAGAGAGCTGCCTTAGCCTGCTCAACAAGAGCAGCAAAAGCCTTGGGGTCTGTGATAGCGATATCGGAAAGAACCTTACGGTCAAGCTCAACACCTGCAACCTTGAGGCCGTTCATGAACTTGCTGTAGGAAAGTCCGTTCTGGCGAGCTGCTGCGTTGATACGAGCGATCCAAAGCTTTCTGAAATCCCTCTTCTTCTGTCTTCTGTCACGATAAGCATAGTTACCGGACTTGAGGACAGCCTGATTAGCTACCTTGAAAAGCTTGCTCTTCTTACCGAAATAACCCTTAGCCTGCTTAATGATCTTATGATGACGTGCTCTGGTACGAATACCTCTCTTAACTCTAGACATGTATATTTCCTCCTAAAGAATGTGAATGTTTAATTAGATTTACGCGATCAAGCGTAAGGGATCATCTTTCTGATTACCTTAGCGTTAGCCTCGGAGCAAACCATGTTGTGACGAAGATGTCTCATTCTCTTGGTAGGTCTCTTGGAGAGGATGTGACGGCGGAAAGCCTGTGCACGAAGAACCTTACCGGTACCTGTAACCTTGAATCTCTTCTTTGATGAGCTGTGTGTTTTCTGCTTAGGCATTATTATGTCCTCCTTGAATTGATTACTTGCTCTTCTTCGGAACGAGGTACATAACCATGTTTCTGCCCTCGATCTTCGGTTGTTTGTCAATCTGTCCGTACTCTGCGATACCCTCAGCGAACTTCTCCATTACGCCAAAGCCCTGCTGCTGATATGCCATCTCACGGCCACGGAATCTGATGTTGATCTTAACGCGATCGCCGTTCTTAAGGAACTTGATCACGGCCTTCTGCTTAACTTCGATGTCGTGAACATCTGTCGTAAGCTTGATACCGATCTCTTTGGTCTCGGTCTCTTTCTGCTTCTTCCTTGCTTCCTTCTCTCTCTTGCCCTGCTCGAAAAGGAACTTACCGTAGTCCATTACCTTACAAACAGGATTCTCGGGATTCGGGGAGATACAAACAAGATCCAGATCCGCATCCTCTGCTGACTTCTTAGCTTCGGCTAAAGATACTACTCCAACCATCTGCCCGTCTGCGTCGATCAGTCTGACCTTCTCAAACTTGATGTCATCGTTGATCATCTGATTACCGTTTGGCTTTGCGATACTTAACACCTCCTGACCATAAAAAAAGAACGGTGAAATCCGTTCTCATACACAATCACGAGGCCCGTTAGCCTTGTTATCTGTTATGAACCTCTTCGCCTGAGCTTAAGGTGAGAAAACGGATTTCTGCTTTAATTGACTACGTAATGATATACGTCTTACGGAGATTTGTCAACACTTAAGGTTGACAAATCTCTGGATCGATAGTATAGACCTCGGGCTGCTGCACTTCAAGAGGCACGCCGCCGCACCTTACTACGACCATCCTGTCTCCGATATTATAGTGATCATAGACATTGCTCGGGACCTTCACGCTGCCACCCTCAAAGACAAAGCTGTATTCTGTCCTGCCCTTTCGGCCTGAGGATATCTTCTTATCCTCAATTATCTCAATAGCTGCACCGGGTTCGCCTTTAGCCACCTTGATGACCTGAAATCCGAAACAAACGATTATTATCTCGGCGATGAGCATCGCGACAGCACCTGCGACCAGTCTCCACTTAGGCATATGAACGCCCTTTAAAGTCATAAGTATCATGCTCACAACCATCATCGCGGGAACTGCCGCCATCCAGAATCCTATGAAAAATCCGTTGCTTACGATGTAATTATGTCTTAATGCGTCAACATACTCGGCATTGATCACCGATCCGTTCGGGAACATGTATTCCATATTCCTCGTATAAGCGGCGATGATAACTCCGGCGATCAGGAATACAGCCATAACGGCAATATAGACCTTGGCAAGCTTACTCATATTCAAAATCCCCCTCTATCCTACCTGATTATACTATAAGCCCTGTCTTAGTTGTATAATGTCCTGAGAATAACAATAAGGAGACAGCATATATGATCTCGGAAAACATAAAGTCAAAGCTCGCAGGCGGATCTGCGATCAGAAAGATGTTCGAGGAAGGCAACCGCCTCAAGGCTCTCTACGGAGATGACAAGGTATTTGATTTCTCTATCGGTAACCCGGACCTCGAGCCCCCTCGTGAAGTAGCCGAGGCACTCGTTGAGCTCGCAGTAAACCCCACACCCGGTATGCACGGCTATATGAGCAACAGCGGCTACGAGTCCACCAGAGCAATAATCGCCAAGAAGAGGAGCGAGGAGTCCGGCGTTGAGGTCAAGGCCGATGCAGTCTGCATGACGGTCGGTGCTGCAGCAGCCATGAACGATGTCCTTCATTCACTCCTCGATCCCGGAGACGAGGTCATCGTGCTCTGCCCCTACTTCATGGAATACAATAACTACGTTGAGAACCACGGAGGAAAGATCGTAAAGGTCAAGACTGACGCAAACTTTAATCCCGACGTCAAGAAGATAGAGGAAGCCATCACTTCAAAGACAAAGGCTATCATCATCAATTCCCCCAACAACCCTTCGGGTGTCATCTACCCTGCTGAGCTCCTTACGGAACTCAACGATATGCTCAAGACAAAGGATCACGTCATCCACGTTATCTCAGATGAGCCCTATATCGATCTTGTATATGACGGAGCAACCGTTCCCGCGGCTCTTAAATATATAGATAACCTTATTATCTGCTTCTCATGGAGTAAGTCTCTCTCACTTCCCGGAGAGAGGATCGGCTATACGCTCGTATCACCTAATAACGCTGATTACGAAGACCTCACGGCTGCTATCGTACTTTCCAACAGAACACTCGGAAGCGTAAATGCTCCCGCTATCTGGCAGAAAGTCATCGAGAAGTCCCTTTATGCTAAGGTCGACGTTGCAAATTACGAGCACAGGAGAAACCTCCTCTACTCCAATATCGTTGACGCGGGATTTGATGCAGTTAAGCCCGGCGGTGCGCTCTATATCTTCATGAAGACCCCGAGGGACATGAGCGATGCAGACTTTGCAGCAGCATGCGCCAAGTATAATCTCCTTCTCGTTCCCGGAAAGAGCTTCTCGGGCGAAGGTTACTGCAGACTTGCATTCTGTGTATCGGAGAAGACGATCCTCGGATCAAGAGACGCATTCTTCAAGATCGCCGAAGACCTCGGTATCAGCCACAGAAAGTCCTGCTGACAGATCAACTGATCAATTTACAGACAAAAAATACATCCGGTCACCTGAAAGTGGCCGGATGTTGTTTATTATCAGATATTCTCGAGAACCTTGAGCGTCATCGCTTCCGTATTAAGGATATTATCGTCAGGCGATGAGGCTATATCCGCCGTCCTGTACCCTGCCGCAAGAGTCTTTCTGACCGCGCTCTCTATGGCATCCGCGGCTTCGCTTTCGTCGAGCGACCACCTCAGGAGCATAGCAGCCGAGAGGATAGTTGCCAAAGGATTGGCCTTTCCGCTGCCTGCGATATCGGGAGCCGAACCGTGAACGGGCTCGTACATGCCCGGAGTTCCGGGAGCACCCAGGGAAGCCGACGGCAGCATGCCGATAGATCCGGTGATCATGCCGGCTTCATCCGAAAGGATATCTCCGAACATATTAGACGTTACTATAACGTCGAATGTCTCAGGGCGGTTGATGAGCTGCATCGAGCAGTTATCGACATAAAGATAGTCGAGTGCCACCTCGGGGAATTCGGGAGCTATCGTCTCGGCGACCTCGCGCCAAAGCCTGCTCGACTCAAGTACATTCGCCTTATCAACCAAGGTTAGCTTCTTATTTCTTCCCATCGCATAGCGGAAAGCTTCACGGACGATCCTGTCGATCTCGGTCCTTGAGTAGCTCTCCGTATCGTAAGCGACAGTACCCTTGGCAGAACCGTCAGAGAGCAATGCGTCGGATTCGTATCTTCCGTGCTCGCCGAAATAGATGCCGCCCGTAAGCTCGCGAACGATAAGGATATCGATATTGCTGACATTCTTAAGAGGCGATGCCGAAGCAAGATCTTCGAAGAGCAGAGCAGGTCTTAAATTCGAGTAAAGACCGAGTCCCGCGCGAAGTCCGAGGAGTGCTTTCTCGGGTCTTAAGGTAGCATCGACCTTATCCCACTTTGGACCTCCGACAGCTCCGAGCAGAACTGCATCAGATGCCTTGCATCCTTCTAAGGTCTCTTCGGGAAGAGGTAAACCGAACTCGTCGATCGCACATCCGCCTGCCTTATATTCTTCAAATACCATGTCGAATCCGAACTTCTCGGATACGGCCTTCAGTACCTTTACGGCTGAGGTAGTAACCTCGGGGCCTATCCCGTCACCGAGAATCACGGCTATCTTATAACACTTACCACTCATATCTTTTATTCTCCGGTCTTATGCTTTGTATAACCGACAAGTCCGCCGGCATCGATTATCTTCTTGATGAACTCGGGAAAAGGCGTCGCCTTATAGCTCTTGCCTGTCGTCTTATCGGTAATGACTCCCGTATCGAAATCAGCTTCTACGACATCGCCTGCAGATATACCTTCGTATGCTTCGGGACACTCCATGATGGGAAGTCCGACGTTGATCGCATTCCTGTAGAATATCCTTGCGAAGTCACATGCGATAACAAGCGATACTCCGCTGGCCTTAATCGCGATCGGAGCATGTTCTCTAGATGAGCCGCATCCGAAGTTCTTACCTGCTACTATGATGTCTCCAGCCTTTACTTCATTTACGAAATTCGGATCGATATCCTCCATGCAGTGGAGCCTGAGCTGCTCGGGATCTGCGCTCGTCAAATGACGCGCAGGGATTATTACATCCGTATCAACATTGTCGTTATACTTAAATACCTTACCCTCTACATTCATACGGCAGATCCTCCTTCATCAAGATCAAAAGGCGTCGCGACCTTACCCATGATCGCGGATGCCGCAGCTACGGGAACACCTGCAAGGATGACCTCCGACTTTACGTGACCCATCCTGCCTACAAAGTTCCTGTTCGTAGTAGAAACGCATCTTTCGCCTTCCGCGAGGATACCCATATGACCTCCGAGGCACGGGCCGCACGTAGGAGTCGAGATAACGCATCCTGCATCGTCAAATATCGCAAGGAGCCCTTCATCGAGTGCTCTTCTGTAGACTCTCTGAGATCCCGGGATAACGATGCATCTTATTCCCTCTTTGACATGCCTGCCCTTAAAGATCTCTGCGGCTGTCTTTATGTCTTCATATCTGCCGTTGGTACATGAACCGATGACTACCTGATCGATGGGAAGATCGACTTCGGAAGCAGGCTTCGTATTAGACGGAAGATGAGGGAGCGCGACCGTAAGAGGCACTGCCGAAAGATCGATCTCGATCACCTCAGAATACTCAGCATCTTCGTCTGCCGTGAAAGCAGTATACTTTCCGTTACGAAGACGCTCGGGATTTACTCTCTCCATATATTCGAGCGTTACTTCATCTATCGGGAATATTCCGTTCTTAGCTCCGCATTCGATAGCCATGTTGCTGATCGTAAGTCTCTGATCCATGCTGAGCGCATGTACACCGTCACCCGTAAATTCCAGTGACTTATAGAGCGCACCGTCCACTCCGATCCTACCTATCAGATGAAGGATGATGTCCTTACCCGTAACATACTCGGAAGGCTTTCCCGTAAGAATGACTTTTATGGCTTCGGGTACCTTGAACCAGGTGCTGCCGCTCGCCATTGCGCAAGCAAGATCGGTAGATCCAACGCCTGTCGAGAAAGCTCCCATGGCACCGTAAGTACATGTATGAGAATCGGCTCCGATGATGAGATCTCCCGGGAATACGAGTCCGTTATCGGGAAGGATAACATGCTCGATACCCATCTCTTTCTGTCCGAGCTCGAAATAATTCTCTATCGCCTGCTCCCTTGCAAAGCATCTCATACACTTCGTAAGTTCGGCGGACTTTATATCTTTATTCGGAGTAAAGTGATCAGGTACGAGACATACCTTCTCCTTATCGAATACATCCTTCGCACCCATCTTCCTGAAGACATCGATGGCCGGAGGTGTCGTAACATCATTGCCCAAGACGAGATCTAACTTTGCTTCGATCAGATCACCGCTTCTAACTTCATCAAGACCCGCATGTGACGCGAGTATCTTCTGAGTCATCGTCATTCCCATAAGGCGATTCCTCCCTGAGGCTTAATACAGATATTTTACTATAGGTCATCTAAGTTCCTCAAACCTCAATTGAGCATTTTAATGAACGATAACCATTATCATCAATTTGTTTCAGACAGTGATATAATCAGAAATATGTGATGGATAAAGAGGGATTTTCGAAGAGGGATAATCTATGAAGAGGAAGATAATTTCAGCATTGCTGCTCATCTCAGTCTTCTGCGGAAGCATTACGGGATGCGGAATATTAAACAACAGCAACGAAAGCGAATCGACAACCACTTCCGAAGAAGAGGAAGATGACAGAGATCGCAGAGAGCCCAGACACGACTTTTCGACCGTTCAGGAGCGGGCAACTTTCGAGGACTTCTACGTCGATCCCGTCGATACACCGTGGGCAGAAGAACATGAGCTTACTTTCGTAAGAGGAAATGTCGAGACCTACTTCGCCGAATACTTCATGAATTATTCGGGGCGAGAGGCCGACGGCGAAGCATTGAATAACGTTGCCACGATCTACAGACCGTCCGTCACCTGTTACCCTGCCGAGAGAGATAACTATGTAATCTACGAAGTCAGCTATACCGAGATATTCCCTATCAGGGCAAGGCTTTCGAGCACCAACGTCTCAACGGGATGGTCATACCATAATGTTCAGTTCATGGATTACTACACGGGCATGGAGTATCCGACGATCAACATGAGTACTGATGTAGACAGTTTCGGCGTCACCGGCAATGTCATCTATAACGGTCAGACCTTTTATGTCGAGTACTACGAATTCCGCGAAGATTATACGGACGAGAATTCCTACGATACGGATGCCAACGGCAATACGATCTGGACTTTGACCGACCGCATCGAGCATACTGCATATTTCGTTGTCCCCGCAGAGTATGACGGACTTGTCATGTTCGTCTATGTCGCGGACGACTCGGATGCCCCATTCTCGGAATACGAAGAGAACGATGTGGCTGAGTATTCTCCGCCCGTCCAGTTTGGCGCCCCCGGAAGCGACGAATATCTCGAAGATTACAGATTCTACGCAATAAGAGAGATCCGCTGAAAAATTCACTCACTTTTGCCATTGATAACGCCCGTTATATGTTTTACAATCTGTGAGATTTACAAACATATATAAGAGGAGAAGACTGAATATGGAGATCACAGAATATCTTGCTTCATACTCCGGCATCATGGCAAAGGTCGGACAGATGGGCAAAGTAAAGACTAACCTTGTAAACAAGAAGCTCACGGCTCAGGCACTTGAGAGCTGGCAGAGGCTTTCTGCCGAAGAACTCGCAAGGATCGATCAGGAGATCGGCTCTGCCGAAGTTTTCAATAAGTGCATGACATTTACATCCAGTGCAGTTATCTACAATAACCTTGGCGCACTCTATGTCGTTCCAGTAAAGGACATCCTGTGGGTATTCCCTTATGTAGTAACACAGAGAATGAACTTCATTCCCTACAATAAGATCCACCAGATCCGCATCGTTGACAGAACAGGCGACGAGCACGTTATCATCATCGGTAATACAGGCGGATTCTCCAAGAAGGAGCCTGCAGTAGATATCCTTCAGAAGATGAGTGCGGCAATGACTCCCGTTCGTCCCGGCATCGTATTCGGTTACAGTGAAGACGCCAACCGCCTCTTCCACGGTAACCTTCAGCAGGGTATCGCAATGGTAGATCAAAGATCAGGATGCTGATCAGCGAAAATCGATAAACAAAAAGGGAGCTTCGGCTCCCTTTCTTTTTGCTCTGGTTAGGATTCTTCCTCTTCGGTGAGGAGCATGTACTCCGTATAAAGCGATTCTATCTTTGCGGCATTATCGGCGTACTTATTGTATTCCTCGGCTCCGGCACCTGACGTGAACGTCGCCTCGAGTTCTTTCTGTTCATTCTCGAGAGCCTCTATCTCATTTTCGATGGCGCGGATCCTCTCTCTCCTCTTAGCAGCTTCCTTACGGTCTGCTGCCTTGTTGCGAGACTCTTTCTTACCTTCGGTCTCACGTGATACATTCTCTTCTTCCGCCTTCTCTTCCTTTACGGGAGCGGCAGCTGGAGCCTTGGCAACAGCCTTTCGGTAGTAAGCATACTTATCGTACAAAGCAGCAGTACCGAGATTAAATCCCAGGATCTGATCAGCGCACTTATCTATGAAGAAACGGTCATGGCTGACACAAACGATAGCTCCGTTATAAGCCTTGAGCGCATCCTCGAGGACTTCCCTCGAATCGATATCCAGGTGGTTCGTAGGCTCATCGAGGAATAAGATATCGGGCTTTTCCTGTAAAAGGCAGCAAAGATAGAGCCTCGACCTCTCACCGCCTGATAACACATTGATCGTCTTAAAGGCATCCTCTCCCCTGAAGCCGAACCTGGCAAGCATATTCCTTGCTTCCGTGATGCTCAGATCACTTCTTGCGACGAGCTCCTCGTAGCAAGACAAAGTCTCATCTTCGAAAGGAACGAACTGCTCCATATATCCGACCGTCGCACCGGAAGAAATGAATACCGAACCGTCAAATCCGCCCTGACGTCCCATGAGCATTGTAAGGAGCGTAGACTTTCCGCAGCCGTTAGGACCTGCGAGGAATATCTTCTGATTTGCCTTGAGCTCGAAAGAGATATGCTCGAATATGAATGGATCGTCGTCGAACTTCTTTGAAACGTCCTTTACCTGCAGTAAGATCTTATCTTCTGCACCGCTTCGCTCTTCGGGAACGACATTGAAGCTCATGGACATGCTGCCTGAAGGAAGCTTTGCCTTCTCCTTTTCAAGTACGGCTTCGAGCTTATCTACCATCTTCTCGCGCTGGTGATATCCCGAGATATTCCTGTGGGAGAGCATCGTCTGCTTAACATCCAGCTGATGCTCGAGCTCCGCCTGAAGGTTATTTATATATGCTTCCTGAGTCTTCAGGAATTCTTCCTTCTGGATCTTATAGTCGTCGTAGTTGCCCTTGTAGCAGGTGATATTACCGTCCTGAAGCTCTATTACTCTGTTAGCGACCCTGTCGATGAAATGACGGTCATGTGAGATAACGAATACCGCTCCGCCGTAAGAGGAAAGGAATTCTTCGAGCCACTCGATGGCTTCGATATCAAGGTGGTTAGTAGGCTCGTCGAGCATAAGGATATCGGGATGTGCAACGATGAGCTGTGCGAGGCACACTCTCATCTTCTCGCCTCCCGAAAGAGTCGTAAGGTCCGTTCTCTCGGAAAGTCCCGTAAGACCAAGGCCCGCAAGTGCATCAGCCATCCTATGGTCGTAATCGTATCCGCCCATAGCCTCATATTCGGCAGTAACTCTCGAATACTCATCCATCATGGGCTTGAGCCTGGCTTCATCATCGCCTGCGGCTGCGATCTCATATTCAAGGGCAGTCTTACGCTCTTCGATATCGATGAGCTTTTGAGGCTTTAATGTAGAACCTGACAGGTCCTGCTCATCCATATTCTGAGACAGGAATCCGACGATGGTGTTGCCGTGTCTTATGACCTTACCGTCATCAGGTCTTACCGTACCCTTGATTATCTTAAAGAGTGTCGATTTTCCCGCACCGTTATTTCCGATGAACGCGATCTTATCACCTTCGTTCACCATGAAAGAGACGCCGTCAAGAAGGCGGCGTTCTCCGAAATTCAATGAAATGTTGTCGACACTAAGTATTGGCATAACGCCGATTATTATACTTCAGCTATTGCCTCGATTTCAACAAGTACATTCTTGGGAAGTGTCTTTACAGCTACGCAGGATCTGGCGGGCTTACCCGTAAAATACTCTGCATATACTTCGTTAAATGCGGCAAAGTCTCCCATGTCAGCTAGGAAACATGTTGTCTTAACGACATTCTCAAGGGACGTGCCTGCCTCCTCGAGGATAGCCTTTATGTTCTTACAGGACTGATGAGCCTGCTCGGAGATATCGCCCTCTACTACATCACCGGTAGCAGGATCTATCGGGATCTGACCTGATGTGAATACGAGGTTGCCTACTACCTTAGCCTGCGTATAAGGTCCGATGGATTCGGGAGCATTCGTTGTATATACTGTCTTACTCATAAGATTTCCTCCTTAAAAGGTATGAAATATAAAAAAACCCGTCAAAAGCTTGGAATCGCTTTCGACGGGCTCATATATCGCGTTACTGGATAATTTTACTCAGCGAACTTAGCTCCTCTGTCGAAAGCTTCAACGTTTCCGGGGATGAGCTTATGTCTTCTCTCGGGAAGTACTTCATAAAGAGCAGACTCGAAAGACTCCCTCTTGAAGCAACCTGTAGCCTTTGCAAGGCATCCGAGCATGGAGATCGTAGCGAAAGCCATGTTACCAAGGTCAGAAGCGATCTCAGAAGCATTCATGGGAATGAACCTGATATCAGTTCTGGTAGGCTTGATATGGATGAGCGAAGAGTCGATGATGAGAACTCCGCCGGGCTTGATGCAGGGCTCGAACTTCTCCATCGAAGGCTGGTTGAGGCAGACAACAACATCTGCGTCGTTGACTACGGGAGAACCGATAGGCTCATCTGAGATAACAACGGAACAGTTAGCAGTACCGCCTCTCATCTCGGGACCGTATGAAGGGAACCAGGATACTTCCTTACCCTCGTAAAGAGCTGCCTCGGCAGCCATCTTGCCTGCAGAGAGGATACCCTGTCCGCCGAATCCTGCAAGTATGATCGAAAAGTCAGTCATCTCTTTACGCCTCCTTCTTGCTGAAGTCGATATCAGCACCCTTGAAGCATCCTAAGGGATACTGAGGGATCATCTTTTCCTTGAGCCACTCCATGGACTCAACAGGCTCCTTACCCCAGTTAGTGGGACACGTTGAAAGGAACTCTACCATAGAGAATCCGAGACCTGCCTGCTGAACCTTGAAAGCCTTCTGAACAGCCTTCTTGGCATTCTGGATATTCTTGAAGTCAGTAAGGCATACACGCTCTACATAAACGGCACCGGTAAGCTGAGAGATGAGCTCGGATACGTTGATGGGATAACCCTGGTAAGAAGCATCTCTACCGAAGGGAGATGTTGTAGTTACCTGTCCCAGGAGCGTTGTAGGAGCCATCTGACCGCTGGTCATACCGTAAACTGCGTTATTTACGAAGAAAGCTGTGATCTTCTCTCCTCTTGCAGCTGCGTGGATGATCTCGGCAGTACCGATGGATGCAAGGTCACCGTCACCCTGATATGTGAAGACGATCTTGTCCTTTAGTGTTCTCTTGATACCTGTTGCAACAGCGGGAGCTCTACCGTGAGCAGCCTGAACTGCGTCACAAGCAAAGTAATCGTAGCTGTTATATGTACATCCTACGGATGCAACTGATACAGTGTCCTCGAGGATACCAAGCTCCACCATGGACTCTGCGATGATTCTGTGGATGATACCGTGATTACAACCGGGGCAGTAATGGAACGGCTTATCTGTAAGGCCCTTTGTAGGCTCGAATACTACAGCCATTAACCTCTACCTCCTTCGTTAGGATTATTGTGAATAGCGATGATCTTATCGAGGATCTCCTTCTGTGTAGGAAGGTTACCGCCCATTCTTCCGTAGAAGTGAACCGGCTTCTTGCCTGATACTGCAAGCTCAACATCCTCGACCATCTGACCAGCGGAAAGCTCAACATCAAGGAAAGCCTTAACGTTGTCTCTTGCTGCAGTCTCACGGATTATATCCTTAGGGAAAGGCCAGAGAGTGATAGGTCTGATCATACCGACCTTGATACCCTGCTCAGCAGCCTGCTTGATAACGTTCTTACATATTCTGGAGCATGTGGAGAAAGCCGTGATGACAATCTCAGCATCCTCGAGTCCGTAAGCCTCGTATCTTACTTCGTTCTCCTCGATGTACTTATACTTGTCCTGAAGCTCATGGTTCTTTGCCTCAAGATCATCGGGATCGATGTAGATGGAAGTAACCGTGTTGTGCTTCTCTCTGCCGCCGCGGCCTACTGCAGCCCAGGGCTTCTCGATCTTCTCGATAGGCTCCTCGTCACGGAAGAGAACGGGCTCCATCATCTGACCCAAAGTACCGTCACCAAGGATCATAACGAGCATCCTGTACTTATCTGCAAGGTTAAATGCCTCAACAGTAAGCTCATAGAGCTCCTGAACGGAAGCGGGAGCGATAACGAGATTTCTGTAGTCACCGTGTCCGCCGCCCTTTGTAGCCTGCCAGTAGTCTCCCTGTGAAGGAAGGATACCGCCGAGGCCCGGGCCTGCTCTAACGATATTTACACAAACTGCGGGAAGCTCTGCACCTGCGATGTAGGAGATACCCTCCTGCTTCAGGGAGATTCCCGGAGAAGATGAAGATGTCATAACTCTGGCACCTGCTGCTGCGGCACCGTATACCATGTTGATGGCAGATACTTCACTCTCGGCCTGTACAAAGTTACCGCCGATCTGAACCATCTTCTTTGCCATGTAATGCATAACCTCTGTCTGAGGTGTAATGGGATAACCGAAATAATTGCGGCAGCCTGCTCTCAAAGCAGCCTCGGCAATGACTTCGTTACCTTTCATCAATACTTTCTTGTTAGCCATAGTTCCAAGACCTTACCTTTCAACAGTGATTACGGAATCAGGACACTGAACGGCGCAGAATGTGCAGCCGATGCATGAAGCCGGATCCGTGCAGACAGCGGGGTGATAACCCTTATCGTTAAGTCTGCTCTTATCGAGTTCAAGGATCTTCTTGGGGCAGGCATAGACACAAAGACCGCAGCCTTTGCAAAGATCGTCTCTGAACGTTACTTTTGCCATATACATTTCCCCTTCAGTTTAATAACCCATGTATTTTAGCCCAATTCGTAACGCCCTGCAAACAGAAATGATTTAATTTCCTGATCATTTTATGTCATAGACGCACAAAAGAAGGGTCATCCCATACGGGACGACCCTTCTGTCTGTTACTTGTCTTAGCCGTTTAGCGGTCAGATCTTATTCGATCTTTGTACCACACTCAGGGCAGAACTTAGGCATTACGCCATCTGCAGGTGTGTATCCGCACTTAGGGCACTTAGCGGGAGCTGCTTCAGGAGCTGCCTTACCGCACTGAGGGCAGAACTTACCTGTGTTTACTGCTCCGCACTCACATGTCCATGAACCTGCGGGAGCGGGCTTTGCCTTACCGCACTGAGCACAGAAGTTACCTGTATTTACTGCACCACACTCACATGACCAGCTGTCAGCTGCGGGAGCTGCTGCAACGGGAGCGGCTGCGGGTGCTGCCTGCTGAGCCTGCTGCTGCTGACCAAGGAAGTTGAATGCTGCTGCCGTACCGCCGTTAGCGCCTGCAACTCCACCCATCATGCCGAGACCCATAAGGCCTGTAGCAGCACCTGCGGAGTTTGCACCGGCTGCCTTCATAGCCTCTGTCTGGCCGAGAGCTACCTGTGCTGCAAGAGCATTAGGATCGGAAGCATAGAGCTTAGCGTTATCAACCTCTTCGATCCTTGCACGGGACTTCTCATCAGGTGTGATACCACCGATGGCAACTGTCTCTACAACAACACCTCTGAGCTTGAGCCAATCCTCATCAAGGCACTCCTGCATGTATGTACGAAGCCTTGTCTGCTCAGAAGGAAGGTTAGCGAACATGATCTTGTCCTGACCGCCGCATCTGTTGAGTACTTCTGCGATATGATCACAGAACTCGATCCTGGGCTGCTTGGGCTCTGTTACAGTACCCATGAAGTCAGCTGCAAGGTACTCACCTGCAATGTTACCGGATACACATCTGAAGAATGTTACGGGGTCAACGATCTGATATGAGAACATACCGTTAAGACGGATATAGATCTGTCTGTACTCGGGGTCTGCATATGAGATAGGTGAAGATGAACCGAACTTGTTATCCCTGATAGGAAGCATGTTTACAAAGTAGACTCTCTGCTGCTTTGTAAGTGTGCCGCCTGCCGTCATACGCTCCCAGGTATCTGCAACTGTCTTACCGACTCTCTCCTTGAACTCTGCCCAAGATGTAGCAGTGATCATCGAAGGAGATGTTGAAGAATCCCATCTGTAGTAACCTGCCTCAGTCGTAAAATCAACGATCTGGCCGCCGTCTACGAGAAGGAGTGCCGTATTCTCGGGAACCATGATGATGGATCCGGATGAAATGATCTCTTCGTTACCCTTATTCTTACCGTCTGCAGTTCTTCTGACAGCACCTCTTCTTACAAGAACATTCTGTCCGAGCGAATCGCAGGTAAATACTTCCCTGATCTGATCTCTGATCTGAGAATCAATAGAAGCACCGGCTACGCCGATAGCACCGCCGACGACGCCCTTGACAATACTAATCAATCCCATTTTTCAATTCCTCCATAGATTTACTTTAGAAGTCATAACCTTCCGTTACAAATAATAACAAATTTTGAGACTTCTTACAATAAAAATCGTACGCGTCCCGCGCGAATATATAAGGGACGTGAGGAATATATCTATATCTATTTAATATTGTGATCGGACCGTCCGAAAGCGCAAGTTATCAGCTTATTATTCGGCTGCCTTATCTGCGTTCATATACTTGTTGAGATACTTCTCGTAAGCTCTCTCGGACACTGCGTCCTTTCTCTGCTTAAAGTCATGCATATATGCAGTATCACGTGTGTCTGCTGAAGCAAATCTGTATACGACGGCTGCGATATTCATGCTGTGATCGGCGATACGGCCGCAGCTGTAGAGGATATCGTTAAATATGAAGCCCTGCTCTACGGTACATACACCCTCTGCGAGACGCTCAACGTGAGAAGCCTTGAAAGCATCGCACATCTCGGAGATAACGATCCTCAGAGGGCCGATATCCATCGCATCCTCTGCCTTTCCGGACTCATAGCACTTGATGGCCATGGAGTAGATCTCCTGAACGGCGGGAAGGATACGGTCGAGCTCTCCCCTTGCAGCGGGCGAGAAGTTGATATTCTTGTTCTTGAGCTCTTCGGCAGACTTTGCCATATAGGAAGCGTGGTCACCGAGACGCTCGAACTCACCGATTACCTGGAGCATCTTGGAAGAGCTCTTCTTATCGTCTTCGTTAAGGTGATGGGTAGTCGTGAGCTTCATGAGGTAGGAACCGATATGGTCCTCGTAGCTGTCGATCTTCTCCTCATTTTGCATGATGTAATCGAAATCATCGGAATTGTAGCCGGTCATGAGCATCGCAGTAGCCTTATCAAGACCTCCGCGAACCTTGGTGAACATCTTGGTAACGAAGTTAGCTGACTCACCTACGGCAATCGTAGGAGTAAGCATAAGTCTTTCGTCGAGGATCATCTCCTGCTCCTCGTCGCTGTCCTTGATGATGAATCTTGCGAGCTTCTCGAGCTGCTTGCTGAACGGGAACAGAAGGATCGTGTTAACGATGTTGAAGATAGAGTGGAATACGGCGATACCCACAACGCCGATCTCCTTACCCATGAACTCGAAGTTAATAACGGCAACAAGGCTGTAGAATACGATGAGCCAGATGATGGTACCTATGATCTTGATCGCTACGTGGATAGCGGTAACTCGCTTAGCATCCTTATTAACACCGATGGATGAAAGGATGGCTGTCATACATGTACCGATATTGGCACCCATGATGATCGGGATGGCCATACCCCAAGTAAGCTTACCCGTAAGGGAGATACTCTGCAGGATACCGATAGCAGCTGCGGAACTCTGGATGACACCGGTAACGATCATACCGGCAAGTACACCGAGAACGGGGTTATTGAATGCCGTAAGGATCTTGGTGAAGCTGTCCATCTCGCGAAGAGGAGCCATGGATCCGGACATCATGGTCATTCCCTGCATGAGGATCGCGAAGCCCAGGAGCATCGTACCGATCTCTTTCTTCTTCTGCTTCTTGGAAGCCATGATCAGAAGGATACCGATAAGAGCGAATATCAACGAGAAGCACTTGGGCTCAAGGAGCTTCAGGAAGATATTGTCATTACTGTTGATACCTGAAAGTGAGAGGATCCACGCCGTGAGCGTAGTACCTATATCCGAACCGAAGATAACACCTATCGTCTGTCCGAGATCCATGATGCCCGAGTTAACGAAACCTACGAGCATTACGGTCATTGCCGATGATGACTGGATCGCGATCGTGATGATCGATCCTATTGCTAATCCCTTAAACGGATTGTCCGTAGCCTTACGGAGCAATCTCTCGAGCCTGCCGCCCGCCGTCTTCTTAAGTGAATCCGATAAGAGCTTCATTCCGTAAAGGAAGAAAGCCAAACCTCCGAATAACTGTACAAAAGAGAAAATATCCATTTACCGTCACTGCCTTCTCTTCATTTCTTTTCAATACATAAACCTTTTAACTCATTAGTGATTTTATCGCGACAAAGTTAAATTGTAAATCTTCCCGCAAAGACATTACATTGATATACATCAATATCTGAATTCCTATCTTTCATATACATGAATGTTCATCTATATCTCGTACGAGCACGGCAAACAGGGCTTTGTACGCATTTACGCGAGAACTGCATCCGTAAATCTCTTCTTCACGATCAATACGATATTTCAAGTTTTGTCCACACTTCTTTTTACGCAAACAAAAACTCCCCGATACAGAAATCTCGTATCGGGGAGTCTTAATGAACCTAAGTGACTGATCAGACGATAACGGCCTTCTTATAGACCTTCTTACCCTTTCTGACCTTAACGCCTTCCTTGAGCTGAGCCTTGGTAACGACAGCATCGATACCTGCTACCTTCTCGCCGTCGACGGTAACGCCGCCCTGCTCGATGAGTCTCTTGGCTTCACCCTTACTCTTAGCGATCTCCATCTTAACCATGAGCTCTGCTACCTGGATACCATCATCGGGGATATCGGAATCAGCGAACTCGGATGTAGGCATATTCGAATCATCTCCGCCGCCTGCGAAGAGTGAATGAGAAGCCTCCTTGGCCTTTGTAGCCTCTTCCTCGCCGTGAACGAGCTTAGTAAGCTCGAAAGCAAGGATCTCCTTCTTCTCATTGATCCTGGAATCGTCCCACTTATCCATCTCATCGATCTCCTCGATCGGGATGAAAGTAAGCATCCTGATGCACTTCATTACATCCTGATCTCCGACGTTTCTCCAGTACTGGAAGAACTCGTAAGGAGATGTCTTATTGGGATCGAGCCATACTGCATTACCTGCAGTCTTACCCATCTTCTTACCCTGGGAATCCGTAAGGAGCGTGATCGTCATGGCGTGAGCATCCTTACCGAGCTTACGACGGATGAGCTCGGTACCGCCGAGCATGTTGCTCCACTGATCATCGCCTCCGAACTCGAGGTTACAGTTATACTTCTGGAACATGTAGTAGAAGTCATACGACTGCATGATCATGTAGTTGAACTCAAGGAACGAAAGTCCCTTCTCCATACGCTGCTTATAGCACTCGGCACGAAGCATGTTATTAACCGAGAAGCATGCGCCGACTTCACGAAGGAGCTCGATATAGTTGAGATTCATGAGCCAGTCTGCATTATTTACCATCATTGCCTTGTCTTCACCGAAGTCGATGAACTTCTCCATCTGCTTCTTGAAGCATTCTGCGTTATGGTCGATATCTTCTCTCGTGAGCATCTTTCTCATGTCAGACCTTCCGGAAGGGTCACCGATCATAGTCGTTCCGCCGCCGATAAGGGCGATGGGCTTATTGCCTGCCATCTGAAGTCTCTTCATGAGCGTAAGAGCCATGAAATGACCTGCCGTAAGAGAATCTGCCGTACAGTCAAAGCCGATATAGAATGTAGCCTTACCTGCATTGATGAGCTCTCTGATCTGCTCTTCATTAGTTACCTGGGCGATCAAGCCTCTGGCCTGAAGTTCTTCGTAGATCTGCATTGTTATTTCCTCCGTTTATAGATACAAAAATCCTCTGCTCCCTCATAAGAGAGAACAGAGGACGAATATTCGCGGTACCACCTCATGTTCGGATACACCTCGCGATGTATCCCTCAACGTGTACATGACACTGACGCTTTAACGGGCGCACCCGACTGACCCTACTTAAATATGTTCAGGCCGCTGCTCCGGAATGTATTCACTTCAGCACGTCTTATATCCTCTCACCGACCGGATACTCTCTGAAAGCCCGATATCTGAAGCTACTTGTTTCCTTCACCGCATTTTGGAAATTGTTTCTATTATAGATTATTCCTAAGGAAAATCAACTTCTTATTTCCTGATAAGGTACTCAGCCGCGGCCATATAGTCGGTCTTTCCGAACCTCTTGAACTTGAATACGACTACATTATCCCCGCTATCCGCCTTTCCGCCGTAGAACCTGAAGTTCTCGGCATACTGCCTCTCGGTCTCGCTCCATACGTCTACGAAAGACGACATATTCTTACCGTTAGGCTGATTTCTCCTAATCCTTACGATCTTGCCTCTGAAGACCTCCGGAGCCCTTATCGCCAGACAGTTGATTATCCTGACGATAGCGCCTGCGATCACCGCGACAGGACCTAAGAGCAACACATACGCCAGCGGCTGATCCATAGACGTGATGACGGGAAGCAGAAATCCCGCGAAAGCAGATCCGAACGCCGCGACCATTATTCCGACGGTTATCTTGTGAGCCCGCCTTATCATGTTACGTGAAAAGAACTTCAGCTCCTCAGTATCGGCATCCGAGAAGTTTAAAGCTCCGGGCAGAGTCTTATACTGTTCGTGATCGATGATCTCATCCATGACCTGATCTCCCCTGATGCTTACTTGAGCATACCGGCAAGACCGGTGAGATTATTGATAAGATCGCCTACCGTGTAGGACTGATCTATAAGGCTCTTAAGGACTTCCTTCTCCATAAAGGTCAAAGGTCTGTTCTTATTGTTGCTTATCCATGTCGTAACCGCATTAAGCTGCTGCTCGTTCATCTCTATCCCCTTTCAGGATCACATGTTGATATACATTATATAATCACTGTCAATTATAACAGCCGTTCCTCTCGGATGATTACCATAATGATTACTGCTCAGGAAATAGATCGTGGCATCAGGGTGTTCCTTACGTACATCGCGCGGAATATCTATCGGGCAGTCATCATCATACATGGAGATCGCAAATTCGGGATATTCGCTCATAACATATGTCTTTATCGTGAGCTCCTCTATCTGAGGTCTTACCTTGGCTACATATCCCGCATCCCTGAACGCGACGTTGAGATGTCCGTCTCCCTGCATGACGGTAGGCAGGAATTCAAGATCATAATCCGTTGCAGATACGGGGATCTGCTCGGGGAAATATTTAGGCGGCTGACCATCCTTCATGATATATATCATCTGAAATCGGTACTGCCACGGAAAGATCGTCTTAATAGGAAAAGTCATCATCCCCGGGATAAATACCGTGATAAAGACCAGGATACAATAAACACAGAGTGCTGTGCGGACAGATCTACTTCGGTACGGATTGTCGGATCTTAGCACAGAGCGATCGATCAAACACCACACTCCGTGAAATAAAGCAAGAAAAAGATAATTACCCGCGAAAGTAAGGACAAACAATATCAGGCAGACCAATGCGATCACACCTTTGATGATAATCATGACCTTAAGGATCATTCTTGTATTATTATCCATAGCGTTACACCTGCCTGAGATCATATTTCGCATGCAGGTTTATGATAACACTTGAATTATCGGATTGCAAGAATAATTTATCGTTTTTCGATATTTGATTATTGTTTTACTTCAACACAGAAGTTTAATTCTCGAATGCTTCGGCCGCTCCCTTAAGAAGCTCGATGATCGGCAGATGCTGGGGACAAACATCCTCACACTGACCGCAGCCCACACAATCGGACGCCTTGGCCGTCCTCTCGGCAAGACCCTGATAGAACATCTTGGGACGGAATTCGTCACCGGGATAGAGCCTTAAAGTATTAACAGCACGGAAGATATCGGGAATGCTGATGCCCATCGGGCACCCGTCGGTACAATAGCGGCAAGATGTACAGGCAATGAGATTAGCGTCGAGCATCTTCTCCTTGACCTCATTAACGAGGATCTCCTCATCCTGCGTGAGGGGCTCAAAATTCGCGAAAGTCTTGATGTTGTCGTTCATCTGATCTTCCGTGGACATGCCCGAAAGGATAGCTTCTACACCCGGAAGCGAGCCTACGAACCTCAAAGCCCACGAAGCGGCGGAAGCATCAGGTCTTACGGCCTTGAACTTGCCTTCGAGTTCGGGAGTAAGATTAGCGAGCGTTCCTCCCTTTACGGGCTCCATGATGATCATTGGGATATTACGGCCGTGAAGGATCTCATAGAGTTCTCCCGATCTTACAACAGGGTTGTTCCAGTCGGCATAGTTGAGCTGGATCTGAACGAACTCAGTCTCGGGATGAGCATCGAGAACTTTTTCGAGGAGCTCGGGAGTACCATGGAAAGAGAATCCAAGGTGCCTTATCTTGCCCTCTTCCTTCTTCTTGAGTCCCCATGAAAAGCAGTCATACTTCTCATATGTCTCATAGTTATTGCCGTCCTCTACGGAATGGAGAAGATAATAATCGATATAGTCAACGCCGAGTCTTGCAAGCTGCTCGTTAAGGATCTTTTCTACGTCGTCCTCACAGTTGATGCACCATGCGGGAAGCTTATCTGCTAACGTAAAGGATTCTCTGGGATAGCGCTTAACGAGGGCCTCCCTGGCTGCAACCTCCGACTTTCCTCCGTGATAGATATATGCAGTATCGAAATAATTAAATCCCGCCTTCATGTAAGCATCTACCATCTCGCAAACGCGAGGGATCTCGATCTCTCCGTCCTTCTCGGGAAGTCTCATGAGACCGAATCCGAGCTTTGCGGAATCAGCGAAAATACCAGCCATAGTTAAAGTCCCCCTTTTATAGTCAGATTATACTATCCTGAGAACAGCTCCATCAATAAATGATATTTGCATGTAAATATCACATATTTGCCAACCTTCTTATCAGACTACGCCACCCCTTATCATCCCGATAAAGACGTCGGCAAGATGAGGATCGAACTGCTTTCCTTTATTCTTTTCGAGCTCTTCGAGAACGGTTTCTTTCGACAGCTTCTTTCTATAGACCCTGTCAGTAGTCATGGCATCGTAGCTGTCAGCTATACAAAGGATCCTGGCATAAAGAGGGATCTTCTCCCCCTTAAGGCCGTCGGGATATCCGCCGCCGTCCCACCTCTCGTGGTGGCTCCTGACGCCGTCACGAAGCCCCGGGATATAGTCGATGTTCTTGAGCATGTCATAACCGATGATCGTATGCTGCTTCATGAGGTCAAACTCCTCGTCGGTGAGCCTGCCGTTCTTATTCAGCACCTTGTCGGGTACTCCGATCTTTCCTAAATCATGCATCTTACCGATGTAGTTAACGGCAGAGATGTCATCATGAGTAAATCCGTACTCCTCGGCTACAGCTTTACAAAGGAGCTTCGCATAATGACCGACACGCTCGGAGTGACCGCCCGTATATCTGTCCTTGGCATCGATCGTACTCGCGATAGTCTGAAAAGTCGTCCTGTTGGCTTTCTCAAGGTCTCTCCTTCTCTTCTCGGCAGAACGGATAAGATCGATAACTACCTGTACGGTCGTAAAGGCGAGCAGCATGAGAAGTCCGATACCGAGGAGGAATCCCATGCTCACGATATTTATGAAATAGAAGTTTACGATCTCGAGCATACTGAATATAACGAGCAGCACCATTCCTATGGCGGTAAATCCGTACCTTCTGATCCTTCCGGTAATACCGTCGGCGATGAGAGTTCCCGCGACAACGATGATCGTCAGTGCCGACCACGCATGTGACAGGATCAAAGTATCGTAGAAATCAACGACACCCGTCACGTTAAGTACGATATTTGCAAGGACCTGCAGCAGGATAACACTTTGAAGGAGGGTATATATCCTCGCGTAGTGATGCTTTTGGACCTCATTACAGTACATCGAGCCGAATGCCGCGATTATCTCGATCAGCATGAAAGAGAATACGTTACTAAGTGACGGAGAATGAAATATGACCTGGCGAAGCTCTGATTCACTGAGCATCCAAAGTCCCGCGATGATTATCGTCTGGGCATGGTAGAAGACGGACTTTGCCTCCGCGACTTTCTTTCGGATAAAAAGGAAGACAACGATCGCGAACATACCGATACAGATCATGAGGATCGCGATGAATACGAGATTTATGTTATGACCGATATACGAGAACCATACGTTATTGCCGTAAGCATAATTGATGTCGTTGATCCTGATCACGGGATCTGACGGAGAACTCATCTCTATCCTGAGCGTCTGTCCGGCATCAGCGTCCTTCAGATCTACAAGGATGAAGGCACTTACGACCGACTTACGCTTTACGATAAAGTCCTCGACCTTATATTCACTTCTCTGCTCGTCTGCGATATAGACGGTCATCTCTTCTCTTGAGGATCGAAGACCCAGCCTCATGCCGTCACCTACATCATCCGGGAGCGTATGTTCTATAGCCAGTACGCTTCCGGCTTCTACATCTATATCGAGCGGAATAGAGACATTTTCTTCAACATGACCGTCCGGATAGATGATAGTCCAGCCTTCATCCAAGAGGTTACTGTCGAACGAACCGATATACGCTTCGCCGGGATCGACCTGTTTAAATACCGCAACGGAAAATACAAAGAGCGCAACAATAAAAACGAGTACGAAAGCAATCTTCAGGACTCTTTCAAATCGCCTCATATGTTCCCCCTCTGCCGCATTGGCAAAACATAAAAGTTTCTTGCGCCCTATGGATTGATTATACTTTGCAGGCAGGAAGAAAACCCGTCTTTACGAAGACAGTTTTCAAAAAGTTCACAGGTTTAAATATATATTCAGTTTCCTTCGGGATAAATGATCGGAAGGGTCGGGAGCTCGGTTGAGACCGTGTGTTCCCTGATCTCGGATACGGGTGTGAGCTCTCCGTTCAGGAGCCTTACGGGAGTTCCGAGTCCGGCCTTGAAAGCCGCTACATATCCTTCGATGGAATCGATCTTCTTATCAAAGAGCATACCGCCCATCTCACCGTCATAGAAATAGTGGATATCAGATCCCGACGTCATGGGAAGTCCGAGCTTTACGGTATATTCGTATCCCAGCGCATTCATGTTGGGCTTATTAGCCGCATTATAGACTTCTACGCCGTCGCATGCGGTAGGAGCGAGCCTTATGTCGGTGAGATAGTCTCTTTCCCTGAAAGGATGAGCCTGGATCATGATACCGCCTGCTGCCTTTACCGCAGCATAGAGCTCGTGCCTGTTCATATCCATGATGCACTCGTTATCGATGAGCCACTTCTTGTCGATGCCGTAAAGGAGATATTCATCCTTCCAGAAATTGAACTCAACGCCGAACATAACGTTGAAATCCTTACCTTCAGCGGCTTTCTTAGCTCTCTCGTACCCGGAAGCATAGATCTCGATCCTGTCTTCCCAGGGGAGATCCTCGGGCACGCACGTATTACCGTTAAAGAAATGATCCGTTACGATGATACCGCTGTAGCCCTTATCCATCATGTAATCTATGTACTCTTCACCATGCACCTTACCGCATTTGCTGGCTTCGCATGTGTGAAGATGCGTCTCGTATAAATACCCCATTTTCTTAGTCCTTAATCTCTTTTTCTTCGACCATGTTAGCATTCTCGAATACCATTAACAATACAAATAAACGCTCATAAGAAAACCTCAAATAACCGTGATATACTTTATCCATGATCATCAACTCGGGAATGCGAACAGATATACCGTCCTTTTACAGCGAATGGTTCATGAACAGGATCCGCGAAGGAAAAGTCCTGGTACGGAACCCTTATTTCGGCGAGCAGGTCACCGAGTACGAGCTTACTCCCGATAAGGTGGATCTTCTCATATTCTGTACCAAGGATCCCGCTCCGATGCTCAAGTATATAGACGAGCTCAAGGACTTTAATATGTTCTGGTTCGTGACGATCACTCCTTACGGCAAGGATATCGAGCCTTATGTCCGTGACAAGCAGGCGATCCTCGATTCATTCATGGAGCTGTCCACAAAGCTCGGTATCAGGAAAGTCAGCTGGCGCTACGATCCGATACTCATAACAGATAAGTACAATCTCGAATACCACAAAGAAGCCTTTGACATGATGGCCTATGAGCTCAAAGGCTACACCGATAACGTCGTTATCAGCTTCCTGGACCTTTACGCAAAGACATTAAGGAACTTCCCCGAAGCTCGAGAAGTCACATATTCCGAGCGTGAGTTCATAGGAAAGAACTTCGCCGAGATAGCGGCGCAGTACGACATCAAGGTCAGGACATGTCTCGAAGGAAGCGAACTCGGAAAATACGGTATAGAGACCGAAGGCTGCATGACCAAGAGGATCCTGGAGCGCGCAGTCGGCTGTTCACTGAACCCTCCGGGTGAAAAGAATCCGCGCCGCGACTGCGACTGCATAACCGGAAGAGATATCGGAGCATATAACACATGCCGTCACCTCTGCAGATACTGCTACGCAAACTACGACGAGAAGACCGTCATGAACAATATGAGAGAGCACGACCCGAAGTCCCCCCTGCTCATAGGGCATATAAGACCCGAAGATACGATCAGGAAAGCAGAACAGCATTCATTCATAAACGGGCAGATAATGCTCGACCTCTAAAGAATACAGCCACAAACAATAACAGCCCCGGAAGTTCCGAGGCTGTCGTTGTATATAAGTATAAGTATCGGTAATTATCAGGCTGATGCGAGTTCTTCGAAGAAGTAAGCAAATGCTTCGATGATTCCGCTTACTGAAGAACCGTTTACGAATACCATTATGATAAGAGCGATGAGCGTAAGGATGAACTCGATAACGAATGCGATAAGGATAGCGCGCTCAAAGTTCTTGATATTCTTATTTCTGGGTCCGATGGACATAAAGATCGCAAACAAGAGACCTACAACAGGGATAAAGCTTATGAAGCCGTACCAGAAGAACTTCGATGTAGATACGGGAGTATACTCCTGAGGGCAGGCATCGATCTTAGCCTGCTCTGCGGCTGCCTTCTCGGCATTCTTAGCCTTCTTTGCATCGAGCTTTGCCTGCTTCTTAGCTTCCTTAGCGGCTTCCTTCTCAGCCATCTTAGCGTTAGCTGCTTCTGCCTTGGCTGCTGCTTTTTCCGCCTTTGCGGCTGCCTTCTGCGAAGCCTTTGCTTCCTTCTCGGAAACTACATTGGGCTTAGCTGCTGCGGCTGCGATAGCTTCAGCACTCTCACCCTTAGCTGCCATAACTGCTGCATCAAGGGGTGCCTTAGCTTCATTCAATGATACCGGAGGAGGTGCGATAAGAGGCTCGTGAGTAACAGCCTTAACCTCTTCCTTTACGGCAGATACTGAACCTTCTGCGGCCTTCGCAGCTTCACTTATGCTGTCAGTTGCAGGAATGTCAAAGATCTTGTTCTCGTTCTCTTCACTCATTATTTAGCCCTCCTCATATACACGATTATAGTGATTATAGCATAAGAGCTACGGTCGTTATCTTACAGTCAGGTTAAAGATCAGGCCTTGCGAACCGCATCCTTCATGCTCTTTACGAACTCTCCGACATGCTCGGGAGCATCCTTTCCATACTGAGCGAGGATCTTGATGATCGCTGATCCGACGATGGCACCGTCAGATATAGCAGCCATCTTCTGAGCCTGCTCGGGATTGGAGATACCGAATCCGATTGCACAGGGAACGTCAGTTACTTCGCGGATCTTCTCAGTTATATGAGAAAGGTCAGCGGAGAACGAGGATCTCGTACCCGTAACGCCCATGCTCGACACTACGTAGATAAATCCCTTTGCTTCCTTCGCTATCATGGCGATGCGGTCTTCGGATGTAGGTGCGATCATGGAGATAAGGTCAACACCGTACTTCTCGCAATACGGAGTGAACTCTTCCTTTTCCTCATAGGGGATATCGGGAATGATCAGACCGTCGATTCCTATCTCGCTGCAGATCTTTATGAACTTATCCGCATCGTAGGAATAAACGACATTAGCATATGTCATGAACACGAGCGGGATAGTTACCGTCTCGCGGATCTTTCGAACCAGGTCGAACACCTTATCGGTAGTAACGCCGCCCTCCAAGGCTCTGAGGTTTGCGCCCTGAATAACGGGACCTTCGGCCGTGGGATCCGAGAAAGGGATGCCGAGTTCTATAAGGTCTGCACCGTTCTCTACAGCCTCAAGCACTACCTTATATGTCGTATCCAGATCGGGATCACCGCACGTGATGAACGGGATGAAAGCCTTACCGTCTGCGAATGCATTCTTTATATTACTCATAGATATTCTCTCCTCTGTATCTTGCGATAGCCGCGCAGTCCTTGTCGCCTCTTCCCGAGATCGTTATGACGATGATCTTATCCTTATCCATCGTTGGAGCGATCTTCAGCGCATGCGCAACGGCATGTGAAGACTCGATGGCGGGAATGATTCCTTCAGTCCTCGAAAGATACTCGAAAGCATTTACTGCCTCATCGTCAGTTACTGCTACATAGGAAGCTCTGCCGATATCGTGAAGGTGCGCATGCTCGGGACCGATACCCGGATAATCAAGACCTGCGGAGATCGAATAAACGGGAGCGATCTGGCCGTACTTATCCTGGCAGAAATAGGACTTCATGCCGTGGAAGATACCGAGTCTTCCCGTAGCGATAGTAGCCGCAGTCTCGAAAGTATCTACGCCTCTGCCCGCAGCCTCACAGCCTATGAGCTGAACGTCCTTATCCTCAATAAAGTGGTAGAAAGTACCGATCGCATTGGAGCCGCCTCCGACACATGCCATTACGACATCGGGAAGCCTTCCCTCCTTCTCGAGGATCTGCTCCTTTATCTCCTTTGAGATGACAGCCTGGAAGTCACGGACGATAGTCGGGAAAGGATGAGGTCCCATAACGGATCCGAGGCAGTAGTGCGTATCGGATACTCTGTTCGTCCATTCTCTCATAGCTTCGGATACAGCGTCCTTCAAGGTTGCCGTACCTGTCTTTACGGGGATGACTTCAGCTCCGAGAAGTCTCATCCTGTATACATTGAGCGCCTGTCTCTTTGTATCCTCTTCGCCCATGAAGACTACGCATTCCATACCCATGAGAGCTGCAGCCGTAGCTGTAGCTACACCGTGCTGACCTGCACCCGTCTCTGCGATGAGCCTAGTCTTTCCCATCTTCTTGGCAAGGAGCGCCTGACCCAACACATTATTGATCTTATGGGCACCCGTGTGGTTCAGGTCTTCTCTCTTAAGATAGATCTTCGCACCTCCGAGGTCCTCGGTCATCTTCTTCGCGAAGTAGAGCCTAGAAGGTCTGTTCGCATATTCGTTGAAGAGTTCCTGAAGTTCTCTGTTAAACTCGGGATCATTCTTATAGTGATCGTATGCTTCCGATAATTCATTAACCGCATTCATCAAAGTCTCGGGGATATACTGTCCTCCATGAATGCCGAATCTTCCTTCTTTCTCCACTTTTATCTTCCTTTCTTTACAAGAGCCATAAAGGCCTTCATCTTTTCTTTGTCCTTATAGCCGTCCGTTTCGATACCCGAACTTACGTCTACTCCGTAAGGGTGAAGCATCTCTACGGCTTCTTCGATATTTTCTGCATTTATACCGCCAGCAAGGATATACGGTCTTTTTATTTTTTTCAACAATTCCCAGTCGAAAGTATTACCCGTACCGCCTCCCGGAGAATCTACTATCACGAGATCCGCGGGTGATCTTTCGGCACGTTCGACGTCCTCACTGCTTCGAATGCCGACGGCCTTTATGATCTGAGCGCCCGTCCTACTCTTTAACTCCCTGATATAATCCTCCGACTCGTTACCGTGAAGCTGAGCGATATCGATAATGCCGTCATGAAGCAGCTTAGCTACCACCTCGATATCTTCATCGATGAATACGCCGACGACCTTGATCGAATGGTTGAGTTTCTGCCTTAATTCGCATACCTTCTCTGGAGAGATATAACGCCTTCTGTCCTTTACGATTATGAATCCCGCAAGGTCAGGACGAGTCTCGTTTACAGCCTCGATATCCTCAGGTCTTCTGATGCCGCAGAACTTTATGATCATAAGTCACCTTTAAGCAGTTCGAGCATCGCCTTCTTGTCGGGCGCTCTCATCAAAGTCTCGCCTACGAGTACCGCATCGGCACCGATCGACTTAAGAGCCGCGACTTCCTCATGAGTCTTTATTCCGCTCTCCGCGACAAAGAGGATATCGGAAGGAACCAGCTTTCGAAGGTTGGCGCTGTTACCGGTATCCACTGTAAAGTCCTTGAGGTTACGGTTATTAACACCTACGATCCTCGCACCTGCGTCAAGAGCCATCGTGATCTCATCTTCGTTATGTGTCTCGACAATGGCCGAAAGGCCCATGCCGTCACAGATAGCTATATATTCCTTTATCTGTTCTGTCGAAAGGATCGAGCAGATAAGAAGGACTGCGGAAGCACCGAGGATCTTCGCCTCATAGATCATATACTCATCTACGGTAAAGTCCTTACGGATGCAGGGGATCTTCACCGAAGAAGCGATCTCCCTTAAGTACTCGTCGGAACCCAGGAACCACTTAGGCTCGGTAAGAACGGATATACAGTCTGCACCTGCCGCTTCGTATTCTTTCGCGATCTGAAGATAAGGGAAATCCGCTGCGATAAGGCCCTTACTCGGGGATGCTTTCTTGCACTCGCAGATAAAGGACATGCCTTCTTTAGCGAGCGCCTTCTCGAAAGCAAACTCTGAACACGGAAGGCTCTCCGCCTTGGAGCGGACATCAGAAAGCGATATCCTCTTTTTGTTCTCTTCCGTTCTCAGGCGTGCATATGCTGCGAGTTCGTCCAGGATCGTCATATGATCAGATCTCCTCATTACTTATCTTGATGAACTTCTCGAGAGTCTCCTTAACCTTACCGGAATCAAGGAGCTCACCTGCGAGCTTAACGCCTGCCTCGAAGGAATCAGCCTTACCTGCAATATAAAGACCTGCACCTGCGTTAAGGAGAACCGTATTTCTCTTATGACCCGTCTGACCGTCGAGAAGATCCCTTACGATCTGAGCATTCTCTGCAGGGTCACCGCCCTTAAGGTCGTCCTTTGTGCACTTCTCCATTCCGAACATCTCGGGCTCGATGGTGTAGACCTTGTACCAGCCGTCCTTGAATTCACATACCTTTGTGGGAGCACTGAGTGAGATCTCGTCGAGCTTATCCATACCGTATACGACCATACCTCTCTTTACGCCGAGAGACATAAGAACTCTTGCGAGGGGCTCGATAAGATACTCATCGTAAACTCCGAGGAGCTGCATGGAAGGTACTGCGGGATTTGTAAGGGGGCCGAGGATATTAAATACCGTTCTGAAACCAAGCTCCTTACGGATAGGTCCTACATACTTCATTGATGTGTGATACTTCTGTGCGAAGAAGAAGCACATTCCGACTTCGTTTAAGAGCTTTACGCACATCTCGGGGCTCTGCACGATATTAACGCCCAATGCCTCAAGGCAGTCAGCTGTTCCGCACTTGGAGGAAGCTGCTCTGTTACCGTGCTTGGCAACCTTAACGCCGCCTGCTGCACATACGAGAGCGGATACAGTAGAGATATTAAAGCTCTGTGCTCCGTCTCCGCCCGTACCTACGATCTCAAGGACATCCATTCCCGTCTCGACCTTGGTAGCGTGATCTCTCATCGCCTTAGCGCAGCCTGCGATCTCATCCGTGGTCTCAGCCTTGGCACTCTTTGTTGAAAGAGCAGAAAGGAAAGCCGCATTCTGAGTGGGAGTCGTCTCACCGCTCATGATCTCATTCATTACTGCATATGCCTCATCGTAAGTGAGGTCTTCCTTGTTTACTATCTTAACGATTGCTTCCTTGATCATAGTCTTGTCACTCCTTTATAAAGTTCTTAAGTATTGTCATGCCTTCAGGTGTCATTATCGATTCGGGATGGAACTGTACTCCGTATACCGGATATTCCTTGTGTGATACGGCCATTACTTCGTTGTCCTTTGTGACTGCCGTTACCTTGAGGCAATCGGGAATCGTAGCCGCATCTGCGATAAGCGAATGATATCTTGCTACCTTTATCTTTTCGGGAAGTCCCTGAAAGAGCTTGTCACTCGTATCGATCGTTACTTCCGACTGCTTACCGTGCATAAGTTCGGGTGCATATGTGACTGTCGCTCCGAAAGCCATCGATATCGCCTGATGTCCCAGGCACACACCGAGAATCGGTATCTTGCCCTTAAGTTCCTTAATGACGTCTACGATAACGCCTGCGTTCTCGGGTCTTCCGGGACCCGGGGAAAGGACGATCCTTGAAGGGTTAAGTGCTTCGATCTCCTTTACCGTCATCTCGTCATTTCTTATCACCTTTATATCTTCCGTGATACTTCCTATGAACTGATAGAGGTTATAGGAGAAGCTGTCGTAATTATCTATAAGTAAGATCATGCCTCGTCCTCCTGTGCTGCCTTGAGAGCATTGATGACTGCTCTTGCCTTATTAAGTGTCTCTTCGTATTCCTTCTCGGGTACGGAATCATAAACGATACCGGCGCCGCTTCGAACGAATACCTTGCCATTCTTCTTAAATGCGATCCTTATAGCGATGCATGTATCCATGTTGCCTGAGAAATCGATATATCCGATCGCGCCGCCGTAGATGCCTCTCTTGTTATTCTCGAGCTCACCGATGAGCTGGCATGCCCTGATCTTGGGAGCACCTGAGAGAGTACCTGCGGGAAGCACTGCCTCGACCGCATCAAGCGCATCCTTATCGGGCCTGATCTTGCCTCTTACGGTAGATCCGATATGCATAACGTGTGAGAATCTCTCGATAGAGTGAAGCTTTTCGACTTCTACGGAACCGAACTTACTGATCTTACCGAGATCGTTTCTTCCGAGATCTACGAGCATATTGTGCTCTGCAAGCTCCTTCTCGTCGCGAAGAAGATCTCTCTCCAGAGCTTCATCCTCAGCTTCCGTTCTTCCCCTGGGTCTCGTACCTGCCAAAGGGAATGTATGGAGCACTCCGTCCTTTAAGTTAACGAGTGTCTCGGGAGATGCACCTGCGACCTCAACGTCGGTACCCGAGAAATAGAACATATACGGAGAAGGATTGATCGTCCTTAAATATCTGTATGTATCAAGGAGAGATCCTTCAAACTTGGCGCTCAGACGGTTCGAGAGAACGATCTGGAAGATATCACCTTCGTAGATATACTTTCGAGCCTTCTGAACCATCTCGCAGAATGTTTCCTTATCAAAGAGAGGCTTGGGATCCTCAAGGAGTCTTCCCTTATGCTCACCCTCGGGCTTACCGTTAACGATGAGATCCTTTATCCTCTCGATCTCCATGACTGCCTTGTTATATCCGACGTCTCCGTCCTTAACGTACATATTGGAGATGATGATTATCTTCTGTGCGTAGTTATCGAAAGCGATCACCTTGTCAAAGAGCATGAGGTCGATATCCTTAAAACCCTCCTCATCTACCGTCTCTACCTTGGCAGTAGGCTCACTGTAGTAAAGATAATCGTATGAGAAATATCCGACGAGCCCGCCCGTGAAAGGAGGAAGGTAGGAAAACCTCGGGCTCCTGTATTCACTTAAGATCTGTCTTAAGTACTTGTTGGGGTCATCCGTCTCGATGCTGACATCACCGATCTTCATCATACCGTCTTCTACGGTAACGGAGATCTTGGGATCAAAGCCGAGGAAAGTATAGCGTCCCCATCTCTCACTCTCTGCTACTGACTCGAGCATATAGCAGTGAGTCGAGACGTTCTTCAATATCTTCATCGTCTCGATGGGAGTCCTGATGTCGGAAAGGATCTCTGTACTTATCGGGATGATGTCGTACTTTCCTTCCGAAGCGAGTGTCTTTACCTTTGAAAGTTCAGGTAAGATCTTCATATTGTTTGCCTCCTTTTTGCTGCTGTCGGAGGAAACAAAAAATCCTCGACAGAACAACTGATGTTTCTGTCAAGGACGAATAGATTCGCGGTGCCACCTTGATTCACGACAAATGTCGTGCACTTAGCGAGATACTAACATATCCCCGGCAAGTAACGCATGCCCTCGCGTTGCAGAATACTTTGCGTAATCGCATTTGACTGCACCCTCAGCGGTCCATTTGATGACTTGTTTTCCGCCGGATTCTCAGCATCGCCGGCTCTCTGTGGGATCATGATCACCTTTATCTCCGCGTCAACGGTTTGGTTTATAAAATGGATATTATCATTCGATGCCCGATTTGTAAATATATCAAATTTGTCTATGCATTTCGACATCAATTAATGACCGTTAAACGAAAGGATTCGGATAATATCCCGATGCACATATCCCCTCAGTTAAAAGTATAATCTTCTCGAATAAGGATACAGAGGGGGTATCTATAATGTTTTGGTTAATAAGGTTTGAACCTAAGATCGTTACTGTTTTCAGAGGCGTACTATACATCATAGCAGCGATCGTTCTGCTCATAATGGGAGCCATCAACTGCATACAGCTCATGACTCCCGCCATAAACCTTAACAATCCGAATCTTGACTGGAGCACTCTGAAGGCAGGCCAGCATGTTGAGATGGATGTTGATTTCGTCATGGGCGCATACATGACCACCAGCGAGGACGGCTCCGAGAGGTCAAGGGATTATATGATAGGACACCTCGGCTCCGATGAGGACGGAAATCTCTATATCAACGGAATGATCGGATTTAAGGTTCCCAGAGGCTGTTTCTCCAGAGCCGACAATATCGCAGCCAACACCTACGAATGGTTAGTAAGGACCAACGGCGCCGCCATTCAAAAGACGGAGACGATCCACGTAGAAGGCACGATCAAAAACATGAACAGTGATCAGAAATACTATGCTTCAAACTTCATGACCAGGTGCGGATTCAACTCGGCAGAACAGTCCATGTATTTCCAGCCGCTCTATATAGCGAACAACTCAGGCGTGGGTACAGTATTGCTGACCTGCGGGATCATCTGTCTCATTATGGGTCCTATAGTCCTCTTTATCGGTTTCAGGAAGACCGGAGGTTGGTTCAGCATGAATACCGGAGGATTATTCGGATCTTAACTTGATCCGCTCTGCAAAAGTATTCACAAAAAACCTTGCGAAAGTCTTATAATACGAATATGAGACTGTGCGTTTTTATCGGTGATATGTATAGAGACTTTGCCTTATCCGTATTAAGGCATCTCGACTACTATGCCCGAGAAAAAGGATACAGAGTCGACGTATTCGGAACATTTTCGGTCCCGTCCACTAATCCTCTTCACGTTATCGGATTAAAGAGTATCCTGTCATTACCCGATATCTCGTCTTACGACGGCATCATCGTATGTTACGATACGCTGGTCCACGAAGGCATGGCCAAGGACCTGATCGAAGAGATCAACAACACAGAGGCTCATCCCCCTCTGGTATGCATCCGTTCAGGTCTTCCCGGCACCTATCAGGTATTACCGGACAACAGACAGATGATGCACGATATCGCCGCATATGTCATAAGCAAATGTCATTCCGCGGATATCGGATTCGTCACGGGAAACCTCGCTATGCCCGACTCATACGAAAGATGGGACGGATTTAACGACGCAATGGCAGAGGCCGGATATGAGACATCTGATGATCTCGTATTCCGCGGCAACTACTGGATCACCCAGGCCGTCGAGACTGCCGATCACTTTATAAAGCCTGACGGCACTCTCCCCGAGGCGATCATCTGTTCTAACGACTACGAAGCACTCGCGCTTTGCGACGAACTCGTAAAGCGCGGCTACTCTATCCCGGACGATACGCTCATAAGCGGTATAGACAATACATTAGAGGGCGAGAATCATATCCCTTCCCTGACCACCATAGAGATCGCTAAATCAGACTTTGTCGAAGCGGCCATACAGGCGATCATCGATCTTAAGTCAGGAAAGGACATTGATCTTAATATTCCCGTCCCTTCCGTAATAATCCCGAGGGAGAGTACAGGCGACCCGACAGGAGAACGTGACATTTATAAGATGCTCTGCGATCTTACCGCCAACGCATCCTCATCTATGGACGACAAGCGTGAGTACGTTATCCTGAGCGCGATGTTCGAGGGTGCCCTCACGATGAAGGATCTTCTTAATATCGCACTTGAGCAGCTCAGGGAGATCCCGGGCATAAGATCATGTTTCCTCTGCAGATATCGTGAGAATGATCACGAACTCGCAGGATACTTTAAGGATAAAGGCGATATTACCGTAGACGGTATCTCTTTCAAATCTGACAGGACACTGCCCAAAGGCATCGTGGATGACGACTGCGGTATGTATATCGGCTTCCCGCTCTCCTATAAGAACGATGTTTACGGCTATGCGGTCCTCGTAGTCGATACGACCGATTATCACTTCATCGATTTCAAGACTGAGTTCCTTCTGACGCTGGTAGGTCAGAACATCAATAAGCTCGAGCTCTACGAGAAGCTCTTCGGTATTTCGGATGTAATCAGCCTCTATATCAAGGATCCCCTGACGGGAGTCCTGAACCGCAGAGGATTCGAGAAAAAGCTTTCGGAGAAATTCGACAAGGATGGTAATCCCGTTCACCCGCTGACTATCGTCTCGCTCGATATGGACGAGCTTAAATACGTAAACGATAATTTCGGTCATCTCGAAGGTGACTACGCATTGAAGACGATCGCAGACAGCATCGCCGCTTCACTTACGGGAAATGAGTTTGTTGCGAGGATGGGCGGCGATGAATTCTCTGCCATACTCGACACATCAGATCCAAACAGGACAGCCGCATTCATCAGCAGCTTTAACGAACGCATCGGCAAGATAAACGATTCGGGCAGATCACCATATAATCTGAGCGCAAGTATCGGATCATGCGACCTTACGACATGGAATGACCTTATGGATTGCATGAATACCGCAGACAAGGCAATGTACAGCGAGAAAAGAGCCAAGAAGAAGGCGCGCGACTGATTTAGCTTCAGGTTTCAGGTATTACCTTCCTTAAGTATCTGACCTTACCTTCCTCTATACACATCACGTAGTCGCAGCTCGTTGCAATGAGCTCGGGATCATGTGTTACTACCATGACAGTACTGCCTCGCGAAGCCAGTTCCCTGAGCAGTGTTCCGACCTTCTCCATATGTGCATAGTCAAGTCCGGATGTAGGTTCATCGAAGAGCAGGAGCTTAGCGCCTGATGCGATAGCAGATGCTACGGCAACCCTTTGCTTCTGACCGCCTGATAATGCCATCGGATGCTTATCCTTAAATACGAGAAGCCCCAGGCTCTCCAATATCTCATGGCACTTCTTCTCATCCTTATCTTCCATCGACAGCATTACTTCAGCTTCTACGCTGTCAGTAAAGAGCTGATGATTAACGTCCTGCATAACCATATAGCACAGTTGCAGTCGTTCCTTACCCGAATAGACCTTATCCCCCATGCGGATGCTTCCCCTGCATCTTTTCTGCAGCCCGCAGACACAGCGAAGGAATGTTGACTTGCCCATACCGCCATCTTCGCATGACCGCCGTTCATGCCGTTTACCATCATCTCACCGAGAAATCCTACCGGCTTTCTGGTCTGATTTACATATTTTCTGAAAAGTCCCATAGATAACCTCCTTGCAGGTTAGCACAAGCTAACCCAAAGTGATTATATCACAGCAAGGTTAAAGTTAAATCGAATTATGATGAAATATCAGCCCTGACGGAAGAAAACCATCAACATAACGATCGCAAATCCGATTATGAAGGCTAATGCACCCTTGTCATTATCTTTCTTAGTTGCGATCAACGGGATCTCTTCGATAGTCGCATATATCATAGCGCCGCCGGATGCTGCCATTATGTAAGGAAGGGCCGCAGGAAAAAGCAATACGACGATAACTGTTATGATACCAAGAAGAGGGATCGGCACGCCGGATACTACGCCCATGAAGAATGCCTTACCGTTCGTCTCTCCCTTATCACGTATGGGAAGTGAGACAAAGAGCGCTTCGGGGATATTCTGGATAGCGATGGCAATAGCCAGCACAACAGCTGCGGATGCAGATATCCATGTAGTCTGCATAAAGTGACCTGCGTAGATCACACCGAGTGAAATACCTTCAGGGATATGATGAATGACTTCCGTGAGCATCATCTTCATGCCGGGATCGAGCTTGCTCTTCGGACCTTCCGTAATGTCGGAATATGCATGCGTATGCGGGATGATATTGTCAAGCACCAGATGAAGGACTACGCCGGCTATAAAACATATGATCACCGGAAGGATGGCATTGGAATACTGCTCTTTGAGTCCTGACACGGCAGGCTCCAGCATACCCCAGACCGCGATGGATATCATGATACCCGACGCACCTCCGACAAATATCATCCTCAGGTCATCAGAGATATTATTTCTCTTGGCATATACTATCGCCGCGCCGAGGAGCGTTCCTACAAGAGGTATGAGCATTCCGAAGATAGTATCGCCGTCGGACAGGACCTGTGATCTGTCCAGGTGAGTTATAAGGGAACGAAGTCCGATGAATATAAGGATGGTTCCGCCCATGATCTCGGAACCGGACTTATAACGCGTTCCGAACAGATTACCTATCTTTACACCGATCATGGAAATGATGCAGGTGATCACTGCGATCATCGCGACCGCAAAGAGTACATTGATCATCTTACCTGAAGAAAAGACCTTGACCGGAACGGCTACAAAGGTGATACCTACAGCCAGAGCATCGATACTGGTGGCGATCGCCATCATAAACATTGTCTTTACATCAAATCCCGGCTTAGCTTCCTCAGGCGGACCGAAGGATTCCTTGATCATATTGCCGCCGATAAGAGTCAGCAGGATAAATGCTACCCAGGGAGCAACCGCTGTTATAAGATTCTCAAATCTTGAACCTACAAGATATCCGATAAAGGGCATCAAGCCCTGAAATGTTCCGAACCATATACCGCAAAGAAGATATTCCTTTATCGTTACCTTCTTTACTGCCAGTCCCTTACATATGGATACTGCGAATGCATCCATAGCAAGACCGACTGATAAGAGCAATAATTCAAATAGACCCATGTACCCTGCCTTCTTCTTCGTTACTTCACATATTCTATCTTAATCTCACATCATTCACAAAAAGAACAGGAGCCGCTTCATACGAAGCAGCTCCTTAATATCACTTTTCGTTATCTTCATTGATCTCCCACATGACTCCCATGTTCTTGAAGCCGCCGTCGGGCATACAGCCGGGACAGGTCTTGTGACCTTCTCCGGTAGAACATCCCGAACAGTTCCCGCTGCCGCACATGGAGAACTCTATGCGTTTGATTATCCCGGTCCTCTCCAGGAATTCTATATCCCTGGTAACCTGAGCAACAGACATATCAAGCTCTGATGCCATCATCTGTATCGAACGCGACCTGCCGTCCTTAAGAAGTTCTATGAGCCTGTGCATATTATCACCAGATAAGAAGTCCTATATGGTATGCGATACCTGCAAGAACAAGTGCCGTAGCTGTATAGTATCCGCCGATGATCGCAGTCCATTTAGCCGAATGCGTCTCCTGATATGTAGCGGCAAGAGCCACGATGCAGGGCATATTGAACGTGATCGCAAATATGAATGCAAGCGCCTCGGGCTTAGGGATATTAGCAAGAAGGAGCTCGTTTAAGTTGGAAACAACTTCAGAACTCTGCATGGAGGCTATCGTTATGGAACCGGTGCCGCTGTAGATCGTACTTAATACACCGAGAGCACCTTCCTTACCGAGGGATGATGCGATAAATGCTACGAATGTCTGCCACTTCATACCGAAGAGCATCGTAACGGGCTCGATCGTCCTGCCGAACTTGAACAGGATGGAATTATCGGGATTTCCCGAAGATGTATATGCCAGGAGCCAGAATACGAAAGCGACGATAAGAACTACCTTTGAAGATCTTATGAATGTCTCCTTAGTTCTGCCGAATACATATCTTAAGAGCGAGCCCCACTTCGGCTTATGGTAAGGAGGAAGCTCCATGATCATGCCGTATCTGTCGGAAGGCTTAACCAGAGATCTTCCAAAGATCTTAGCCGTGATCCACATGTGAAGGATCATTACGAGAAGTATTACCGTAATGATCACGGGAGTCCATGCTCCAAAGAACAATGTAGAGAGCATGGGGATAACGGCCCAAGCAGCACCACAGGGAATAGCCCATGAAAGAGCGATGGTCAGTACTTTCTGTCCCCAGTTATCGATAACTCTCGTACCTGCGGCACCACCCATGGTACAACCGAAGCTGATAAGGAAAGGCATAACGGATTTACCCTGAAGACCGAACTTTGCCATAGTGTTATCGAATACATAGGAAATCCTTGCCATAACACCAATCTCCTCGAGAAGACCGAATACGAATGTTACGCCGATAACGAATCCGAGCATCTGGATAACAAAGCTCAAGCATCTGATAAGGACGTCGCAAAGTATTGCCGCGATAAATGCGGGACAACCTGCTCCAACGAGCGCATCGTTCAAAGGACCGGGGATGTTACCCAGTGCACTACCTATTCCCATAAAGGGAAGCGCAGGGATAAAGGAAGCCAGAAGACCCAGAAGGATCGTAAGGACTACCACCGGCTTACCCCATATCTTATGTGTGATCAGCCTGTCGAACTTGCCGAGACCTGCATCTTTTTTCTTATTCGTTACCGAACCCGAGATGATCTCATCGATCCAAGCGAACTTGCATTCGCCTGACTTTACGATACCGGTATTGGATTCTCCGACACCTGAGATCTTGCCGTCAGAGAGCTTGCTCTTGAGACCTGCGATTACAGGTTCATCGCTCTCAAGCGCCTTTACCGAAAGCCACATGGGCGATCTGTATCCGTCGTAAAGGTCGCCGACTGCATTTCTTATATCAGCATATTCGGGGACATCCATAAGCCTCTTCTCAAGTGCATCGTACTTAAGTATCGTCTTATCCTTGATCGACTTCTCAAGTGTCTTATAGAAAGGCTCATAACTCTTTGTATCGGGAGCAGAGAAAAGTATAACGGGAATACCGAGCTTCTTCTCCATCTCCTTGGCATCTATGGTCTTACCCTGATCAGCGGCAACATCGCTCATGTTTAGGATCAGGAAGCAGGGTACTTCGATACCTGCGAAGTCAGCCAGCATATAAAGGCTTCTCTCAAGCTGTGAGCTGTCCGCAAGGATACATACGACATCAGCCTTACCTGAAGCTATATAATCTCTTGTGATCATCTCCTCATCGGAGTTAGCCGACAGAGAATATGTACCGGGAAGGTCTGCTACAAGATACTTCTTACCATCATGTTCAAATGAACCTTCCTTCTTCTCTACTGTCTTTCCGGGCCAGTTACCTACATGTTGCCTTAAGCCCGTAAGTCCGTTAAAAAGTGTGGACTTACCGGAGTTTGGCTGTCCCAGAAGGGCTATTACATTTTCGTTCTTTTCAGTCATCAGCCCTTTACCTCCTCTACTTCGATATTGCTGCTCTCATTACGGTTCAGGGCGATCATGGTATCCCTCGTATAAACGATAAGAGGTCTGTTCTTATCATTCTTGATGATCTTCACCCTGCAACCGGGAGTGATACCGATGGAAGTTATCCTTCCGACATAGCGGTTATCTCCGCTCACTGAACTTATGACTCCTTCTTGGCCCGGAGTCATTTCCGATAATCTCTTCATAGTCCCTCCTTACACTTAACTGTTTATCTTTTTATAAGAGATCAATGTATAACCCGAATCGGATGTGATCTGACGACATGCGCTCTCTTCGGCAGGCTCCTTGGTAAGTAACCTTACAGTCTTCTGACCGACGTCAGCCGTAGCCCACATACCTTCATTACCGTTAAAACCGTTCTCGATCCTTCTTGCACAATTGGAGCAATACATACCGTCTATCTTGAGTTCGTATATGTACGGATAATTCTTCTTATTCCTGTCCGATACTCTTATCTTCTTGGGAGGGGATTCACGTTCACCGCAGCATGAAGAACCGTGACGGATCCTCTTTACGGTCCCGTATACGGCCACAGCAATAACAGCTATAAGGATGATATATACGATGATATTTCCCACTTTGTCCTCCACATGACTCATACGAGCACTTCAACATAAAGCTCGAGAAATTAGCAAGTGCTAACCAAACAACGGGATTGTACTCCTTATGATTTCGATTAGCAATAGCTAACCATCTTCTATAATAATATTTGCACAGATTCACAGAATAGACAGTATGGATCATTTCGCAATATGATGTATCCTTCCTTTAATTCTATGCGTTGCACCAATTCGCGAAAGCAGATATAATTAATGCAATGCACAAAAGGAGCATAGAATCATGGATTGCAAAACAAAGATAAAGGAACTACGCGAGATGACAGGGATGAACAGGACCGAGTTCTGCGAATACTTTCAGATTCCATATGGAACGGTTACCGACTGGGAACGTGATTACCGTCATGCGCCAGATTATGTACTTCGTCTGCTGGAATACTATATCCGTATGGAAAAGCTCATAAAAGAAAAAGAAGACGAAAAGAAATGATCGTCTCATAACTAAGTAATACGCAAACGTATCGAATTCGATACGTTTGAAAGGAAAGTATCGTTATGAATAAAAAGCCTATTAAAGCCACCATTCATGCTAAAGGATTCGATATCGGTATATATACTACGGATTACGAAAACGAGTTTATCTCATTGACCGATATTGCCAAATACAAAAGTGATAATCCAAACGCTACAATATGCAATTGGATGAGAAACAGAGAAACCCTTGAATTCTTGGGGTTATGGGAAATGTTGCACAACCCGGTTTTTAAACCCCTCGAATTCGAGGGGTTTAGAAAAGAAGCCGGCCTTAATGCATTTACCATGTCCCCTACAAAGTGGATCGAAAATGTGAATGCAATAGGCATCGTCACTAAAGCAGGTCGATATGGCGGTACCTATGCTCATTCCGACATTGCACTGGAATTTGCATCTTGGATATCTGCTGAATTCAAACTTTATATCATGAAGGATTACCAGCGGTTAAAGTCAGATGAGAACAGCCGTCTGTCACTTAGTTGGAACCTCAACCGCGAGATCGCCAAGCTCAATTATCGAGTACACACTGATGCGATCAAGGAGAACTTGCTCCCTCCTGATCTGACACAGGCGCAGATCATATTTAAGTATGCAAGCGAAGCTGATATGCTCAATGTAGCTGTATTCGGTATGACTGCCAGACAGTGGCGTGAGAACAACCCCAAAGAAAAAGGCAATTTGAGAGACAAGGCAGATCTAAATCAACTTTTAGTACTGGCTAATATGGAAAGCTACAATGCAATTTTGATTGAACAGGGTAAGCAGATGTCCGAAAGACTTGTACTTATAAGAGAACAGGCAGTTAAGCAACTACGAACTCTCGCACAAGTTAGTATTAACAATCTGCCGGATTTCCATGAAGATAAGAACAGCGAGAGGGAATAGTGCTTATTATCAGCGATATCTTTCACAAAAAACAACAGACGGCACCCGCATGAGTACCGCCTGCTGCATTTGTGGAGAGTAATTATATGTCACGCCATAGTCCAATTCTGTGATATGAGCTGCTGACGTGTCATCCTGCTGTAGATACTTTCCCTCGAAGCTAATTCTTCGGGACTTCCCTGCTCAGCTACCACACCGTCCTTAAGGACTACGATATGGTCAGCATTTGCGATAGTCCTCATCCTGTGCGCAATAATAAGGACCGTCTTATCCTTGATAAGCCTGGAGAGAGCTTCCTGGATGACCGTCTCATTCTCTGCATCAAGAGATGCCGTTGCTTCATCGAGGAGGATGATCGGAGCATCCTTAAGGAAAGCTCTTGCGATGGATATCCTCTGTCTCTCACCGCCGGAGAGTTCACTTCCGTTCTCACCTATGAAGGTGTCATATCCGTCGGGAAGCTTACTTATGAACTCTTCGCAGTTTGCAAGCTTGGCTGCTCTCATGATGTCTTCGTCACTCGCGCCTTCGCGGCCGATACGGATATTCTCTTTGATGCTGTTATTGAAGAGCGTTACATCCTGGAAGACGATGGAATAATCCATAAGAAGAGTCTCGGGATCGATCTTGGAGATATCCTCCCCACCTAATGTGATCTTTCCTTCATTAACATCCCAGAATCTTGCGGCAAGCCTTGAGATAGTCGTCTTACCGCCGCCCGAAGGACCGATAAGAGCAGTTACCTCACCCTGCTTTGCAGTGAAGCTTACGTCCTTTAATACATCAGTATCGTCTGAATACTTGAAGCCTACATGGTCGAATACGATATCGTATCCCTTGTTATTCATCTGCTCCGAACCGGTCTGGATCTCGTGGGACAATACTTCGTCAAGCCTCTCAGACTGAAGCTCTATAGAGATGACTGCGGCAAAGTTCTGCAAGGTGATCTGCATGGGATCGTAGAGCCTTGCTACGAGCATAAGGAACATAAAGAAAGTAAGAAGGTCGATCTCACCTCTTGCGAAGAGCATGCCTCCTACAATAGCAGTAGTACCGATACCGAGCTTTAGGATGATAGCGGATGAATTGACATATACCGCCATCTTAAGTTCCGTAAAGAGCGCCATCTTCTCTACTCTTCTTATCTTCTCTTCGAGCTTATCCATATATCTGTCTTCAGCGTTATTTGCACGAAGATCCCTAATGGATTCCAGGCACTCCTGTACGCTGTCTGTCATGTCGAGCTTTACTGCCGCATTCTTCTTAACTGCCTTCTTCTCAAGACCGGAGCATGAAAGGATTATTACAAGAGCTACGGGAATTACCCAGAAGCTTGCAAGTACCATTCTCCAGTCGAAGAAGATAAAGAGTGAAAGACCTACGAGCGTCGTCGAGATAAGCGCACCGATGATCTCGGGGATCCAGTGGCTCGATGCCGTCTCTATCTGTGCGCAGTCACCGAGGATATTCTGTGTAAGATCTGAGAGGTTCTTCTTTCCAAAGTAGGAAAGAGGAAGTCTTCTGAGTCTCTCGGCGATTGCAGTTCTTCGTACGCCGCTCTCCTTATATGTGGTAAGGAATGTCATGTTGTACTGTATGAAGTTCGTGACCGCGATAAGGATCAGTACCGCGATGCTCCAGATGATATAGAAAGGCAGTCTGTCGGATGTGAGGTTATCGCTCAAGAGATCATTGATAAGGGTATAGAGTACTCCGGCTGTCATCATGAGCGCCATGTTCGTTACGGTAACGCTGATGCATGCCTTGATCATGTCCTTGGCACCCTGAGTCGAGAGTGCGTATTTATGCTTTAATCTTTCTATCATGTCATGCACCTACCTTCCATTCGATGGATCTTCCGTATTCCTCGAACATATCCTTATAAAGTCCGCCTGAAGCCATGAGCTTATCGTGTGTTCCACTCTGTGAGAGCTTGCCGTCATCAAGGACATAGATCCTGTCTGCACTTACGACAGTACTTAATCTGTGAGCGATCATTATAAGTGTCTTTCCGCACGAAAGCTCTCTGAAAGCGGCCTGCACCTTCGTCTCATTATCGGGATCCGCAAAAGCCGTCGCCTCATCAAGGATCAGGATGGGCGCATCCTTAAGGACTGCTCTTGCGATCGTGATCCTCTGCTGCTCACCGCCTGAGAGATATGTTCCCTTCTCTCCTATTACCGTATCTACTCCGTCAGGGAGTTTCTCCAGTATGTCATCACACTGTGCCGTCTTAAGGGCCGCAAGTACTTCTTCTCTTGTTGCATCAGGTCTCGCCATGCGAACATTCTCGAGGATGGATGTCTTGATCAGCCTGCTGTCCTGGAATACGAACGATACCCTCTCCATGAGCCTGTCCGAAGGAATATCCTTGATATTTACTCCGCCGAGATCGATCTCGCCTGATGTTACATCGAAGAACCTTACCATGAGTTCTGCAAGTGTCGTCTTACCTGATCCCGAAGGTCCTACGAAAGCGACATGCTCACCTGCGGCGATCGAGATATTGATACCTGATACTGCGTCTCTTGCGGCATCCTGATATCTGTAGCTCACGTCCTTGAGAACGATGGAATTATCCGCAGGCTCCTTAGCATCAGAAGTCTCGGGGAGCGCATTAAGCTCGAGTACCGAATCAACTCTCTTAAGTGCATCGATCAACGTCATCTCAGCTTCGCCCGAATATGCGATCTTGGTAAGAGTTACCGTTACGAGCGGAGTCACGATGATGTAGTACATGATGTTCAGGATGTGCGTATCGGTGATACCGTTTCTCGTAAGGAAGAATGCTCCGAGAACGATAGCAAGGAATACCGCATTGATACAAGTCATGAAGCCGATCATGGGGAATCTGAGCTGCAATGTATAAGCAGTAGTCCACTTACCGTATCCATCGATCGAGTCCTTGAATCGCTTGAAGGAATGAACGGTCTGTCCGAAAGTCTTAACTACCGGGATACCTCTTACATATTCCGTAGCTTCGCTGCTCATGGTATCAAGGGCGTTCTGGTATTCCTTCATCTTCTCCTGCATACTCTTGCCCATCATGGACATCATGCACATGAATCCGATCACTGCAGGGATCATACAGATAAGTCCCATCTTCCAGTCAAATGCAAGTATCAGGATGATAAGTCCTACGGGAGTTACTGCCGCAACAGTCTTATCTGCAAGATTATGAGCGATATAAGTCTCAGTCGCAGCCGTAGACTCACTGACGGTTCTTCTGATCTTACCCGTACCGTCTTCATCGAATACACCGAGCGGCAGCTTTATTATCTTACGCATCAGGTCACTTCTCATATTAGCCTGTACCCTGAATGCCGCTATGTGAGTGCAAAGGAGCGCAAAGATATATACGAGGAGTGCACCTACCGTAAGGAGCACAGCGCCCCAGGCATAACCGGTGATCCTTCCAAGATCCTTACCCTCAACTGCGATACCGATTATCTTCCAAAGAAGATAGAACGGAACAAGAGTTATCGCCGCACTGATGCCCGCCAGTATCCTTCCTATCGTGATAAGGTGTCTGTGCCCTCCGGCGAACTGCCTTATCAGTTTCATGTGATCGTAATTTCAGTCTTTCCCAAATCACTTTCCTCCTTGTTATTTCTTTTTATTTCCTGTTAGCTAACGAAGCCTTCCAAGCGATAACTAAAGCAATAAAAAAGAGCCTTGCGGCTCTTCGTCAGGTAAATCCCATGTTCTTCTGCCACCCAGGCAGGAAGAAATCTCTTATCGTATTTAATTGTCTTAATACTTCCTCGTCATCATGTCCGTGTATTATCGGTTCGAAGCACGCGGTAAGATATGCCGACAAGAGGATATGAAGCTCCTCCTCGGTTATATCCCTGACCTTATATCCTTCGCTTCTTAAACGCACAAACATCTTCATCATGTCCTTCTGATTTTCGATTACGAAATCATTTATATAGTTCTCATACTTGGTACCTGCAGAACACGAGATCAGCAACTTGAACTCTTCTCTCTTAGGAAGTATTACGTCCTTAATAAGATCGACGAAAGTCTCCCCGAAGATATCTCCGGACAGTTGACCATCTACACTTTCGAGCGACTTCTTCTTGTGAAGTTCGAGCCACGACTCGATACTGTTTGTAAGAGGCTCGATCACGGCATCGAACATAGCTGCCTTATCCGGGTAATGGCGATAAAGGCCGGCGGATGTCATACCTGCTCTAGCGCCGATGCTCCTTACAGATGCACCGTCGTATCCTTTCTCGAGGAACTCCTCCCTGATCGCCGCGTTGACTCTCTCGTGGCTCAATGTCTTATCTCTCGGCATATGACTCCTTACAGATTCACGTTGGTTATCATTGATAGCTAACACAGATTACTTTACCGGAACCCGATTGTCAATCGCTTTTTCACAGAACTTTTTTCGAAGGGTTTTTGTGTTGACAGTCTTTGATACATTATGGTATAAATCTTTTGGTTAGCATCAGCTAACTTGCTGAGTATCATATTCTTCCGTCAGAAATTCGTTGAATACCAAAGACCTTTTTTGGCGGAAGAATAAACTTACGGAAAGGACATAAAACTATGACAGAATTGATCATCGAAAGCGTAATCGGAAGAGAGATACTTGACTCCAGAGGAAATCCCACAGTAGAAGCAGAAGTTACACTCTGGGACGGAACAGTAGCTACAGGCACGGCTCCCAGTGGTGCATCCACGGGTGAGTTCGAGGCACTTGAGCTTCGCGACGGAGATAAGTCCAGATACCTCGGAAAGGGTGTCTCCAAGGCCGTTAATAATATCAATACAGTTATCAGTGAAGCTATCGTAGGCATGGATGCTTTTGATACATATGCAGTAGATGCTGCCATGATCAAGGCAGACGGTACAAAGGATAAGTCAAACCTCGGTGCCAATGCTATCCTTGCTGTATCCATCGCAACAGCGAGAGCAGCAGCTAAGTCACTTGATATCCCCCTCTACAGATTCCTCGGCGGATCAAATGCAAACAGACTTCCCGTTCCCATGATGAATATCTTGAACGGCGGTGCTCATGCAGATTCCGCAGTAGATACTCAGGAATTCATGATCATGCCCGTAGGTGCTCCCTCCTTCAAGGAAGGCCTTCGCTGGTGTGCTGAAGTATTCCACACATTAAAGAAGCTCATCAAGGATATGGGTGACGTTACTGCAGTAGGTGACGAGGGCGGCTTTGCTCCCAATACACTTAAGAGCGACGAGGAAGCTATCGAGAAGATCCTCGAGGCTATCAAGGTTGCAGGCTTCGAGCCCGGCAAGGACTTCATGATCGCAATGGATGCCGCATCCTCCGAGTGGAAGAGCGAAAAGGGCAAGGGATTCTACAAGCAGCCCAAGTCCGGTAAGGAATTCACATCCGACGAGCTCATCGCTCACTGGGAATCTCTTGTTGATAAGTATCCCATCATCTCCATCGAGGATGGTCTCGACGAAGAAGACTGGGAAGGCTGGCAGAAGATGACTGCTAAGATCGGTCATAAGGTACAGCTCGTAGGTGACGATCTCTTCGTTACAAATACAGAGAGACTTTCAAAGGGTATCGAGCTCGGCGCAGGTAACTCCATCCTCATTAAGCTCAACCAGATCGGTTCCGTATCCGAGACACTTGAAGCTATCAAGATGGCACACGCTGCAGGCTATACGGCTATCTCTTCTCACAGATCCGGTGAGACTGCAGATACTACTATCGCTGACCTTGCAGTTGCTCTTAACACATGTCAGATCAAGACAGGTGCTCCTTCAAGATCCGAGAGAGTTGCAAAATACAATCAGCTCCTTCGTATCGAAGAGCAGCTTGGCGACGCAGCCGTATATCCTCAGATGAAGGCATTCCACGTAAAGAAGTAAGTAATCCCCCTTCGTAGTATTTTTTGGAAAACACGGGTCTCGGGCAGGAGGCCCGTGTTTATTATGTATAATTATCAGATCTTATCGTGTAATTCCTTTTTCCTTATAGTATCTCATCTTCTCGGCATACATATTCTCGTCGGATGCGGTGAGCATCTCATCTATGGAGCTGCTTCCGGTCTTGGAATAGCAGTAACCGACAGAGCAACTGTATTTGGTCTTTGCCACATTCTCATGGATATGCGAAGAGAGTGCCTGTACGTCCTGCTCCTTGCATTTACGGCAAACTATAACGAACTCGTCGCCGCCTACTCTGTAGATACGATATTTATGCTTGGCAGCTTCTATAAAGCATCCTGCAAGAGTAGTAAGAGCTTCATCTCCTGCCTTGTGACCTTCGTTATCGTTAATAGCCTTAAGCCCGTTCATATCGACTGATACGAGCGCATTGATATTCTCCGGTTCATTACGCGTGTCAGCATAATATGCCTGACGGTTCAAAAGCCCCGTAAGAGGATCTCTCTTGGTAAGCTGAAGAAGCGCAAAGACGTAGTACACGAACATTGATACCGCGATGGTGGCACAGAAGACCTGCGCATATTCCTTACCGATGATAAAGGGCAGCATAAGCCCGGATGAGAAAGCAAAAGCGAAGAATACGATCGGAACGGTATCTGTCCTTTGACCTGTATGGCGCTTCCAGAGGTTATATACAAGATATATGCCGTAAACACCCGCTCCGAAATAAGGAAGCATACCGAGAGGTCCTCTCACAAGTTTATTCGCATCATCAAGAGCGAATACTATCCCCGTCGGTATCGAGATAAAATCCAAAGCGGTAAATATACCCGCAGGAACGAAGAGATACCACTTCTGCCCCTTTGCTACCGTATATACGATCTGTGCCACAAGAAGCGGCGTAGCGCTGTATCTTATGGCCATGAGCACGATACGAAGATTTCTGTATTCGGCCATTCCGTCCATCTTAAACTCGGCAAATACCACTATGGATAACAGAAATACTTCAACGATCAGGGCATAAAGACGCCTGATCGTCTTCTGCTCCATAAAGACAGTGGAGATAAGCGAGATCGTAAACCCCAGAAGAACAAGTATCAATATCCAGTTGTCTGCCACATATTCAGTCGCGTACATAAAGTGTCTGCCTCAAGCTCTTTTTCTCAGTGACTCTAAAAAATACTTAACACCTTCATTATACGCCCCGTAAAGTTTCCAACCTGTGAACATAAAGTTAATTAATCCGCCCTTGCCGCTGCAGCCGCCCGCCGCAGATTCACAAAAACCTTCACTAAATCATCATATCAGTGAGCGATTTAGTGACTTTAGGCACAGATTCACTAAAACCGTCACTGAATTATAAAATCAGTGACAGATATAGTGAATTATCCATAAATCCGAGAGAAGGCTTTCGAGCATTGGTGCGATCGACGCAACTTTAAAATGCGCCATCAACCTCGCTCGTCAAGGAATGTCTGAACTCTTTCTTCCATTATCGGGATAACTTCGTCGAGTGTCTTTTGACCGGAGAAATACGCAGGCATCTCCTCTCTGATGATAGCGGTGACGGCAGGATCAGTTGCAGATACCGAAGAGCATGAATCGATCATCGCCTCGTAGCTATCGATCACAGAGTAGTCGATCTCAGTAGTATCGATCCCCATCATAGCAAGAGAAGCTTCTGACATGAATCTTGCCTGCAGACGAATCATATCGTTATAGCAGTCAACAGTGTTATGTGCAGACGTCTCGAATGCCGCTTTACTTATAGGACATACATCGCCGTTTATTCCGTAGTACTCCTGAATCTGTGAAGACAACAAAGTCTCAATGAAGCTCCGGCAGGCATCCGCTTCGGCGCTCTGCGAAGAGATAGCGACAGAATTACTTACTGAGAGCATAGGACCTCTTCCGTCAACGGAAGGAAGACCTACTATAGTTGATTCATTTGCATATTTTCCGAGGAGCTGGACAAATGCATCAAAGTAGCTGAGTTCAAATCGCGTTGCTCCTACTTCGGCCATCTCACTGCTCGTATCGGAAAATCCGTAATAGTCTTCAACACCGGTATCGACCGGAGGTATTACGTTTTCACTTGTATATTCAGCCAAGGACCTGAATGCCTCGTTGTCGTAGCTTACCTTGCCGTCTTCGGTAAAGAACTGTTCGCTCATAGCCTCCATACATAAGATGAAGAACTCAGTCTTATCCATAGCAAGAGGATCTCGACCGTTACACGGGCCGCTGACAAAATCGCCATACTGATCGAACGTAAATCCCGTCTGACCGGCTTCGAGGTTATCGTTAAGGACAGCAAGTCCCGTTACACCGAACGTAAGAGGAAGCTGATAGAGCTTATCCCCCGTCTTTGCGGATTCGATAACATTAGTAAAGAGTCCGTCCGTATTTGTCATGTCCGAAAGATCCAGAAGGTAATTCTCATTATTGAGCTGCGACAAAGATGACGCGCCGAAGATAATATCGGGACCATCCCCCGCCATGAGATCTATGGTCAACTGATCACTGAGCTCTGCTGCGGCTTCATCATAAGCCGTCTGTGATGCTTCGGGGTCATTAAAATCAACAGCTTTTACAAACTTATCTGTCTTATACTCATCTACAAATCTGATGAAATAATCCGTACTGTTCTCATTAAAGATACATACGGCTTCACTCGTAGCATAATCAATTTCCGAAAGCGATGCGGCGGCAAGTACCGTCTTCCCCGCATTGGGATTGGAATCAGCCTTGGTAAGGACAATGAGCTGAGGGACACTAAGCTCGGTCAGCGAGAGATTCGCACCTCTGTACAACGTACCGATAAATGTTATCTTGTCCTCCGTGTAATCTACGAGCTGCATGTTTGAGATATCATATCTGTTCACATTACAGTAATCAAAGCTGAATACTTCGGAAAGAGTCTTATTATCGAAGTCAAGGATCTGAATTCCTTCATCGTTAAGGATCACGTTACCGATACCGTCAAAGTATTCGCAATTATACGGGTGGCAGTTATTGATCCAAGTGTATTCCCCTGCTTCATCCAACGTGACTTCACCTGTATTGACATTGACCGTAAGATATTTGTCATGACCTAAGGTCCCGAAACTGTTATACATTACAAGGATCGTATCCTCATCGAGGCTGAAGATATTATCGATATAATTGATCGCTTCATAAGGGATCTTTTCGGAAAGATTTATGGAATTAACAAGACCGTTGTCATCACTCACTTTAATAAGATAGTAGCTGCTCATCGCATCGGAGATCCATATCGGTTCCACCTGATAACCTCCGACATTATACGTACCTTCGCTATACCCGTCGTCATAATCGTTTTCTACCATCTCAAAAGAAGATGCTCCGGTAATAGGATCTACGGTAACCGTATAGTTGACCGTTCTGTATCCGGAAATATCAAAGAAAGATACATCAACTGCGATATTATCACCTGCGATCTTTGCCATTCCGAAAGTGAAATCAGGATCCTCATCGGTCGTATCCGTCTCAGATGAAGTTTCGACATCTTCATCCGAAGACTCCTCACCGGCTTCTTCCTGATCCTCAGGCTCCTGTTCGTCCTCATCATCTTCTTGCCGGTATGCTTTAAAGTCTTCGATCACACCTGAATCCCTGACGGCATCTACAAGATCGATAGAATTAACAAGGTTCCCCTGCTCGTCAAAGATATCGATGAAATTAACATAATAGTCGCTGTAGTTCAGATTGTCCCAGTCGGCATCATCGGGATAGATCAAGTCACCGGAAGTCTCAATAGCGTAATTATCGCCTACCTTTCCGAGTGCGGAATCAGAGATGTATTGATATTCAGTCACGTCATAATCAAGCGCGAACTCATGCTTTTCCATGTTATACCAAATGGAATCAGCGGATATCACTTCGTTAGTTCCTTTAGGCTTCTTCCCGCATCCTGAGACCGCGATCGAACTCGCAGTCACGGTAAAAGCTACAAAACAGGCGACCATCTTTTGTGAGTTTCTCATTTTCATACCCTCCATTTTGAGCACAGATTGAGTCTAAAACAGCTTTAACGGCTATTTTCCTTAATCCCTTACAAAAATGAATCAGTCTCCCTTAGGCAGGACGAACCGCTATGAGTTTCCGTCCCCTTTAGTTTTACCTTTTCCGCAATTGAATTTCAATCTTCTCTCAATTAATATCTAGTTATCCCTTTATATTCCTTGGAGGTTCAAGTATGGAAAAACTGTTTCAATTGAAGCAAAACGGAACCACTGTCCGGACCGAAGTCCTGGCCGGACTTACCACATTCATGACGATGGCATATATCATCGCATTGAATCCCAATCTTCTTACTAATTTCGGAGCTGAAGGACAGGACCTGTGGAACGGCGTATTCCTTGCAACATGTATCGCATCCGCGATCGGTTCATTGTGTATGGCTTTCCTCGCTAACAAGCCTTTCGTTATGGCTCCCGGTATGGGTCTTAACAGCTTCTTTGCACTCGTAACCGCAAACATCGCAATGATGACGGGAATGTCTTATCTTGATTCTTTCAGAAGCGCTCTCGTTATCATCTTTATCGAAGGTATCGTATTCATCCTTCTTTCTATCTTTAACGTCAGAGAGAAGATCGTTCAGGCTATCCCTCTCGGCGTCCGTCTCGGTATAGGTCCCGCTATCGGTCTTATGCTCATGAATATCGGATTCGGCTCCAACGCAGGTGTATTCGTATTCAACGATGACGGTTCTTCAAATCAGTTCTTCGCAATGCGCGACTTCTTCGGTTCTCTTACTGCATCCTCCGCTAAGGATACAATGGGAACAGGCTACGGCATGATGGTACTTACCGTAGTTACAATGTTCGTAGGTCTCTTTACTATCGTTGCTCTCAACCACAGAAAGGTTAAGGGTTCCGTTCTTTACGGTATGCTCGTTGCTTCCATCGTCTACTGGGCAGGCGAAGCGATCTTCTTTGCAACTAATCCTTTCGAAAGCCTTAAGACGGCATCTTTCGTACCTCCCTTCGCAGACCTCGGAAAGACAACACTCTTTAAGCTCGACTTTGCAGGATTTGCAAATATCGGATGGTTCACGATCATCACTCTCGTTATCACATTCTGCATCATCGATATGTTCGATACTATCGGTACTCTCGTAGGTACTGCTTCCAGAGCTAACATGCTCGACAAGGACGGCTCAATGCCCAAGATGAAGGAAGCTCTTATCTCCGATGCTGTAGGTACGGTAACCGGATCTCTTACAGGTACATCTACCGTTACTACATTCGTAGAGTCCGCTTCGGGTGTTGAGGCAGGCGGAAGAACAGGTCTTACTGCACTCGTTGCAGCAGTCCTTTTCCTTCTTTGCACATTCATCGCTCCGCTTGCAGCTATCATCCCTGCAGCAGCTACATCTTCTGCACTTATCTATGTAGGTATCCTGATGCTCGGTAACCTTAAGGAGATCGACTTCTCTGATATCTCTCAGGTCCTTCCCGTAAGCATCATGCTCCTCGCAATGCCTATCTCGGGTTCCATCGGACACGGTATCGGACTTGCACTTATAAGCTTTACTTTCGTAAAGGTATTAACAGGCAAGGCAAAGGAAGTATCACCTCTGACATATGTCCTCTCGGCGATATTCCTTATCAAGTTCTTCCTGGCACTCTGATAGTTAATTAATCGAATAATACAGGGGCGTAGCTCTGGGTGTTAACATCCACTACGCCCTTTGTTATTATGCGAAGTTTCGGTATAACGGGCAGCGCAGTGAAAGCAAGAGTCATGAAAGGATCAATACCTTCTGCTACTCCGAGCTCACGTGCCTGCTTCTTCATCTCGTCAAGAATGCCCTCGACATAAGCGGCATCTTTCTCGCACATGAGACCTCCGAGAGGAAGAGCGAGCGTAGACATGACCTTGCCGTCACAGACTACTGCCAGGCCGCCTTCGTTATCGCGTACCGCATTAGCCGCCAGCGCCATATCTTCATCATTTGTTCCGACTACGATAAGGTTATGCGAATCATGTGCGACGCTCGATGCTATCGCACCTTTTTGAAGTCCGTATCCCGTTATGAATCCGAGTCCGATATGACCCGTGTCGTGATGTCTTTCTATGACTGCGATCTTGCAGATATCCTTATCAGGTTCAGCTTCGGGAGACGACGAATCAACTATTACTTCGTCGGTCAATATCTCACCGGGGACAACCTTTATGAGGCGCTTCTTAGTGCCTGTCTCTTTGATGACAAGATCCTCGGGAGTTACTTCCTTGAGGTTAAAGCTGTGGAACACGCGGTCATATCTTGCCTTATCGATATCAGCATCCTTTATCTCCGCTCGAAGCTCTCCGTCTTCTGCTGTGAGAACACCTGACTTAAATACTTTCTCGACCTTGAGGTCCTTAAGATCCGATACGACTATCAGGTCAGCCCTGTATCCCGGCGCAACCGCACCGCGATCCTTAAGTCCGAAATAGGTTGCAGCATTAAAGCTAGCCATCTTTATCGCATTAAGAGGGTCCTTCCCTGCCTTTATCGCTTCTCTTACTATGTGGTCGATATGGCCCTGAGATATGAGCTCTCCCGGGTGCTTATCGTCTGTTACGAGCAGACATCTGTCGCAATACTTATCTTCAAAGAGCGGAAGCAGCGCATTGAGGTTCCTCGCTGCCGTTCCCTGACGGATCATGATCCACTGACCGCGCTTTAATTTCTCTATGGCTTCTTCTGCAGTAGAACACTCATGGTCGGACTTTACGCCTGCCGCTACATAAGCATTGAGCTTATTACCGAGAAGGAACGGAGCATGACCGTCTATCGTCTTGCCGTTATCCATCGCGCCGCGGATCTTGGCGATGATATCATCATCACCGTTAACAGTTCCGAAAGAGTTCATGAGCTCTGCAAGACCCAGTACTCTTTCCTCTTTGTAGAAAGGCGCCAGTGCATCCGCATTGAGGATCGCACCAGATTCATCGAGCGGAGTCGCAGGAACGCATGACGGGAGCATAAAGAATATATCTACGGGCAGGTCACGGCTGCTGTCGATCATAAAGGATATGCCGTCCGTACCTGCAACATTGGCTATCTCGTGAGGATCGGTGATCACCGCAGTCGTACCGTGGGGAACGACCGCTTTCGCGAACTCTACGGGGGATATCATGGAGCTCTCGATATGGATATGTCCGTCGATAAATCCGGGGCATACTATCTTTCCCTGAAGGTCGATCTCCTTATCGCCCTGATATTGTCCTATTCCGGCGATATAGCCGTCACTTATCGCGACATCGCCTTCTTCGATCTCTTTGGTAAAGACATTGACTACACGTGCATTCTTGAGCACAAGATCAGCCCTGATATCACCACGTGCAGCAGCTATGAGTTTCTTAAGATCCTTATCCACGGAAAGACCCTCCGTTCACATTCGATATAAGGATATGATATCACTTTATCTGCGAACAGATCAGGTCCTCCGTATCAGCCATAGTGATAACTCGTGCGCACCGTGATCCTGCCACCGCCGATAACACATCCGTCATCATCATAAAAAACTGCGGACTGGCCTGGGGATGCTGCACGAACCGGTCGGTCGAACTCGATCTCGATCGTGCCGTTTTCTGATCTGCTTATGACCGCAGGAGCCGCCTTGTGAGCATATCTGATCTTGACCGAACATCTTATCTTCTCACCGATTTTCAATTCAGGGATGCTCATGAGGTTTATGTCACCGCAGGAGACGGTCGTACTCATGAGATCAGCCTCGTCACCCAGGATAACTTCATTGGTCTTTTCGTTTAACATTGTTACAAACTTCGGTGTACCAAGGGCTATGCCTAATCTCTTTCGCTGGCCGATCGTATAGTGGTGGATCCCCTTATGGGTGCCGAGCCTGTTCCCTTCAAGGTCCGTAAAGGCTCCCTCACCGGGGATATCAGGCAATCCCATGGAATCGATATAGTCTGCGTGGCTACCCTCTGTCACGAAGCAGAGTTCCTGTGAATCGTGTTTAGCCGCAACGGTCAGACCGATATCATCAGCGATCTTCCTGACCTGCTCCTTGCTGTATCCGCCAAGCGGCATAAGAGTTCTCGACAGCTGATCCTGCGTGAGCTTATAGAGCATATAGGTCTGATCCTTGCTGATATGATCGGCTGTCCTTAACGTATATCTTCCGTTGCTCTTTCGTACTATATGAGCATAATGTCCCGTAGCAATATAGTCTGCCTCAAAGACATCCGCGATATAGAGCATCTTCCCCCACTTAACGTAGCGGTTACATTCTATACAGGGATTAGGAGTCAGACCGTGGATATAATCCTGTGCGAAAGGCTCTATCACCTTTTCCTTAAAGAGCCCGAGGCAGTTATAGGGATAATACCTGATCCCGAGCTCCCATGCGGTACGTCTGGCGTCATCTATCTCGCAGCATCTGCTCTCCTCGCCGTCTTCGCCGACCCAGGTTCTTAACGTGACACCTATGACATCGTATCCTTTTTCCTTTAAAAGAAATGCCGCGACGGCGCTGTCAACGCCGCCCGACATTCCGACTATTACTCTTTTCATCAGAAGATCTCTGCCTTCGTAAGTTTCTGATATATCGCCTCCGCGAACATCGCGTGCCCTGCTTCATCCAGATGTTCATCGTCTGTCGAGCTTGCCGTTACGATGTCCGACGCCGCCAGGAAATGCGTTCCTCTTTTGGCGGCTATCTTCTGATATACATCTTTAAGTCCTCTGCTGACTTCCACCGACCTTGTATCGAATTCGGGATCCTTATCCTGATGCCAAACGTCTTCACCTAAGTGTATCGGAGATACAAGAAGTATCTTTGAAGGATCTACGAACTTAACTATCTCGTCCAGGCAGAGCTCTATGCCCTTGCCTATGGTGTGTGCCGAAGCTCCGTAAAGCGACTTACAGTCATTGGTACCGAGCATCAGCACTACTCCGTCGAGCGGCGAATGGCTTTCGAGGATACCGGGAAGAGAGGCTACTCCACGCCTTCCCGGTCTTAATGCATCCTCAAAGACCGTCGTCCTTCCGCAAAGACCTTCTTCGATGATGCGAACTTCATCGGTCATGCTCTGAAGGATACCTGTCCAACGGCTCTCCCATGGAAATCTCTTGAGAGGAGATGTTCCGGGGATCAGCCCCCAGGTATTTGAATCACCGAACGTAAGCAGAGTTCTCATGGTTTACCTTACTTGATGTTCTGTCTCCATGTAGCAGGCTTGAACTCATCAATAATGGGGAGCAAGCGCTTGTCTACATCGATCCGGAATACTGAGTTAAAGTTATTTGTTGCGATCATCTGACCTGCAAAGCCTACGATCACTACGAGCTCCTGATCGTTGAAGAACTTCTTAAGGTCTGCGAAGAGCTCATCTGATACGGATGTGGGATCCTTTACGATGGACTCGCCGAGCTTTGCAAGAAGTGTCTCCTTCTCATCGTACTGAAGGTTAGCCGGATCAAGTCCCAAACCCTTAACGTCACTTATGAAGAAGAGCGAGCAGAGCTTGCAGGAATTAGTTGTTGAGATAGCGTGTGCATAAAGGACTGCGTCCTTCTCACCGATAACCTCTACGAGTCTGTTCCATGATGTGTACCATGCCATGTATGCATCGTATGTAGCAGCATCGTTAAGAAGACCCTTCTTCATGTTCGTTACTGCGTTTCTGCCTGCGAGTTCGTCGTATCTTACCTTCTCCTCGCCTGTTGCCTCATTCTGTTCTACTAACTTGATCCTAGCCATTTTTGTGTTCTCCTTTCAAATCTTTAAAGTGCTATTTTCAAAATCTCTACTATGTCATCTGAGCCGAGCGGTACATAGTGTCCGACTTTACCGTTTTTAGTGGCACGGTCTGCCATCGTCTTGAAGTCCCTATCGTCGATATTAAGGTCCGTAAGCGTTGTCTTTACGCCGAGCTTTGTAAAGAAATCCTTGAACTTCTCAGCTAAAATGAGTGCTCTTTCCTCTTCGCTGAAATCATAGGGATCGACTCCGTATACTCTGCTTGCCAGGAGTGCGAGTCTCCAGGGCTTGATCTTAGCTATATACTTTGTCCATGCGACGAATACGACTGCCATGCCCTCACCGTGTGTGATGTTGTACTGAGCGGAGAGCTCGTGCTCTATCCTGTGAGATCCCCAGTCAGCGCTCCTGCCGGCATCAAGGAAGTTATTATGTGCGACACTCGCGAGCCACTGGATCTCAGCTCTTGCATTGATATTCGTCGGATCCTCGATGAGCCTTCTGGCATTTACCGTAAGTGCCCTGATCGCACCCTCGATAAGGTAGTCTGTCGTATCGGAATTCTTCTCGTCCGAGAAATATCTTTCGAGAAGATGTGAGAGTACATCCGCGATACCTACTGCTGTCTGGTATACGGGAAGATTCGCCGTATACTTCGGATTCATTATCGCGAACTTGGGGATGATCCTGTTGTCCTCGAATCCGAGCTTCCACTCACCGCTTGAGAGGATCGCACAGTTGGAAGTCTCCGAACCGCTCGATGCGGTAGTAGCGATGACTCCGATGTTCAATACTTCCTTCGGGCTCACACCCTTCGAGAAAAAGTCCCATACATCTCCGTCATAGGGGATTCCGAGTGCTACCGCCTTAGCCGTATCGATCGAGCTTCCGCCGCCTACTGCAAGAACGAAATCAACTTCATTCTTCTTACCCTGATCAACGAGCTCCCTTACGAGTTCGATGCTCGGATTTGGAACAACATTACCATTCTCCGTGAATCGGATCTGAAGTTCCTTGGCCGCATTCTCGATCACATCGAATATGCCGAGTTTCTTTACGAAGTCACCGCTATATACGAGAAGGAGCGATCTTACATGGTATTCAGCAAGGAGATCCTTCAGCTTGTTCTCGCTGCCTTCTCCGAATACGATCTTCGCCGGGTTATAGTATTCAAATCCGATCATTGTTCTTCACTCCTTACTTATCAGTACAGAGGTACTACTGCACCGCCGTATGTCTCCTGGATGAATGCGCTTACTTCGGGTCCCTGGAGTACTTCTACGAGTGCGAGAAGTGCAGGATCGTCTGCCTTGTCGGGAGAAGTAGCGATGATGTTACCGTATGTCTGAGCTGCAAGTCCGTCATTAGCCTCAACCGCAAGTGCATCGTGTACATCGAGTCCGCCCTCGATAGCGTAGTTACCGTTGATGATCGCTACGTCTACATCGGGAAGTGCTGATACGAGCTGCTCGGGTGCGAGTTCTACGAACTGAAGGTCATGAGGGTTAGATGTGATATCAGCGATAGTTGCGTTGATGCCTGCTGCATCGTCTACTTCGATAAGACCTTCCTGCTCGAGGAGAAGAAGTGCTCTTGCCTCATTAGTTACGTTATTGGGAACTGCGATCGTAGCTCCGTCGGGAAGCTCTGCAAGATCAGTTGTCTGTCCTGCGTAGATACCGAAGGGTTCGTAGTGAACTGCACCGATCGATACGAGGTCAGAACCGTTCTCGAGGTTGAACTGCTCAAGATAAGGTACGTGCTGGAAATAGTTGGCATCAAGGCTTCCCTCGATAACACCGGTATTAGGTGTGATGGAATCTTCGAGCTGAACTACTTCGAGTGTGATGCCCTGCTCAGCAAGGAGGGGCTTTGCGAATTCAAGGATCTCCGAATGAGGAGTGATGTTAGCGCCTACAGTGATTGTTACGTTCTCTGTTGCCTGCTCTTCAGAAGCTGTCGTATCCTCGGCAGATGAGCCTACGGATTCTCCGAGTACTGTTGCTGATGTCTCTTCTTCAGTTGCTGCGCATCCTGCGAAAGATGATAAGAATGCGAATGATAATGCTGTTGCTGCGATCTTCTTAAGTGTAATAGTCTTCATAGTGTTTATTCTCCATTATCTTATGTGTCTGTTATCAGTAAAGAGGTACTACTGCACCGTCATATGTTGCTGTGATGTATTCGCTGATCTCAGGGCTCTGAAGTACTTCTACAAGTGCGATAAGTGCGGGATCATTTGCGTGATCGGGAGTAGTTACGATGATGTTGCCGTATGTCTGAGCTGCAAGACCGTCATTAGCTTCTACTGCGAGAGCCTGGCTGACATGAAGTCCGCCCTCGATAGCATAGTTACCGTTGATGACTGCGAAATCTACATCGGGAAGTGTTGCTACGAGCTGCTCGGGTGCAAGTTCTACGAGCTGGATGTCATGAGGGTTATCAGTAATATCTGCTACCGTTGCATTGATACCTGCATCCTCACTTAATGTGATGAAACCTTCCTGCTCGAGAAGAAGAAGTGCTCTTGCTTCATTTGTTACGTCATTGGGGACTGCGATCGTTGCTCCGTCAGGGAGGTCAGCGAGTGAATCAACTCTGCCTGCATAGATTCCGAAGGGTTCGTAGTGAATAGCTCCGATGGATACAAGGTCAGATCCGTTCTCTGCATTGAACTGATCAAGATAGGGCTGATGTTCACAGTAGTTGGCATCAAGGCTTCCTTCGATAACGCCAGTATTAGGTGTGATGTAATCCTCAAGAGATACGATCTCGAGCGTGATGCCCTGCTCAGCGAGAATGGGCTTTGCGATCTCAAGTATCTCTGTGTGAGGTGTGATGCTTGCGCCTACCGTGATCGTTACGCTCTCAGCTGTCTGTTCTTCTGCTGCCGTTGTATCCTCAGTGGATGAACCTGCTGTTGTTCCTGCTGCAGCGGATGTCTCTTCTGTTGCCGAACATCCTGCGAAGGATGATAATACTGCGAATGATAATGCTGTTGCTGCGATCTTCTTAAGTGTAATAGTCTTCATATTATTTTCTCCTGTTTGATTATTTTGTTTTCCATTTCTTTTTGGTCTTTACAATAAAAAACCGGGGGCTTTCTGATTAAGCTCCCGGGCACATGGTCTTAGCATCGTTTATTTCAACATCGCGTTGTTCGAAGGCGTGAGGACTCATGTCCGTACGCACCAACCATATTGTGTGCCCGGGAGTATAGCATTCGACAACACATGACACTATTCCGATATTGAGTTATTGAATGTCTCATTCTCACGTCTTCCTTTCGTTTAAGATGGTGTAAGTTTAACTCTATATACCTACTATGTCAATAGGTTTATAGGAAATTATTTTACCTTTTATGCCAAAAGGCTTCAAACGCCTGATTTTATTGGGTTTCAAATATCTTTCGCGAAGCAGATCGCGCCTTCAAGCTTGTCGTAAGGCGGATAATTTTCTATCTTTTTGTACCCTCTCTTCGTATATAGCCCTACCGCTTCCTCCATCTGAGGGCGTGTCTGGAGAATTAGCCTTATGCATCCTTCTCTTTCCGCTCTGTCTTCGAGACGCTCAATTATCTCAGTTGCTATATGTGCGCCTCTATAGTCCGGATCGACCCACAGCCTCTTGATCTCGACCGTGCTCGGGGAATACATCTTAAGTCCGCCGCAGCCGACTGCCTTACCGTCAACCTCCGCTATAAGGACATCCGATATACTTTCGGATATGTTATATGGGATAAAACCTTCCCTGTTCTTCCTGCCTCCGACGATGCTGCTGTAGAATTCTTCCGTCTTGAGATAGAATCCCTGAAAGTCCTTATCTTTTCCGTCAGTCCATCTGAATGAAAGTTCCATATCCCACTCCTTAAAAGCTTATGACCAGATGCTCATTTGCAATATCGTTATATACCTTGAGGTCCTTACCGCTTACGTCATATACATGAACTATCCCGAAGACCTTGTGATCATCCGCAAAGTCACCCGCCAGACAACGTTATCGCCGAGCCTTATATTATCGAGCGCATAGTCCAGTTCGGGTATCCCGCTTAGTATTCTGTCAAAAGCTGCCATACGGACCTCCTTTGTGAGAGTCGCTAAAAACGTCGTTTTTTCCTTTGGAAAACGACACTTTCACCGACTTTTGGATCCCAGAAAAAAGGCGCTCCATCCTACACGGATGAAACGCCATTGTTCCCTCTTTGTAAGTTAACAATAACTTATGAAGGATAGACTGTCAATCAGACCTTGCGCTTTGCTTTCGCAAGTATGGTTCCGACTTCCTGGATGACCATTACCATCGCAACAAGAAGTGCTACCGTAGTCCAGAGGACATCCTTCTGATATCTGTAGTAGCCGTACTGCAAAGCAATAGCTCCGAGTCCGCCTCCGCCGATGACACCTGCCATCGCAGAATAGCCAAGAACGGTCGCGATATTGATCGCTGCTCCCTGAAGAAGTGAAGGAACCGCTTCGGGGATTATGAAGTGGATGATCGTATAAAGCGGTGACGCGCCCATAGACTTAGCTGCCTCTATGATTCCCGGATGAACTTCGCAAAGTGAAGACTCTACCATCCTTGCTACGATAGGTATCGCACCGACGGTAAGAGGAACGATAGTCGCCTTTGTACCGATGGATGTTCCTACTATAAGTCTCGTAAAAGGAATGAGTAATACGAGAAGGATCAGGAACGGCAGAGATCTCATGATGTTGACGATAAGTCCTACTATAAAGTTCACTACACGATTCTCAAGGAGTCTGCCCTTGGATGTTGCATAAAGGAGAACACCTAAGGGAAGTCCTATCAGATATGAAAAGAGCGATGCGAAGAAGGTCATCTGCAGTGTCTCGAGGATACCCTTCTGAATTGCTTCTACTATATAATCAGTCATCTATCTGCACCTCCGATACGGTAAGTCCGCTTGCTTCAAAGAAATTAATAATCACATCCTGGTCTTCTGGATCCGGCGGAAGCTCTAATACCATCTGGCCGTAACCGATGCCGCCTACGCTCCTTGTGTTGGCACTTAAGATATTCACCTTCCTGCCTGTCTGCTCGACCAGGTTCGCGATAAAAGGTTCACTTGACTGCGTTCCGTCAAATACTATCCTTATGAGCTTTCCGTCTTCGCTCGACGGTGCGAAAGGATTCGACGGGAATACGAGCTTCTTTGCGGCATTTGACTTCGGGTTACTGAATACTTCCCTGACTTCGCCTATCTCAGCGAGCTCACCGTTATCGATGATCGCTACCCTGTCGCAGATCTTCTCTACTACGCTCATCTCGTGCGTGATGATAACGATCGTGAGATTTCTCTCCCTGTTGATCTTCTTGAGGAGATCTAATATCTCGCCCGTGATCTTGGGATCCAGTGCACTCGTTGCCTCGTCGCAGAGAAGAACATTCGGATCAGCAGCCAGGGCTCTGGCTATCGCAACTCTCTGCTTCTGGCCTCCCGACAGACGTGCGGGAAATACATTCCACTTATCTTCAAGTCCTACGATCTTAAGCATATCTAAAGCTATGTCACGGCGCTTGCTTCTTGGGACTCCCGCGATACGCAGGGGCTGCTCGACATTTTGAACGACAGTTCTCTGGTTCAGAAGGTTAAAGCTCTGAAAGATCATGGAGATGGAATGCCTGACATTTCGAAGTTCACGTGCGCTCAGCGCCGCCAGATCCTTATCGTAGAACTTAACGGTACCTGAAGTAACATCCTCCAGTCGGTTAAGTGTTCGTACGAGAGTCGACTTACCCGCACCGCTCATTCCGATGATACCGAAGATCTCACCTTCTTCTACATCGAGGCTTACATCCTTCAGCGCCTCAAATTCCTTACCATCGTTTCGGTATGTCTTATAGACATGCTTAAGCTCGTATACTTTTGTCATCAGTCAAATAGTCCTTTACTTAGATATCTGTCACCGCGATCGGGGAATATCGTTACGATATTTCCGTGATCGATAGTCTCTGCCAATTTGAGAGCCGCGGCCAGTGCGGCTCCCGATGAGGATCCCGCGAGGATACCTTCATGAAGCGCGAGGGCTCTGGAAGTATCGAAAGCCTCGTCATCGCTTATCTTTATTACGCTGTCCACGAGAGTTATATCCATGGTATCCGCGATAAAGTCATTGCCGATACCCTCGATATCGTAATCGTGGTGCTCGCCGCCTCCGATAGTTGAGCCGTAAGGATCTGCGAGAACTCCCTTTATGTCGCTGTTCTGCTCCTTCAGATACTTAACGACTCCCGTGAATGTTCCGCCTGATCCCGCACCTGCTACAAAGAAATCGATATTGCCTTCAAGCTGCGAGTAGATCTCGGGACCCGTTGTCTCATAGTGAGCCAGGGGATTGGCGGGATTTCGAAACTGCCTTAATGATACTGCTCCGTCTATACTTGCAAGGAGCTCCTCTGCCTTCTTCTCTGCTCCGAGCATACCCTCTTCTCTTGATGTGTGGATGATCTCGGCGCCTAAAGCCTTCATGACCTTCTGCTTTTCAAGAGAGAACTTCTCGGGAACAGTGAATATGACCCTGATGCCCTGATTCAAAGCTGCGACTGCGATTCCTATTCCTGTATTACCCGCTGTCGCATCTACGATCGTTCCGCCTTCCTTTAAGATCCCTCTCTTCTTCGCGTCCTCTATCATGTAGAGTCCTACACGGTCCTTGACGCTTCCTGCGGGGTTCATGAGTTCCAATTTTGCATATATATTTACTCCGGGCTTGACGCCCATATGGGTGATCTTCAGTATCGGCGTATTGCCGATCATCTCCCTGATATCAGAATAAACTCCTGCCATCTTGATCACGCTTTCACAGATGCCTTTATGGCCTGCTCAAGATCCGCGATAAGATCGTCTGCATCTTCGATACCTACGGAGAATCTTATGAGCTCATCTACGATACCAACTTCCTGACGGATCTCACGGGGGATAGCCGCATGGGTCATCGTAGCGGGATGGCATACGAGCGACTCTACTCCGCCGAGACTCTCTGCAAGCGTGATGAGGTTCAATGACTCATAGAACTTTCTGTAGTCATACTTATCATTGAGCACGAAAGAGATCATAGCGCCGGCACCGTCAGCCTGTTTCTTCTGGATCTCATATCCGGGATCAGTCTCAAGACCGGGATAATACACCTTGCTCACATATCCGCTGCCGACGAGCCATCTTGCGATCTTCTCTGCATTGGCTACATGCCTGTCCATACGAACACCGAGGGTCTTGATACCTCTTATCATCAGGAAGCTGTCCCAGGGAGCGAGTACTCCGCCGATGGCATTCTGAAGATAGTAAAGTCTGTCGGCAATAGCCTTATCCTTAACGGCGACAAGACCGGAGATCGTATCACTGTGGCCTCCCAGGTATTTTGTTCCGCTGTGGATAACGATATCGGCACCGAGTGTCAGAGGACGCTGAAGATAAGGAGTCAGGAAAGTATTATCTACGATCACGAGCTTATCGTGCTTATGTGCGCTCTTTGATACTGCTTCGATATCAGTTACCGTAAGCAAAGGGTTAGCGGGAGTCTCTATATAGACTGCCTTTACGGTATCATCGATCGCAGCTTCCACAGCAGCTTCATCCGAAGTATCTACGATCTGATATGTGATATCGAAATTCTTGAATACGTTATCGAGGATCCTGAACGTACCGCCATAGATATTATCCGATACCAGGAGCTTGTCACCTCGTTTAAAGAGTGAAAGAACTGTATTTATCGCGGCAAGACCCGATGCGAAAGCAAGTCCGTATTCGCCCTGCTCAAGATCTGCTATGAGCTTTTCAAGTGCAGCTCTCGTGGGATTTCCCGTTCTTGAATATTCCCATCCTCTGTCCTTACCAAGACCGTCCTGCTTATATGTCGATGTCTGGTATATAGGAACATTTACTGCTCCTGTTGTCTCGTCTCCGTCTATTCCTCCGTGGATCAAAAGTGAATTTATATTAAGGCTCATCTGTAATTTCCTTCTTTCGTTATTGATTATTTTGAGATTAAAAAGCCCGAAGCTGACGACTCAAGCTCCGGGCTAATGGCTTATGTTCTGCTGTTTATTTCAACATCGAACAATATCGAGGCGCACACTCTCACACATTCGCGTCCCGGACACCAAAGCCCGCATTCGATACATTCGACAACACATGGCTTTCGCAGATCCTTTGTAAGCTAAACTTCTCATATGAACGCCTCTCCTTTCGTTCTTTGTTGTATGGTGAGATTATATTTGTATTAACCTACTATGTCAATAGGTTTATAGGAATTTATTTTCTCCCTGAAAGAAAATAGTGTTTCAGGGAGTTCTACGGACGGTTGATCGCAGCAGTAAGAACAGCCGGCAAAATACTATTCCGACCAGAGAACCGACTGAGATATCACTCAGGTAATGATCACCCAGAACTATCCTGGAAAACATAACCGGTACAGCAATAACAACTGCGATCATGGAAAGGTATTTTTCTTTTCCTCTAAGCCGTGTGAATACATGAGCGTAACACGGCATAATCACCATACCCATTGCCGCATTCATGGCGTGTCCGCTATAAAAGGATGCAAGATCATCGGATACCAGATGATAAAGCGACTTGAGATCCCTACCTTCCCTGAATATATCAAAGCATTGTACAAAACCTATCCCTTCATATCCCATGAGAGTTATCCTGTACCTAGGGCGCATGAAGACACTCTTAACTATATTGGAAAAACATAATGCAACGGTCATCAGTGACAGGAGTATCATCAGATCCTTTATCACTTGCTTATCGCACTTCTTACCATTAATGATCAACCCTGCAAAGAATAACGGAAAGAAGAGAAAGAGTCCCTGAACCGCATATGATGTTATGGTATGCGGTGCATCCTCATATAGAAACCCGCATACCGAATCGCTCATAAAGGCTCCAGCACCGTATGTTGACGTCAAGAGCGCCAGATAGGTGTAGATAAGAAGTATCGGGAGCTTAAGCGTTCTCCTCTTTACACTCAGAGACAATTGCTTACCGAGGACTCCTATAAAGAACACAAATGAACCGTAATACAAATAAAGTCCTATAACACTAAGTATCACGGCAAGAGTATTATTTTCCGAATACAAAGCCCTGCTTATCTCAAGATCAGAGAATAACCCCGTTATAAGACCTATAACCGTCGGGACAAAGAATATGAGATACAGAGGCTCAATTCTTCTCATAAACATGCCATACAACATTCATGGTATCGCCAGCCGTGACTATTCCTACGACATTCTTTCCGTAGGCGATTACCGGAGGAATAAATGCTATATCCTCGATCTTATAAGGACCATATTCAAGAGGTATATCCGCACGCGTCAGATTAGTGATACTGATATCCTTTGTCTTACTGCCATACCCCATAGCCTCTGCAGCTCTCGATGAGATCCTGCTCTTAAAATATCCCGCTCTTTCCATATTGAGAGCATCTGTTAATGTCGGATCAAGTCTCCCCATAAAGTGAAGTACAAAATAGCGTGCCCTGATATCAGAGAGTCTCTTCTTCAGGAGCATATTAATGCACTTCGCATGATCTTCAAAAGGAAAATGATCATAATATCTGTACTTGATAGCAATACCCGTCGCCTGATTACCCATAGAGCGATTGCCGTCAAGTCTCCCGTCAACGGCAAGACCGACGTCAGCTTCCTTCTTTACATTCTTGAGCATATCTGCGATCAGATACGATGTGAGTGTCACACCCATAGCCTTCGATCCGGAAAGGAGCTTTTCAAGTTCTTCCCTGTCGTAGTTCCTGATATCTATAACGGTCCTTCGGTCCTTCCAGAACAGGTCATATGCTTTATCCAGGTCCTCGAAAGTAAATACTCTTCGCTCCTTCTGCCACCTTCCGTTCCAGAACTTGACCAGAAGTCCGTATACAAAAGGCAATCGACTCTTCTTTGGAAGCTCTTCAAGCGTCAGTGACCTGAAAGGAACCGGCTCGCACTCTTCTCCCGCAAGACACCTGAAGAATGTCTCGATAAAGTAGAGGAGTGACTTACCGTCACCGCCTAAGTGATGCATCATGAAGATTATCCCGTCAGGAGAGAGAAATCCTCTAATGAACTCACCGTCTTCTATCAGGAATCTCTTCTTCTCATTGTTGTTTATAAGCTCCTGCAGCGACAGATCCGTACTTACAAAGCTGTTATGAGGTACTTCATTTTCAATATAGTAAGCTTCCCCTGAAGGCTCTAAGACCACTTTCATATTCAACACTTCATGAACTCTACACGCCCTGATAAAAGCAGCATGCAGCGCCTCGAAAGGAACTGCTTCATTAAGCCGCACTCGCATCGTGATCAAGATATTCGTGTCGAACAGATTGGTCCTCTCAGTCTCGATCTTATATCTCATATATACTCTCTTATCCCTTTGATCCACTGTTTCATTACGATCTTATGGGGCATCACTTTGCTATAGAACCTCATGAATCTGTAATATGGGGAACATACTGATACGTCCTTCCCATTCTTTGCATCACGGAGCGCATCCTCTACTACCTTCTGCGCGGTAACTATCCCGGGGTATTCCACCTTCTTGCCGTCATGCATCTTAGAGAGCATCTTTGTATCTACCCACCCGGGGCATACCGCTATACAGTTGATATCACTATTCTCCACATTAAGGCTCCTGGTCATGGACAGAAGATAACTCTTGCTCGCGGAATAAAGTGCGATATACGGATTAGGCTGAAATGCTGATGCCGAACAGATATTAAGGATATATCCGCCCTTAGCCATATAAGGTATCGCGGCACGGCAAAGAAGCGTTGCCGCCGTCATATTGATCTGCAGAAGACTATCTATCTCATCGTAAGAAAACTCTGATAAAGGAGCCATCTTTCCCGTACCGGCATTGTTGATAAGATACTTTATCTGCGGCTTTTCCTCTTCTATACGGGAGCATAGTCTCATGATATCTTCCCTGTCAGAAAGATCCGTTTTGACCGGAACTATCTGATCTCCGAACGTCTCCCTAAGACTTTCAAGTTTCTCTTCGCTTCTTCCTACAGCCCAGATCTTATCGACCTCACCTATAACGCCCTTAACGAACTCTTCGCCAATATCGCCTGTTGCACCTGTTATCAACGCTATCATATTACTTATCCCTCAATAAGATCCTGCTAAGATCACTTGCCGTGATCATCGTGGGATCCTCTGTATATAAACTCTTCAGAGCATAAAGATAGACAACGCCCCAGTAGTACTCGGCGAGCTTTGCCGCACTACCTGCTACTACGCTGCCCTCCTTCTGGCCGCTCCTTATGATCTTCTCTGTTGTCTTATAGAAAGAATTATCGGCTTCTCCCTCGAGCATCCTCTGGGTAAAGAGAGCGATACCTGCCGAAAACATCTCATCCTTCTTAATGTTCTTGATAATGTGGTCAGAAAGCATTCGGATCTTCTTATCAGCAGGAAAAGGCAGCTTTGCTACCGTGTCCAGCTTATGAACTCCAGCTATCTTATCAGATATGGAATATACTTCGGCAAAGAGCTCTTCCTTTGATTCGAAATAGTTATATATCGAGCCCTGGGCAATACCGATATTCTTGGACAGATCGCTGATCTTGGTACCGGAGAATCCGTTTCTTGCAAAATACAGCGCAGACTTTCTGACGATGAGATCTCTGGTCTCTTCTCTTATCTCCCGGCAACGTTCCTCAGACTTAGGCATATATCCTCTCCTCTTATGAATGAATATTTATTCATCCATAAAATACCACCTGTAGATCAACGTGTCAATGACAGACTGTTATATCCGTTGATCAAACCCTGATGATCGCAATACAGCAGGGCATCTTGCCTTCTGCCGTTCTATACTCTATATCCTTATATCCCATATCTTCGAAGAAAGCTCTGTAAGAATCCATATCGAACATCTTCTTAAAGTTGGCACCCATCCTGTTAAAGACACCGACCAAGCCGCGGTGCGCTCCATCAGTCTTGGTAAGATAAGTCGGAATCAGGATCATCCCGCCGGGCTTTACTACTCTTCTGAGTTCATCCAAAGCTTTCTTCGGATCATCCAGCAGATGGATAACATTGCCGGCTATGACCTTATCGAAAGAATCGTCTGCATAGGAAAGAGCCGTGATATCTGCAAACTCGATCATAGTATTGGAGTGCCCCTTCATCTTACGACGGCATTTATTGAGCATCTTTTCTGAGAAGTCAGTTGCTACATATCTTGAAGTAAGCGGTGCAGTACCAGCTGTGATAAGTCCCGTACCGCATGCACATTCGAGCACCTCATCTTCCCTGTCCATAAACGAAGCACATATAGATGCAGTGCCGTTGATAACCTTATTGTTGTATGCCCTCTCAAAGAGGTCGTAAAAAACTGCGATCTTGTCCCAAAACATATCCGTTCTCCTCCACGCTTGAACAACCATTCATATGAATATCTGTTCATATGTTATCACGGATCTGTCCTTTGTCAAGGCGGATGTTCTTATTTTAGTTGTGCTTACTGATCTTCTGTATGTAAAGGACCGTAATATTCCTCGTCAGGGAAATATGACCTTACGATATCCTGTATCTGACTAAGCTCCTCGTTATCATACGCATAGCCTCTGTAAAGGCACACTGAATCTTCTTTGTCTGTCGGATAGTATGTATAAGTCCAGACCGCTCCGTCGGCTGCCTGCTCTGAGTATTCAGCAAAAGAATCATTAAGATACGCACCCTCGGCAAATTCATATAAAGTCCGGTAATCCTCTTCACTCAATACGACGGGATCATCCGATATACTTCCCGAAAGCATATAGTTAACATCCCTCTTTATAGTTCCGTCCCACATGATCTCATATGAAGTTCTTGACCATTCATCATCACTACTGCTCATCTCACCGTTGTTGCCGGTCGATACTCGAAGCATGACTCCATCACGGGACTGAAGCTCGCTCACCTCATATCTTTCGACAGCAGAGACTTTTGCTCTGCCGGGTATATTACAACCTGTAAGCATAGTCAGCATTAATGTAGAAGCAAGTAGAATGGGTAGCGTCTTTTTCATATTCACATCTCCGAGCATATTCTCATATACATATAGACGAATAGCAGAGAAAAAAGTCGCAAATGATCATAGATCCTCCATGAATCTTCTTATGTCTTCTCTTGATGTGAACCTGTAAAGTTCCTTATCGTGATAACGCGAAAGGATCTCGTCGATACGGGGTTTGGTCTCCGCCTGAAACTCTTCTACGAACTTTCTGAATTCGGGATCAAGTTCATCCTCCGTCCAGGGCATATCATCCCTTTTAACACCGACTCTGGAAGCGATACCTTCCATACAGACTTCCGTCGGAAAATCCAGGAAGAATATAGTCTCAGCGCGGCTGATCCTATGCTCTATCGTGCTTATATAGTTCCCGTCTATTATCCACTTATCCCCGTCCATGATCTCGTTCATCTTGAGTATCAGCTCATCACGGGATATATGCGTCCTGTCTTCTTTCCAGTAGATGTTATCCAGATGGTATAACGGCAGCTCAATTGAAGATGCGAGCTGCTTTGAAAAGTAACTCTTCCCTGCTCCGGGCGAGCCAATGACGATCACTTTATTCATCACTTGATACCGTCATACAAAGGCATGGTCTCGCGATCACGATACTCGTGCTTTTCGTAGTATCCGATGAGCTTTCCCGAGTCGTCGCGAAGAGCTACCATATATACGTCTTTGTTTTCCTTATCGTTTCGGAATGTATATGTGATGTTATTCTCAGGAGAATCCTCGAACCACTTAATGACCTTCTCGATCATCTCGCATGACTTCGGGTTATGGCATGCCATCAGGCTCTTACCCGTCAGGTCTCCGTGATACCTCTTGATCGCAACGGGATTCATGTAGATAATCGTGTGCTCCAGGTCGCAGACCACCACAGGCGCCCTGTCCATATCAAGTATGCTCTTAAAGAATGCAAAATGTTCCATATCTTTCCTCCGTTAGTTTCTTCCGCGCGCGTTAGCTACCATCGATCTTATCTTCTGGTAGAGCTCATTTACCGCGTATGCTTCGTCCATACCTTCGTATCTTACGGCACGCTGACCGTCAGCCTTATTCTTGTACACGACAAAGTGACCGCTCGCAGCATCCCTGTAGATACCGAAAGCCTTAGGCTCTTTATAATCCTCACCGATATGCACATGCATCCTGTCGAGCGGCAGATGCTTTTCATCACAATATGTCACGAGCTCGGCAATGGTAGTCGGGCCTTTGGAATAATGTCCTGCTACGTGAGTATTTACGGCACCGCAGTGAGGGCAGGATTCATCTGTCGTCTCCATATAGTTACCGCAGTAATCGCAATTAACTTTCATCAGATAAAGTCTCCAAAATCAAATCTGATACGCCAGTCGCTGTCCCAGTCTACTCCGCCGGAATCACCGCCCCAGTCGTAATCATCATATGAATCATTCCAATCGTAGTCGTCGTCATCGTCCCAGTCGCTGTCGGATTCCCAGTCACTCGAATAATCCTCTGTCGGGAATTCCTCTACATCGTAATCCCTGTCGTAATCTGATCCGAGGTAATCATCCTTGTCGACATATTCGTCGATATTACGTGCGACTTCCCACTCCTCGTCATCCTCATCGTATGTATACCAATAGGAACCGTGACGATAATATCTGTCGCCCCTGTATTCATAGTATCCGTTCTTATTACCGAAGACTGATCTGAATGCTCCGACGATACCTAATATGATCACCCAACCGGCGATCAGGATCAGCGCGATCCAGCAAAGTACATATGCGAGACTTCCTTTCTTGAGTGTACCGGGTCTCGTAGTCGTGGAAGTCGGTCGCGGCTTTCCTGCAGTTGCTTCCCTTGCCTCATTAAGAAGGTCCTTGATCTTCAGGTAAAGCTCATTTACGGCATAGGCTTCATCAGTACCGTCGTATCTTATCGCACGCTGACCGTTCGCCTTGTTCTTATATACGACAAAGTGACCGTTCTTTTCATTCTTATAGATACCGAAAGCCTTCGGCTCCTTAAAATCTTCGCCGAGATGAATATGCATCGTATCGAGCTTTAAGCCCTTTGAATCACAGAAAGCCTTAAGCTCATCTATAGTCTTTGGAGTACCTGTTACCGTCCTTTGAAAATTCGGATTCTTCGCTCCGCAATGAGGACACTCCTCAAGTGTATTATCTATCTCGCTTCCACAGTATTCACAATTTGCTTTCATTGATCAACCTCCGATAACTCCATAAACATTATACACTTTGAAAGCACCAAAAAGGAGACAGGAAGCCCTGTCTCCTTTCGTGTTGATCAGTAATTATCAAATCTTACTTCTTAGCCGCTTCACTCTTATTCACACATGTCGAAGCACCGAGCATTGCTGCATTCGCCGCGGCAAGTGCGCTACCCGATGCGATGAGCTGGCTGTCAGATTAATAGAACGCTAATACGGGATTAAGGAATTCACCCGTATAGTTAAAGAGAGTATAAAGTCATCTCGACTTACTTCTTGAGCTTAAGGTCGACGAGTACCCAGTCATCGGATAAGATCTCGTAAGCATGACCGCAGCTCGGGCAGATCTTATTCTTTGTCGCATCAAAGCTCGATGCACATGAAGGGCACTGGATCCTCGTCATGGAGAAGTTGAGGTTAACGGGAATATCCGTTCTTCTCTGAAATACTGCTCTAAAGCACTGCCTTTTGAACTTCACTTTCTCCTCACCGGCATAAAGAGCATCGAAGAAAGCATCCGCCCATACAGTCGTGATACCGTCCTTCTCATCAAAACCTGCGATACCCAAAGCACCGCCGTAGTTAAGATCGATGATATCCTTAAATGCGGGATCGACAGGCTTTCCGGTATAAAATAGCAGATCCTGCTCATCCTTCGAATAGATCGTTGTCTTTATAAGCGATATCGCCTTACTCGTAAAATACTCGAAAGAGAACTCGGGGCTTAATGCCTTCATCCTCTTTTCGAATCTGCTCCTGGAACCTGCGGTACCCATCTTGGATGATTCATTGATACCGGTAGCTATCAGTCTGGCAAGCAGGGTCATCGAGAAAAAGACATAACCCGTGAACAGACCAAGCAGACTCAAACCGAAGATGGTGGCAAAGATAAGAATGAACTTACCCACGCCGGAGCCGCGGCTCAATTCATCCGCATTAAAGATGAAATAGCTAATGTTCAGTAAGAGCGGCATAGCGATAAGGAACGGCGCCATGCCTTTCTTGCCCTCACTGCCGGTGATTCCGACATCGTCAAGAAAATAGTAACTCGTTACCTTCGGGAAAAGATCGTCCATCTTGTACCTGATACCGCAATAAGGGCATCCGTTAACAAGTTCCGAGATCTTCGCTACGGAACCGCAGCTTGGGCAGCAATAACTCTCATCATCAGGATGAGTACCTGTTCTTACGTCAGTTAGTGTCTGGTACGATACTGTCTTTCGGTCATCCTTATAGAGCTTCTTGCCGTCTTTGGTAACAGTTCTCCTGACACCGATTCGCTTAAAGCAGACGGAGCTCTCATAATGTGCGTCAGTCCAGTTCTGACCGACTAATACGGTATCGGGTGTCTTATCTCTCTCGTATGTCTCATACTTGATCTCAAGACCCTTGTCGATGATCCTTTCGTGCTGGAGTTTTAAAGCATAAGTAACGTCATTATCTGCGAATGTGATATCTTCACCGTTTGCGATCGCAGGTCCGAGCGACTTAAGAAACTGCTCGAGCTTTACCTTGAATGAATCCTTTATCTTCTTGACATTGAAAAAGTTGTAACCCATAGATATCCCCCCTCATAGATCCATGTGAATACATTTCGTAACCAAGAGTATTATATCATTATTTGTTAACTCCAATAAAAAATGACCGCCCTAGCCAAAGATGCGGTCATAAATTGACAAATCCGAGGTAACCGTCTGTGAGGCACCTCTTTTATACACTGATTTTATCATCAGCCGGAATGACAGTCAATTTGGATAACCGACGTGGACATAAAGAAAAGCTCCAAGACACATGCCTCAGAGCTCTTCTTCAGGTTTCAATATGACTTTGAATGATATTTACTTTCTGCTGTTATAGTCCTCGATCGCTGCTTCGATGGCTTCCTGTGCCAGGACGGAGCAGTGCATCTTATAGTCAGGGAGTCCGTCGAGAGCCTCCGCTACTGCCTTGTTAGTAAGCTTCTTTGCTTCCTCGAGGGGCTTGCCCTTGATGAGTTCTGTTGCCATGGAGCTGGAAGCGATGGCGCTGCCGCATCCGAATGTCTCGAACTTAACATCCTCGATGATGTCGTTCTCGATCTTTAAGTACATCTTCATGATGTCACCGCACTTGGCGTTACCTACTTCGCCGATGCCGTTAGCATCCTCGAGTACTCCTACGTTTCTGGGATTTCTGAAGTGATCCATTACCTTTTCGCTATAAAGTGCCATATCTTTATCTCCTTCTTACAGTATGAATGTGCCTTTGCCTGCTACCAGGTCTCTCCATACGGGAGAGAAGCCTCTTAAGTATTCAACTACTTCTTTTACCGACTTGATGATGTAATCTGCATCTTCATCCGTGATATCCTCACCGAGACTTAATCTTAAGGAACCATGTGCTACATCGTGTACTCTGCCGATAGCGAGGAGCACGTGGCTCGGATCGAGGGAACCTGATGTGCAGGCACTACCCGAAGAAGCTGCGATGCCCTTGTCATCCAGAAGGAGAAGGAGTGACTCTCCCTCGATACCTTCAAAGCAGAAATTGATGTTACTCGGAACTCTGCTGTTCTCATCACCGTTGATCGCGGAATGAGGGATCTCCTTAAGACCTGCGATTATCTTGTTTCTGATAGGTGTGAGCTTTGCCGCATAGTTATCGAGATTATCGACAGATTCCTTAAGTGCCGTTGCCATTGCTGCGATACCGGGTACATTCTCCGTACCTGCTCTCTTGCCTCTTTCCTGAGCTCCGCCCTCGATAAGGTTCGTAAGTCTTATGCCCTTCTTTGCATAGAGGAAACCTGTGCCCTTAGGGCCGTGAAACTTGTGTCCCGATGCGGAGAGAAAATCGATATTATCTTCCTCGACATTTACCTTTATGTGTCCAACTGCCTGTACTGCATCAGTATGGAAGAGTACGCCGTGCTTGCGGCAGATGGCACCAATCTCGCGGATAGGCTGGATGGTACCGATCTCGTTATTTGCATACATTACGGTTACAAGAGCAGTCTCATCCTTGATAGCCGCCTCGACTTCCTCGGGACGGACGATACCGTTCTCATGTACGGGAAGAAGAGTTACTTCGAATCCTTCTGACTCGAGCTTCTTCAGCGTATGAAGGATAGCGTGATGCTCGAAAGCCGTGGAGATAATATGCTTCTTACCGTTCTTCTCACCGAGCTTTGCTGCGGAGATAAGAGCCTGATTATCTGCTTCGCTTCCTCCTGATGTGAAGAGGATCTCCCTGGGGTTGGCACCAATAGCCTGTGCAACTTCCTCTCTGGCCTTCTCGAGAGCTTCCTTTGCCTTCTGTCCGAAAGCATAGAGGCTCGAAGGGTTACCATATATATCTCCGATAAGGGATACCATTGTATTTACGGCTGCTTCACTCATCTTGGTGGTAGCAGCATTATCTGCATAGATCATATTCGATTTTCCTTTCACTTAAGCCTTGATGGAATGTTACACCCTTTTACCTACTGTGTCAATAGGTGAATGGGCATTGATTTACCCTATTACCTTTCGGTATAATAGGTGAAGCAAATCCAATGATTAAGGGGTATTTCTTATGATCTCTACTAAAGGAAGATATGCAATTCGAGTAATGATAGATCTTGCCGAGCACGATACCGGCAATTATATTCCGCTCAAGGATATCGCCGAGAGGCAGGAGATCTCCAAGAAGTACTTAGAGATAATCGTTAAGGAGATGGTCCAGGGTGGTCTCGTTGTCGGTGCCAGCGGAAAGGGCGGCGGCTATAAGCTCGTAAAGAAGCCCGAGAAGTATAAGATCGGCGAGATCTTGGAGCTCATGGAAGGACCTCTTAACTCTGTTGCCTGTCTTGCCGATAAGGGATTTAAGTGCGACAGAAAGAAGTCATGTCAGACTCTTCCCATGTGGGTTGAATTCGATAAGATGGTCCACGACTTCTTCTACCACAAGACACTGAAAGATCTTATCGGATGATAAACCTTATTTCTCGAACCTGAGCTTTTCCTTTCGAACTTCTCCTAAATGAGTCATATCGTTAAAGAGCTCGATCCTCGGGACGATCAGGTCGCCGTTTAAAGGCGTGAAATCAAATATAGATACCGAACATACTCCGTAGGGCATAGATGCATATACGAAAGGGAGCGGCAGGCTCAAAAGATGAGCGATCAGTGCGCCTCCGGAACCTCCGTGAGCAAATATCGCTATGGTATCGTCAGAAGGGCTCACACAACGGTACATATCCCCTTCCCTTTTAAGACCATAGACTGACAGAAACTTATCAGAAGCATCGGCGATCTTATCATAGTAGTCGATGCAGATATTATCCTTGAAGAAATGATGTTCTCTCCACTTATCGCCCTTGGCATATTCGGGAGAACCGGTTATCAGATCATGCGAGAGGGTCCATGGATGGCCATCGTATTCGAGCGGCTCACCGTTTCTGCCGCCCCAGTCTATCTCGTGCATGAATTCCAACGGCTGTACCTCGAGCCCGTGATCTTGAGCAGTAAAAGAAGCCGTCTTTAAAGCTCTCCCCATGGGAGAAGAATAGACGGCTCTTATGTTTTCATTATGCAGCCTCTCGGCAGTTATCTTCGCCTGCTCGATACCGTTAGGTGTCAGGCAGTCATTATCGTAATCGGGTTCACCGTGTCTAACAAAAATAAGTCTCATGACGTAATTATACCAAAGTCATGAGACTATAGATCATATCTGTCCGTTCCAGTCGATCAGGTCCTGAAGCGTCGTATGCTCGAGCACTCCGTTTATAGCAGTATCGAGCTTGATCCACAAAGGATAACAGACACATTGTGCTTTCCTCTCACAGTCATTCGAGGTTCCGCCTATACAGTTAGAAGATGACAGATCATTCTCGATGCACTTAAGTATCTCGCCTACCGTATATTCCTGCGGTTTCTTGGCAAGACGATAGCCGCCGTTTACACCTCTGGCGCTTATGACCTTCTGAGCTCTTTGAAGATTAGATACGATGTGCTCAAGGTATTTCTCGGATATATCCTCACGCTGAGCGACATCCTTTAATCTTACATACTTATCGCCCTGGTACATGGAGAGATCCACCATGAACTTAAGTGCATTCTTTCCTTTGGTTGTTACGATCATTATCGGGATCTCTCCTTTCTATAGAATCATCCGCGAAGGGATTCATGGTTGTCGATCCTTCTGTAGTAGAAGGTGATCTTATCCAGTGCTTCCTTTACTTCACACTCAACATCGAAAACGGATATAGCCTTCTTCTCGAATTGCTTTTGTGCCTGAAAGCCGATCTTCTTACATACGACAGCCCTGCAGTCCGCTATTAGTTCTACCTTGTCTGCCACATCACCGGGGCCTTTGCATCCGCCTCCGTTACCGCCGCAGCCTTTGGTATCACAGGAAGAAGAATCACACGCCGTGTCCGCTTTCTCTTCGGGTACGAATTCTCTTTCTTCCGAAAGGAGCACTTCGTCACCGACTTCGTATATCAGGAACTTAGTTACTTCTCCGAACTTAAGATCAACATTCTTACCGTCTGAAGATCCCACTGCTATCTTGTATGCCACTTACCTTTACCTCCGTCTCTTAAACTTACCGCCTGTGATCTTGATGGGGCGAAGACCACAGGCGGAATGCTTAGAGTTTTATCAGTTGAATCTCTGTACAGCTACTGTATAGATATCTTCTATAAGTCTTATGCCGCCCGTATATCCTACATAGAAGTCGTCGAATACCACCTTGTCCTGATGAGGCCATGAGACGTTAAGGAAATTACCCTTAAGATCCTCAGTTACCTCCTTCTCGTAATATCCGCCGAGAACAAGAGGATAGCCATGATAATCATGAGTCTTGATCTCCTCGTGGATCTTATAACCGTCTGTCTCGAAAGATACATCCGCTTCGATACCGAAGTTGAGTTTCTTGAATTCCTCGGTGATCTTATCTCTGTAGTTCTTGGGAGTGTCGTCAGTTATGAACTGCTTAGCAGGTACAAGACCCAAGTCATTTACAAGGAACTTGGTAATACCTAGCGAATACTGAGCATCGGCAACAACAGTGAACTGCTTGTTGATAACACGGTTCTCGAGGAACAGATCAGCATATCTTCCGATAAGATAGTAGTAATAATCCTCGTGTTCCTTGATCACGGCTTCGACCTTCTCGGAGTCAACGCCTGCGAACTCTCCTACGGCTCTTAAGAACTTGGATGTCTCGGTAGCTCCGATAGGAAGCGTAGGATAGTGAAGATAAGGGATACCAAGCTTACGCTCCATCTTCTTCATGTTACCGAGACCTACCCAGGGTGATACGAGAAGATTGAACTGAGCCTTGGGGATCTTATTGATATTCTCGATACCTCTCTTGTAACCGAAGATAGTATTGGGGATAAGACCAAGCTCGGAGACGAGCTTCTCTAACTCTCTGATATTACCGAGCCAGAAAAGGTCCTGATAAGGAACGTCTGCCCAGATATTTACAAGACCTTCGATCTTCTCATCGCTCTTCTTGAGGTACTGATCGACGATAGCATCAACTACCTGCTCGTGACCCTTGAAGTTATTACCCTTGAATCCTGCAGTAGGAGCATAGAGAACAGGCTTCTCGGCATCCTCATATCTGGATACGACTTCACCGGAATCGTCACCTACGATCTCGGGGATACAACCCGTAAGTACGATATAAAGATCTGCATCTATTACCTTAAGAGCATTCTCGATAGTAGAATCAAGCTTCTTTACGCCGCCGAATACAACGTCCTTCTCATTGATGCTCGTACAGGGGAAGATGTTGGGAGAAAAGTATCCCGAACTTCCCGTATTCTCCGAGAGTTTCTGAGCGCAGCCGGGGCCTGAGTGAAGGATAGGCAATGCACGATCGATCGCCTGTACTGTCTGCATGGCACCGAGTGCACACTTATATCTTTGTTTGTCCAATAATTTTGCCATCTTACTTCACCTCTTCAAGGAACTTATCTACATTCTGCTGATACCACCAGTCTGTGTAAGGAAGCTTGCTCCTCTTGGCAAGATTCTCCTCAAAGCTCCTGTTCTTTATTGCATCTACGATAGTCTTTGCAAACTCGAGAGTATGCTTATAACCGAAGATCATGTACTCATCTGCTACATAGATAGCGGGAGTACCGTTCTTGATCGCCCATACGGTAGAACCGGGGTGACGTGAGAGGTACATATCAGGCTGATACTTATGAAGGATATTCATTACTTCGTAGTTCTGCTGATCTGCAACAGATGCCTCGAAGTCGATATCGTTATCGAGAAGATACATCATGGAAGGCGGTACGTCTCCGTTCTCGTACTTCTTGTCGTAGTGCCATGCAAGTGCCCATACTACCTTGATACCAAGCTCGGTAAGAACACGGGATACTTCGAAGGTATAACCGGGACCCATTCCGAGTACTGCAGTAAGGCCCTGAAGCTCTTTCTTGACTTCCTCGATCTGAGGCATATAGATAGCACGCTGCTCGGCAATATATTCTTCGATCTTCTCGGATCTTCCCGTTACCTTACCGATCTCACGAAGCCATGCTTCGAATCCTTCGATACCGCACTGGTTAATGCTTCTTACATAAGGTACGCCGTACTTCTCTTCAAGAGCATTTCCGAGGTAGTTACCGAGTGTACCGCAGATACATGTTGTAGCGATGCTCTCGGAAAGATGGGAAAGCTCCTCTACTGTAGAGTTACAGTATAAGAATACGGGCTCAAGATCGAATCTCTTGAAGATCTCGATGATCTCGGGACGAGCGCTCTCGAAGAAGTTCTTGAAGTTGATCTTGTTGGTCTTAACACCTTCCCTCGGGGGCTGAACGATGCTCTGAAGAACTGCGTGGTCAGAGATATCGAATCCCGTAGCCCAGATCCTGGACTTAAAGCCTTCGCAATGTACTGCAACGATGGGTACATCGATCTCGGGCTTTACTTCATCAACGATACTGTCAATATCCTCACCGATGATACCGGTGGCACATGAGCTGGATACGAAGATCGCCTTGGGATGATATCTGTTATACACTTCAAGGATGACCTTGCGAAGTGATTCGGTGGAACCGAAGATAGTGTCGTTCTCGTTCATGTCTGTTCCGACATATACGGTGTCACTTGTAACACCTCTCTTCTTACTCATTACCTTTGACATGTAATAAGCATTGGAAGCCGCTACGGAACATCCTGCAGGTCCGTGATGTATAAGTGCGACATCGCGTATACCGCAAAGCTGGCCTAAAGCACATGAAGAAAGACATGTACTTGACTGTGAGAAACATCTAGAGCAGCCCTTGAGAGTACCACACTCACTCTGAGTCGCAAGATCCTTAAGAGTTCCTACATAACCTGTGATGGAACCGATCCTGTTCTCTCTTGTGGCTACATTTGAATTATTAAGATTTATAGGCATTTTGAACTTAACTCCTGATCAGTTGAAATCCTCATTAAAGAGATTTGTAGACAGGTAACGAAGACCTGTATCTGGAAGAACTGCTACGATCGTCTTGCCCTTGTTCTCGGGACGCTTAGCAAGCTGAACTGCCGCATGGATGGCAGCACCTGAAGATGTACCTACGAGGATACCGTCAGACTTAGCTGCGGCTCTTGCTGCCTTATAAGCATCGATCGTTTCTACTTCGAACTTCTCGTCATATATGTTGAGGTTCATCGTAGACGGGATACGCTCGGCAGGTATCCCGTCGAAAGGATGAACTCCCGTGATCTCCTCCGGTGCGGGGTTAGCCTCGCTGGGAAGAGAGTCAGGGCCGGGTTGGATAGCAACAACCTTGAGATCGGGGTTCTTGCTCTTTAAGTACTTACCGGTACCGGATACGGTTCCGCCTGTACCTACGTTTGCTACAAGGATATCAACATTACCGTCGGTATCATTCCAGATCTCGGGACCTGTTGTCTTCTCGTGAATACCGGGGTTTGCAGGGTTGGAGCACTGATCTACGAAGAAGATATTCTCTTCCTTATCGAGCACCTGCTCCTTCAATGCCTTGATGGCAGCTACGAAGTCTCCGCCTGTCTCACCAAGCACCTTGGCGATCGTAGGATCCTCGGAGAGCTTTATCGTCTCACCGCCGAAAGCGTGAATGACCTTGAATCTCTCTTCACTTACCTGATCCTGGATATATACTCTGAACTTATAACCCTTTGCTGCTGCGATAGCTGCAAGGCCGATACCCGTGTTACCGCTCGTTGTCTCTACTACCGTAAACCCTGGCTTGAGCTTACCGCTCTTTTCTGCCTCCTCGATCATCGCAAGTGCGATACGATCCTTTACGCTCTGATTGGGGTTATAGTATTCGAGCTTTACTACTACCTTTGCCTCAAGTCCTTCCTTCTTCTCAAGACCAGAAAGTTCGAGAAGAGGTGTCTTTCCTACTAATTCCGCTATTGATCTGTTGATACCCATAAGCCATTGATCTCCTTTTAGTGAATTTGTATTTTGTCGTCTTAGATCTTGTAGTCGTCTGCGAGTTCCATCATGCCGTATTCCATGAGGATCTCTTCAAGTCTCTCCTGTGTCATCGGTGTGGGGATTACAAAGTCCTCATTCTCGATGACTGCCTGAGCGAGATTTCTGTATTCCTGTGCCTGATTTGAATCGGGCTTGTACTCGATAACCGTCTTCTTATTGATCTCTGCGTGCTGAACGATATTGTCTCTGGGAACGAAGTAGAGAAGCTTTGTTCCGAGCTCCTTGGAGAATGCACGGAGAAGGTCGAGCTCGCGGTCTACGTTTCTGGAGTTACAGATGATACCTCCGAGTCTTACGCCGCCTGTTCTTGCATATCTCTGGATACCCTTGGAGATGTTGTTCGCAGCATAGAGAGCCATCATCTCACCGCTTGCTACGATGTAGATCTCCTTAGCCTTACCTTCACGGATAGGCATCGCGAAACCACCGCACACAACGTCACCCAATACATCGTAGAAAACATAGTCAAGGTCATCTGTATATGCACCGAGGTTCTCGAGCATGTTGATCGAAGTGATGATGCCTCGTCCTGCACAACCTACGCCGGGCTCGGGTCCGCCGGACTCAACGCATCTTGTGCCTCCGAAACCTTCCTTCATGATCCTGTCGAGTTCGATGTCCTCACCCTCGTCACGGATCGTATCGAGTACCGTCTTCTGTGCAAGGCCGCCGAGGAGGAGTCTTGTTGAATCCGCCTTGGGGTCACAACCTACTACCATTACTTTCTTACCGTGCTCCACAAGACCTGCCGTAAGGTTCTGTGTTGTTGTCGACTTACCGATACCTCCTTTACCGTAAATAGCAATCTGTCTGATCTCGCTCATCTTTTCATCCTTTCTTTGTAAACAAGTTTTGTATCTTTATGAATTTGATCAATCTGTCTATAGATTCATCTATCAATCCCGGAAGCTCATAGCTTTCGATGCCATAGTGTTCTGCTCTTAAGTACGCTTCACTTCCTATCCTGGCTACCAGCAGATATCTGCAGTCGGATAATTCCTGAAGGTTTTGGTCGAGCCGATCTTCATCGTGTTCGCCGCCTTCACAGACAGGTGTAACGTGTCTTACTTCTTCGAAATGCACCCGTTCGTCTTCGTCTACACTGTAGATCCTGAATACTCTCGACTTACCGAAGTGCTTATTTATCACTACGCCGTCACTTGAAGCGACCGCTATCTTAAATCCGTCATCCATGAGAGAAAGTCTCCTTTGCATTAAGTCTTCTCTGATAGATCTGATCGCCGAATTCGCTCTTTCCGGGAACTCCGACCGCGTCCGCTCTGCAGTGCTGGCAATGTCTGAAGACATCTATATATTTCGAAGCCTTAAGTCTTGCACCTTCGATATCCTTACAGGTCGGTGCCGTCTGGTCCTTGAGTTCGTGCTGCGGGATAAGCGGGATGATGTTATATATCTTTGCTCCCGCCTCGCTTACCGCCTTTGCGATGTCTTCGATATGGTCACCGTTTATGTCGGGAACGAGTACCGTATTCACCTTTACCGTAATACCTGCGGCTGCGACTTTTCTGATACCTGCGAGCTGATTCGCGATAAGTATCTCGGCACCCTCTTCACCCTCTATCTTCTTTCCGTGGTAGATGATGAAGGAATTGAGCTTTGCCTCGATCTTCGGATCTATCGCATTGACCGTCACCGTCAAGGAGTCAATACCCACATCGATCACATTCTGTGCCCTCTCGTTCAGAAGAAGTCCGTTGGTGCTCATGCACTTAATAAGCTCGGGATATCTTTCCTTTATGATCCTGAAAGTCTTAAAAGCGTTATCACTTGCGAGAGTGTCCCCCGGGCCCGCGATACCTGCTACCTTTATATCGGGGCAGATATCCAGTGCCTTGCTGACTATATCTGATGCTTCTTCGGGAGTAAGTATCTTGGATGTGACTCCGGGGCGCTCCTCCACGTCGTTTATCGTACGATCGCAGAACCGGCAGGCGATATTACATCCGGGACTTACCGGCAGATGGATCCTGCCCGCATTGTTCTTATGGCCTCCGAAGCACGGGTGTGAATTCTGAAGGTCTTTATACGTATTGCTCATATTTCAGGTCTGTCTTCCTTATGAATTGAAAAGAGGAGTAGACAGATATCTGTCACCTGAATCGGGAAGCAATGCTACGATCGTCTTGCCCTTGTTCTCGGGACGCTTAGCAAGGATCTCGGCTGCCTTCAGTGCTGCACCGGAAGAGATACCTACGAGGATACCTTCTGATACTGCGAAAGCCTTACCCTCTGCAAATGCATCTTCGTTTGCGATAGCGAGAACTTCGTCATATACCTTCGTATTAAGGACATCGGGTACGAAACCTGCACCGATACCCTGGATCTTATGAGCGCCTGCCTTACCTGTGGAGAGAACTGCGCTCGTTGCGGGCTCTACTGCTACAACCTTTACATTGGGGTTCTGGGACTTAAGGTATTCACCTACGCCTGTGATAGTACCGCCTGTACCTACACCTGCTACGAAGATATCTACCTTACCGTCTGTCTGCTGCCAGATCTCGGGACCTGTTGTCTCCTTATGTACCTTAGGGTTAGCGGGATTAACGAACTGCCCCAATATAACGGAACCTTCGATCTCCTTATTGAGCTCCTCTGCCTTTGCGATAGCTCCCTTCATGCCCTTTGCGCCCTCAGTAAGTACGAGCTCAGCGCCGTATGCCTTAAGGAGATTTCTTCTCTCGACGCTCATCGTGTCGGGAAGTGTAAGTATAGCCCTGTATCCCTTTGCCGTTGCTACTGCAGCAAGTCCGATACCGGTGTTACCGCTCGTGGGTTCGATGATAGTTGCACCGGGCTTAAGAAGGCCCTTAGCTTCTGCATCCTCGATCATCGCAAGAGCGATACGATCCTTTACGGATCCTGCGGGATTCAAGTACTCGAGCTTTGCAAGTACTGTTGCTTCTGTGATCTCTCTTTTCTTAGAGTAGTTGTTGAGCTTAAGGATCGGTGTATTTCCGATAAGTTCAAGTGCGCTTTCCTTAATGTTTGCCATAGTGTTCATCCTCCGTAAATGTGGTTAAAAAAAACAGCCGACACATTCCGTGACAGCTGTAGATCTCATTGTTACTCAGTTATCATCAAAACGTGTTAAGTCCTATGCCTGCTAATGCGACACATGTACATTCGCATCTCCTTACACATCGATCTTTTGTTCATGGTCGCTACCTCCTTCGCATTGACCTACTGGTTTGATAGTCAAATAGTATCATAACCTACCGTCTCAGGGGAATTCCGCGAGACTTATCGCTTGTGATAACCTCTGCTTATCGCAGGGCATATTACTCAATAAAACCCTGTTCCTCGTAATACTCCTCATTATGAAAGATCGCATACGAGGTCTTCATCCTTCTAAAGCCCCAGTGCTCATACAGTCCGATATGCCTGGGGCTTGTATAGAGTGTCACCGTGCATCCTTCGACCCTTTTAAGGATCTCATCTATGATGAGTTTTCCGATACCGTGTCCTCTATACTCATCACGAACCGCGATATTATAGATCGATGCATGGGTTATCCCGTCGGATATTGCTCTTCCTACACCGATGATCTTATCGCCGTCCTTTATGAATATCGTCACGTAACTGTTCAGGAATACCTGCCTCTGGGTAGGCGTATCAAGATCGCTCAACCCGTAGAAATGAAGTATGGAATTTACTTCTTCAAAATTGATATCATCGCACCTGTCGATGACCTTAACATCTGAAATATTCATACTGCCTCCCTCTCCAGATCCTTTATGACATCAGCGAAAGCTGCCGCTTCCTCTTCGTGCGAACTTATGATCACGGTACTTCCCTTGTCCGAATACATACGAAGGAGCCTTAATACATTCCTGACATTCTTTCTGTCGAGATTGGCTGTCGGCTCATCCATGATGATCACTTCCGGATCTATGAGCAGAGCTCTCGCTACGGCAGCTCTCTTTATCTCGCCGCCTGACATCTCGGACGGGTACGATGACTTGAGTTCTGAAAGTCCCAGTGCATTAAGGACTTCATCAAACGAACTGTCGTCTAATACCTTACCTCTGTTATTGATCTCATATGTAAGCCTGATATTATCCTCCAATGTAAGATAAGGGATAAGATCGGATTCCTGGGTCACTATCCCGAGATGCGCATTTCGTATTTTCGAGAGTTCATCGTCATTTGAGGCGGTGATCTCCTTATCATCGTAGAATACCTTTCCCGAGGTAGGCTTTATGAGCCCCGCGATGATGCCGAGAAGCGTACTCTTACCTATTCCGCTGTCACCTGTTATCAGCGTAAATCTGCCGGCAGGGATATCAAAGCTCACCTTATCAAGGACAGTAAATTCCCTCCTGCCGCGGCTATAGTTCTTAACGATATCATCAAGTCTTATTTCCATATCATCACTCCAGTACATACTCAGGACAGAGCTTCCTGATACCATAAGACGCGCTCAACGGCCCGAGGACCGCGATCACGATAAACGCCGAAAGGAGGATCAGAACTTCCTCGCCCGTATAAGGCAATGTAAAAGGAATATCCGTAAGCTTGTCTATGAGACCGAACAGGACGCTGAAGGAAAGTGCCCCGATGAGAGTTCCCAGGAGAGCTCCGATCGATGACAGTATCAGTATCTCCTGAATAAGAAATCTTCTTATCTTTCTTCTGCCGACTCCGAGTATCCTCAATGTCGTGATCTCACTTTGACGTTCACCCAGCGTAATATAGTGGATCAGGAACATCAGTAATATACCGACCAGAAAGAGCAATACGATGATGACGGCATAGATCACTTTCGCATCGTGAAGGCCTTCCGTGAGGCGTGAAGATACGCTTTCGGAAGTTACCACATCGATACCGTCGATCCTCGACAGCTTTCCGACGATGGCCGAATCATCCTCGACGCCTTTCGTCCTGATGAGGACGGCGGAAACATCATCGGAATTCACTTCGGCGATAACGCCCTGACCGGCAGCTTCAGCCTGCTCCATCAGCGTCTCCATCTCGCCCCTGTCGATAAATACGCAATAATCCATCGACGATCCGCTCTTATCGAGTATGCCGGCAACTTCATAAGGGACACCGAACATCTGAAATGACTGGTCTTCCCTGACACCGACATCGCTTCCGACGATTATCTGTCCGCTCTTAAGGGAATCTATATACTTACCGTCTACCCACGGCGATACGGTAAAATCACTCTCAGTATCGATACCGATTATCTGTACTGACTGATCACAGCAGGAAGCCTCGAGCGTCATGAGGAAAGTCTGCGGAGATGCAACCTCCACACCCTCTACGGCTCCGATCTCATCGACGACGGTCTCATCCATATAGAAGTAATTTTTTGACGTAGTTAGGAGTATCCCCTCAAGATCGTCACCGTATCCTTCGGGGACTACGATCATATCAGCACCCATCCTCGCCTTTACGTTATCGCTTCCGTGCTGCATGCCGACTGCGATAAGTCCTATGAGAACGACCGTAAAGGACATTATGAGACTGATAAGAACAAGCCCGATACTACGATAGAATCTCGAGGAGATACTCTTAAATGCCAGTCTTAACGACAGATCCATCTTTCCTCTTACTGCTTCTTGAGCGAAATAAGTGTGTCGACCAGGGCGATCAGAGCGATCACGATACCGACTATTACAAGGAAGGGGCTTGTGTATACATAGCAGTGCATCGAAGGCATTGAGCACACAGGCGCGATCACGAGAGGAAGAAGTATCGTTGTGATACCGCCGAGGATCGCTACGACTCCGAGGATAGTATTAACGTTCTTCTTATCTACTACTATCTGTGCCACACCGAGGATCGCAAGGATAACTGCGATCACGATCGCGAAGGTCTTCGTCTTTGCGCAGGGGCCCACCATCGACTTACAGATATGTGCAAATGTATTTATGCCTATGATGATGAAGAGCGATGCCAGTGTGTTTGCTGCATTAAGTACTTTATGTGTATTCATTTCTTTATTACTCCGTGTATTTCCATATATTTATTCTTTTATTCGCGAGCAGTAAACTCGCCCGTATCGGGATCATAAGTTACCGAATCAGGCACGCCTTCAAGGTTCGGATAGACTCTCGCCGTAAACTCCTCAAGATCGAGATTGGGATCAAGGTCGCCGGTTTCCTGAAGATCCGTAAATGTTGCTCTGAATGTCTCTCTTCCGAGTGAGATCGAAGGCTCATAGTTAAGGCTTGCAAGGATCTCACCGTACCTTACGACATCCGCGTCGCTCTCTGAGGGCATGTAGCCGTTCTCCACCTGAAGCCTTGCCGCCTCATCGGGGCATGCCTGAACGAAAGCAGCCGCCTTCTGAATGGCTCTTGCGTATGCTGCAGCACCCTCGGGATTCTGATCGATCAGCTCCTGAGCTACGTATGCCTGGCAGCAGTATTCAGATGCAAAATCCTCATCCTCACCGATATCGAAGATCTTAATGAAGTCGTAGTTGTTCTCTGCGCTATATGCGACCGGATCGTGAAGTCCGATGGCATCTACGGCACCGTTATCGAGAGCCGTAGGAAGATCCGTCATGGAATAAGCAACGAACTCAACATCCGCATCCTCACCATTGACCTTAAAGCCAAGATCGTAGAGCTTACGTTTGATCTGGATGATCGAAGAGTCAGACAGCGACGGAACTCCGATTACCTTTCCTCTCAAGTCCTCTAGTGTCTCTACACCGGAACCGTTCTTTGCATAGAACTTTGTACATCCTCTGTGAAGTCCCGTTACGTAAGAGATCGCAAGACCGTTAGAGATTGGCTGCATGAGTGATCCCGTAAGGCCGTAGCCTGCATTGATCTCACCACTCGTGATCTGCTCCGTGATCGTATCGACATTGGATACTACGATCTCATATTCCTGTCCGATGGCATTGAACTCATCGTCAAAATAACCATTGATGATCGCTATATGAACAGGTGCCAGACAAAGGCTCTCTTTGTTATTTAGGATCTTGACCTTTAAGGGTGCTACATCCGCCTCAGTCTCCTGAGCTTTCGAACATCCGCCGATCATCGTAAGTACCAGTGCTAATGACATGATTGCCGCTGTAATCTTTCTTTTGATACTCATTTTCATATTCCTCCTATATTTACAGGTAGTATTCAGGTTCCTGATTCTCACCTGCGAAATTCAATATCTCCAGGATCTGTGTCCTGTACTTGATGAAATCTATATTTCCTCTGGCTCTCGGCCTGGTAAGTTCGATATCTATTACCTTCTCGATCTTTGCAGGTCTCGGTGTCATTATGACTACCTGATCCGAGAGATATACCGCTTCGTCTACATCGTGAGTTACCATCACCATGGTCATCTGCTGTTCTTTCCAGATCCTTAAGATCTCATCCTGCATGTTCATCCGCGTAAATGCATCGAGTGCTCCTAAGGGCTCATCGAGGAGAAGGACCTTGGGGTGTCCCACGAGAGCTCTCGCCAGAGATGCTCTCTGATTCATTCCTCCTGACAGCTGGTGCGGATAGGAATTTTCAAATCCGTTCAATCCCACCATATTGATATACTCTTTAACATCAGCTTTATGAGTCTTATAGATACCTCTTGCCTTAAGACCGAAAGCGATATTCTTTTCGATCGACAGCCACGGGTAGAGATTAGCCTGCTGAAATGCAAATCCTCTGTCATGTCCGGGCTTTGTTACTGCCTCATCATCCAGGTAGACAGTACCCGTATCCGCGAGATTAAGTCCTGCGATCGCTCGAAGAAGTGTTGTCTTTCCGCATCCCGAAGGGCCTATAAGCGATACGAACGATCCGGGCCTGATTTCAAGCTCCACTTCATTCAGTGCCTTTACGATGGAGCCGTCAGGATTTGTAAAGCTCTTACTGACTTTATCTATCTTTATATGTCCTACCATTTGATGACTCCCTTCTGCCACAACAGGAGCTTATCCTTAAACCTGAATAGCAGCGTGATTATGAGATTACAAAGAACTGCCAACAATATGAGTCCCGCGTATACATTTGCGTAGAGCATCATGCTCTTCTGCCAGTTCAGATACCATCCGATACCGAGCTTACATCCGAACATCTCAGCCGTGACCAGTGTTACGAACGAGCCGGTCGTCGCATAGAAGAATCCGAGGAAAACACTCGGGAGCGCTGCAGGGATACCTACCTTAAAGATCTTCCAGAGCTTATTGGCTCCGAGCGTATCAGCGACCTCAAAGTATGTCTGCTGAACATTCTGTATACCGTTACTCGTCATGACCGTGATAGGGAACCATACAGATAATGCGATCATGAATACCGCGGCCTGATAAGATGTAGCAAAGAGTGATAGAACCAGCGGCGACCATGATGTGGCTGGGATCGGTCCGATGATCTTTACGAAAGGGTTGAACCAGTATGCCGCCTTCTTATTAAATCCTACGAGTATTCCGGTTCCGAATCCTATGAGCGCTCCGATCGAATAACCGATCAAGAGCAGCTTTCCCGAAGATGCTATACACTTAAGAAGCAGTTCCCAGTCATTCACATATACTCCGAATACTCGGTCGAGTGACGGGAAGAACAATACGGGAAGGAGCGCGAGCTTGCTGCATACGATATTTATGATGTTAAGGAGCAACACGCCGCCTGCAAGAAGAGGTCCTTTCTCATCGAGCTTTTCGGCTACCGGCTTTATAAAGAATGAGAGCAGATACGAAAGCACGAATATCCCGAGAAACACATATAACAGATACAGGAAATAAGGCTTGGGTGTTGCCGGCTGCAAAGCTGAATTCGGCATTCGGATGTGCACCTGTATAGCTATAAGAGCTGACAGTATAGCACTAGTTCTCTTGATCTGTTTGATGACCATTGTCTTTACCTCCGTCCGAATTCATGATTAAGATATTAATTGAACGGATGAGGCTTGTATAATGCTTAGAATTTATCGTTTGCTATTACCTCTGCTTATCACGGAAGGCAAAGAAAAAGGACCCCTCAGAGTCCTTCTTCGTGATACTTTTCAAGTTCGTCTATGTACCGCTGACCTATATCGCTGAGCTTATGATTCTTCCTTATTATATAGCCGATCGTAAGAGGATCTTCCTCCTTGAGCTTTATGGTCACGACACCGTCCTTTAGTGCAACGCTCTCGGTCATGATACCGGTACCGATCGAATACCCATTGAGCTTGGCTACGAGTTCCGCCGACGTAGCCCTGTCATTAGATCTTATTATCTTATCGAACTCGTGGTCTCCGAGCGCCTCCTCCGAGAGATAGAAATCATTATCACTGCTCTGGTCAAAGCTTACACACGGATAATCCTTCAGGTCTTCAAGAGATACTTCCTCGCAGTCTGCCAGAGGATGATCTTTCCATACATAAGCATATGTATCACGCACCATCAGAGGATGAAATACAAGACCATATTCCCTGAAGAGCTTTTTCAGGATATTCGCATTAGTCTTCGAATATGCAAGTATACCGATCTCACTCGTAAGATCCCTTACGTTGGTCAGGACCTCAGCGGTCCTCGTCTCATGGACCGAATAGATATATCTGTCGCCGTCAAATTCCTTTACCGTCTCAACGAAAGCATGTACTGCGAATACATAATGCTGCATCGATACTGAGAAGTGTTTCCTGTTCTTATCCTTCTCGATATATCTGTCCTCTATGAGCTCATACTGACTTACGGCCTGCTTTGCATAGATAAGGAATTCACGTCCCTGCTCGGATACGGTTATTCCCTTGTTGTTACGTTCGAATATACGTATACCGAGTTCCTCTTCAAGCTCATGTATAGTCGCGGAGAGTGCGGGCTGGGATACAAAGAGCTTACTCGCAGCCTCTCTCATCGATGAAGATGATGCTATCGCCAATACGTACTTAAGCTGTAATATCGTCATGAATCCGCCTTCTTTCCCGCAGTTACGCGTGCTCCCTTTCCGACCGAATCGATCAGGAATGAATTACCTCCGATAACGGCATCGTCACCGATGACCGTATCTCCGCCGAGTATGGACGATCCCGAATAGATCGTAACATTGTTACCGATAGTAGGATGTCTCTTAAGCCCCTTAAGACTCTGACCTCCTCTGGTCGATAATCCGCCCAGAGTCACACCCTGATAGATCTTAACGTGCTCGCCGATTATCGTCGTCTCACCTATAACTACACCGGTTCCGTGATCGATAAAGAAATACTTTCCGATATCGGCTCCGGGATGAATATCTATTCCTGTTACGCTGTGAGCATATTCCGTCATGATCCTCGGGATCATGGGTACGTTTAAAAGATGCAGCTCATGCGCGATCCTGTATACGGATATCGCAAAGAGCCCCGGGTACGACAGGATTATCTCGTCCTTGCTGTCGGCTGCGGGGTCGCCTTCATATGCAGCATCGATATCGGTCTCCAGGATACTCCTTATGGCGGGGATCTTCTTCATGAATTCATATGTAATGACTGTCGCCTTATCCTCCGCCTGATCCGCATCGACACTTTGGTCGTCACGGTTATATCTGAGCACCGTCACGATCTGCTTTTTGAGGTGAAAGATGACATCCTCTATCGTGGCAGCCATATTATTTCGAAGGCTGTAGATCTTATAGACCTTATCGCTGTAATACCCGGGATAGAGGATCTTGAGGAGCTTTTCGAGAACGTCGACTATCGCCTTTTTGTCGGGCTGATTTAATATATCTACACGATTTACCGTACGGTCGTCCTCGTAGTCGTTTATTATCAGATCAACGATCTCTTCTATCCTGTTATCTGCTGCTCTTGTCATCTTACTTTCCGCTTTCGTTTACTCTTTAGTAAAGGATACTGCTTATCCTTGTGAGGCACTCCTCAACGATCTTCCTCGGAGCTGCCACATTGATCCTCTGAAATCCGTCTCCGGTCTTTCCGAAGATCTTGCCGCTGTCGAGCCAAAGCTTCGCTTCGTGTATGATCCTTCTGTCGATCTCTTCATTCGGGATACCCGTGTTTCTGAAATCGAGCCACATGAGATATGTGCCTTCACCGTCGATACATCGTACACCGCGAAGCTCCTTCGCTGCAAACTCCTTCACGAATTCAATATTGCCCCTGACATATCGAAGCATAGCATCATACCACTCATCGCCCTTCTCATAAGCAGTCTGAGCGGCTACGAGTCCGAGTGTTCCGAGCTGGCTTATACCTGCGGCATTGACTTCGTGCCTGAAGGTACGCCTTATCTTCGTGTTGGGAATAAAGATATTAGATATGAGCATGCCCGCCAGATTGAATGTCTTGCTCGGTGACGTGCAGATGATCGATATATCCTCGAATTCCTTCTTTACGTTCGCAAAGATCGTATGCTCGCCCTCAAACACAAAATCGTTATGGATCTCATCACTTACGACGAGCACATCATGTTTAAGGCATATGTCTCCGATCCTCGTTAGTTCTTCCTTCGTAAAAACTCTCCTTGAAGGATTATGGGGATTACAAAGAAGAAAGAGATGTATATCATTATCCGTGATCTTCTTCTCGAAGTCGTCAAAGTCGATCGTATATCTGTTGTCTTCACCGAGCACCAGATCATTACTTACAACGATCCTGCCATTATCTTCTATAACTTCCGTAAAGGGATAGTAAACGGGCTGCTGGATCAGGACCTTATCACCGGGGTTCGAGAAAGCCTTCACTGCGGCTGCGAGCGCGAATACAACACCCGGAGTCTTGATGAGCCACTGCGGCTTTATCTGCCAGTCGTGGTGTCTCTTCATCCACCCTGCAACTGCATCAAAGTATTCTCCCTGAACTTCCGTATATCCGAAGATAGCATGCCTCGTTCTCTCTATCACCGCATCTTCGACATATGAACTCGTCTTAAAATCCATATCGGCGACCCACAGAGGAAGAACATCCTCAGGCATTCCGCGTCTTAATGCGAAATCATATTTCAGGCAATCCGTACCACGGCGCTCTATTATCGTGTCAAAATCAAGGTTTCTCTCAGGCATCGTCTTCCTCCTTAAGCGAAGAGAAGACTTCCGTAAGTTCCCTTAAGAGATCTTCTATATCCTCTATTCCGACAGAGAGACGAAGCGTCCTGTCGGTAATACCGTTCCTGAGTCTTACCTCTTCGGGAACATCTGCATGGGTCTGCGTCGTCGGATATGTGATAAGTGTCTCGACGCCTCCGAGGCTCTCCGCGAACTTTATGATCCTTACCTTCTCGAGTATCTCAAGCGCATGCTGCTTCGAGTCAACATCAAAGGTGATCATCGAACCGAATCCTCTAGCCTGTCTCTTGATAAGGTCATGCCCCGGGTGCTTCGGAAGTCCGGGATAATAGACATTCTTTACTATGTCCTGTTCACTGAGCCACTCCGCGATCTTAAGAGCATTCTTTTGAGCTCTTTCCATCCTGATACCGAGTGTCTTTACTCCCCTTAAGATGAGCCAGCTGTCGAAAGGAGCTAGTCCCGCGCCGGTAGTCTTGATAAGAAATCTCAGTTTCTCTCTTATCTCCTCGTTATCGGTCACGATAAAGCCGGCAAGAGTGTCATTATGTCCGCCTATGAACTTCGTTCCGCTGTGGATAACAACATCTGCTCCAAGCTTTAAAGGATTCTGAAAATAAGGAGACAGGAAAGTATTATCCACGATAAGGATAAGTCCGTTCTCCTTTGCGATCTTCGAGATGGCTTCGATATCAGATACGCTCATCATGGGATTAGTTGGCGTCTCTATATAGATAGCCTTCGTATTCTCCCTGATCTTTGAAGCGATATCATCCTCCGAGCAGTTAAGATATGTGATCTCTATATCATTCTTTACCGAGACATTATCGAATAATCTGATACTGCCCCCGTAAAGATCGGCTTCGACGATGATATGATCTCCCGGATGAAAGATCTCCATCAGAAGCGTTATCGCAGCCATTCCGCTGCTCAGAGCGAAAGCATCTATTCCGCCCTCAAGACCCGCGATCACTTTCTCAAGTCTCTCCCTGGTCGGATTCTGAAGTCTGCTGTAGTCATACCCGGTACTCCTTCCTACACCGGGATGGACATACGTTGCCGTCTGATATATAGGGTAGCTTATAGCTCCGTAATGTTCTGATGTTATGTCTTCGTCTTCAAGATGAAGACATGATGTATTTAAACCGTTACTCATTTATTATTTACTCCGCTTTTCTGAAACAAAAATGCCCGAGGGCTCTTCTTGACTCCCGGGCATGTGGCAGGCGATCTTTCTATCTGATCAGTCTTTTCAGGAAATAACGTATCGGTGCATTCCGGCCACATTAGCTGCCCGGGAGCACAACATTCGACAACACATAAAAAGATCTGTTAATCGACTGCACAAACGATACATCTTTATTCCTCCATATTTCTTTTCCATAGAAGTTATCATCATTTACCTAGTATGTCAATATGTTTATAGGGAATTGGCTGAATGTGGCCTTTCGAGGAGGTGCGCGGCTCGCTTCGTTTTGTTGACGATGTCCGAGCGCCACCCGAAAAGTCGTAAGAAACGTCGTTTTTGAAATGAAAAAACGACACTTTAATAGACTTTTGCCTCCCGAGAAAAGCGCGGCCGAGCCTGGCGTCTGTCTCCACCCATGTCTCCATTTTCAAAAAATGGAGACAGCAACGGAGACAAAACCCTTAATTTCCGAACAAAATGTCTCCACTCGTGTCTCCGTTTTTCAAAAGTGGAGACGCCCCCGGAGACACGGCTCTTCAAAACGCCCGGCAGCCGTGCCTGCTTAATGTCGCTCATGATGTCGCTCAGATCAACGAAAGCAGCGACACGTTCAGCGACTTTCGCTCAAAACCGCAATTTTGTCGCTCGATCCGAGGAAAAGAGCGACAGTCACAGCGACATTCGACTGATAGGGTGCTATAAAGCGAAATGTCACAGAGAGTATGCTCGGCAGCTCCACGATGCACCCGGCTTCTTCCCTCTTAATCGATCGCACTACATCATTTAATCGCATCTTAAGAAACCCTTAACCCGATATGGCAACTATATCCTCGCCTTTTGCAGGACAATACGTCGAGTAACAGAAATAACACGAAACAAGGGATGAAAGGAGATTGATTTGATGCTTGCGATCGATCATCTGACAAAGACTTACGGAAAGTTCACTGCACTTTCCGACATCACATTAACACTTGATAACGGTGTCTACGGGCTGCTCGCTCCAAACGGCGCGGGAAAGACTACGCTTCTAAAGCTCATCACGACACTTCTATTTCCGACCGACGGACAGATCCTCTGGGACGGCAAAGAGATTATTTCGATGGGCGAAGACTACAGATCGCTCATAGGATTCCTGCCGCAGGACTTCGGGTTTTATCCGAACTATACGGGAAGGCAGTTCCTCCGATATGTAGCAGCTCTTCAGTGCATACCAAAGGAGCTCACGGAAGCCAAGATCAACGAACTGCTCGAACTGGTCGGGATGACGGAGAATGCCGATAAGAAGATGAAGAAACTCTCGGGCGGCATGAAGCAGAGGATCGGTATCGCTCAGGCTATGCTCAATGATCCGAGGATACTGATCCTTGACGAGCCGACGGCAGGACTTGACCCTAAGGAACGAGTCAGATTCAGAAATCTCATCCACTCCCTATCGCAGGACAGGATCGTTATCCTCTCAACACATATCGTATCCGATATCGCTACCATTGCGGGCAAGATCATCATGATCAAGGACCATAAGCTCCTTTGCTGCGAATCACCAAAAGTCATCTGCGAGCAGTATATCGGAAAAGTCTACGAGCTTCCCGCATCCGAGGAAGTACCCGATCATTGCCTTACCTTGAGCGACAGACAGGACGGCGATCGAACCGTCATCCGTGTCTACAGCGACATTCCGTTGAGCTGTGCAGCCTCGGTAGAGCCCAACCTCGAAGATGTATTCCTCACTATCTATCAGGACGGTGAAGCAGATGTATCGTAATGAATTCAGGAAAGTAATACGCTTCATCCCGATGTGGGGCTATCTGATCTTCTGCCTTTTCTTAAATCTCATACTGACTTTAAACGCAGACGGCGCCTCCGACCTGAACAGTATGAGCGAAGCACTAACTATCACGGGCACGCGCCCATCGATCGAGTCCGTAGCCGAGCTTCCCGAAGGTGAGATAAGAGATGAACTTCAGGCGATCGCCTCCTCCGATGAGTCCCTCTACGACTCATATGACGTATCCTCCGAACTCGCTTCAGGCTACATAAGGAAAGTATCAGGGTCGCCGATGGCGGTATCTATGCTCGAGAGCAAATACGATAAGGTTCAGGAACGCGTCGATCACCTCGCTGATATTGAAGCTGACAGAGATGCCTATGCGGGATCTTATACTACGATTTGCTACAAGGAACTCTTTACGTCTTTCCTCCCCGCACTCACGGCAGAAGCTTCTATCCTTGCGATGCTCCTTACCGTCTATCTGTTTTCTTATGAGTCGAATACGAATACTTATTACCTTATCGCCTGCACGAAGAAAGGCAGAAAGGTCAACACCTGTAAACTCATAACCGCGCTCGTATCTTCGCTTCTTTTCTACGCGATACTTACCGTCCTCTCGCTTCTTATCTATTTCGGGCACTGGAACTACGACGGTATATGGGACTCAAATATCTCGAGCATGTATAACATGATAAGCGATGCCATAGTACGAAAGCCTTTTATCACGGTCACGGATCTGACCGTACGTCAATACATAACGGCTACACTGGCACTCGGTACCGTACTCGTAGCTGTCGCAGTCCTTTTCGCATCCGTTATAGGACTCCTCGTCAAGAAGACATACGTCGCGGGACTTCTCACATTGATCATACCGGCATTCGGAGTCTTCCTCTCGACGATCTTCTCCAACGCGGGATTATGGGGCGCATATCTTCTGACATCGATGCTTCCCGTAAACATCTGGACTTCGCAGCACGTATGGTTCACCGAGGGCGGACTTCACGGACCGTTCTTGTGGTATGAGACCAAAGGACTTATCGCGGGACTTATCGTCTTCGTGGCGCTTACTGTCAACACATTAAATTACTCACATAGAAGGGATATTGCTTAATGAAAACGTTACTACAGCAGGAACTTAAAAAGATATGGAGCCCCATGGCGGTCGCACTGCTCATTTTATCGAGCATCATGTACTACTTCGTATTTGCCAAGATTTTTGTAGATATGATCGACACCGGCACTGACGGTTCGGCGCAATATGAGCTCGCACTCGAATGGTCGCACAAGTACGGTAACACTCTCGACGAAAGCGAATGTGACGAGATAAGATCTGAGCTCGCCTCCGATAAAGCGGCATTCGATCAGCAGATAAAGGATATACCGATGGCCGCGACATACGGCATTACGTCATACGATGAATTCTCGCTGTTCGAAAGCTCTTACCTCGCATCCTTGGAGGACGGCTCCGCTAAGGTTGATACAGAGAAAGAGGAACTTATAAACGAGATATCGAATCATACTAATCTTACGAGGATCACGGCGATAAAAGAGACTATCGACGAATACGAGATCGTGTCGGATAAGAGTCTCACGTCATGCGTCGACGGCGAAGAGATGAGCGATAAAGAGCGCGCAAGGCTTTCGCAGCTCGACAGCTCCGATATCAAGTTCGGATATATCCCCGATGCACTCCTTAATGCCACCACGGGACTTATCACGGCATTGGTGATCTGGGTATGCGTCAGTATCCTGATCCTCCTCTCACCTACGATCGTCAGAGATAAGCTCAACAGAGTTCAGAATGTCCAGTTCTGCTCGCGAGCAGGAAGACGCGTCTATAACACACAGGTACATGCCGCGATCTTATCGGGCGCTGCCCTTACGGTATTTAACTGTATGGCACTCGGGATCATTCTCGTAAGCAAGGGCATCCTCGCCTTCAGGGATTTCTACATATTCTCCACCGACTACATTCCGTGGGTAGACTGGACATACGGCAGATACCTTCTTGTAGTAATGCTGATATCCTTGGGTCTCGGTATTTGCGTTACGATGCTCACGGTATTCCTGTCAGGCAAGAGCAAAGGATATATCGGCATGATCATGAAGGCAGCACTTCTTATGATCGTCCTCATGAATTTCTTCGGGATGCTCCCTCTTGTCACGCGCCCCTTCTATATGTTCAACCCCATGGGATTTCAGCTTCATGCAAAGGGTGGCGAATTGATGACTCTCGCGATACTCTTTGGCATATCGCTGATACTTACTGTGACATCACTTATAAAGAACAGAAAGGCACCGGCGGCCTGATACTCATATATTTAGTTGCCAAAAAGCCCGTTCCTCTTATCACTCAAGGAACGGGCTTGACTTAACGGTCTAATATCGGAGCTTCTATCTTTTTCATCTTCTCGACATTTTCGATATTCATCTTATTAAGCTCTTTCATCTTCGATTTATTCGACCTGATATTCACTCTGTAATCGCGGATATCGTTCTCGAGCTTCGTTACGATCTTGAGGTCTCTCCTGTACTTGATCTCCGATACGAGTATTATAAGCCCCATCGGACCCAGAGGAACAACAAGAGCGATGAGCATATTACGGACATCATTCCTGTGCTCTTCTTTAAACTGGTTATAGAGCTCAACTCTTTTTGCTTCCTGCTCGGGAGTCAAAGGAGCTGGAGTCGGCGTAACATATGATCCATTGTAGTAGATATTATGCGTCTGACGGCTCACCTTAGGTACATATCGCTTCGCGTCATAAGGATTGGTATGTACACACAGAAAGACTACGATGACAACAAAGAACCACGCGAAAAATGCCGTGGCACATGCTGCGATCGTCGACTTCGGCGAGCTTGCGATCTGGTAACCGTCGCCCTCTAACCCAAGAGTCTCGTTACTGATGACATACTTCCTCATCTCTTCTTTCGCGCTCTTGAGCTTCTCTATATCGGACTCAGCGCTCTTTCTCGCAGAGGTATAGACAGCTCCGTTATCAACGGAATCCTTCATGAGCTCGAAATACACACGCTCTTCAGGCTTTGAATCACGCAGAGCTCTGTCGATAGCCTTACCGGCTACGTCGCGATCGACCTTGGAATATTTGTCCATCTGACGAAGCTCTTCGGTATGTGCCATCTTGAGCGAGATCAGACAGACACCGCGAAGTGCCTCGAAGTTATCGGGCTCCTTGGTGAGCATGAACTCATATGCTTTCCTCGCCGAGTGATTCTCACCCTTAAGAACGGCATCTTCTGCGATATCGAGTACGCTGTCTTCCCTGAAATAGTCATAATCGAATGTAACTCCACAGAACGGACATTCGTACATCTGCTTCTTGATGTCAACGCGAAGTACGCCTCCGCATGACGGACAGATATGTTCCTTTAGATCCTTCATTTCTACCCCCTCATTTCTCAGGATATGATACACATATTCCTTACTACTCTCAATATATTTCGAAAGCTTTCGCTGCGAAACTACAACAGTTTCACCCGGCCCCGCACATTCAAAATGAGAATCATTCTCAAATCTATTGACAGCCCGGGAACCGACGATTAAAATCGAGAACGATTCTCAAATTTGTCATTCGGAGGTTACAGTAATTGCAACAGACTCATAAACTGAAACTCAACTATAAAGACGCATTCCTGCCGAGCCTTACTCTGATACTCGCGACCGCTCTGGTCTTCGCGGGTTTCTACGCAGTCAAATCCGTAAGCGGACGCCTTATCTGTCAGATAACCGACGTAGCCGGCGAGGAAACCGATCCCACACTCGGCAGGCTCATCTGCTGTCTTATCTTCTTTTCATTATCCATCCTCCTTGCGATACTGGCAGTCAGGAGATGGAAAGCGGTTCCCGATAAGATGCTCCTTACCTGGACCATGTCCGTCCTCGGCGGCACGCTCCTTTGGACATCCGTGGGCGAATGTTCCTGGCACTTCGGTCTTAAGGTATTAAACGATGAAGGCATATCTACCTTCGCGAGCTTTCCCCGACTTGAGAGCATCCAGGGACTCCCCGTATTCGTGCTCGGTGTACTGCTCTTTATTGCGTGTCACAGGAAGATGAGCTTTCCGCTTTCTGCATACCTTCTGGTATTCATAGGCAACTGGTACGGACACCTGTGCATGATAGCTGCCTACCCCGTTGCAATGCTCATAAGAAGCGACCTGAACCTCGAAAGTTTCTACAAGGCATCGGCCCTCATAAACGCGATCATCATCGCTGCCGTCGGACTCAAGCTGATATTCGGCAATACCAAGAGAACTACGAAATACCTCGCGGCCGTATGCATATACGTCGCACTCGGCAACCTCCTCTTCGGTTGCGCACTTGGCGAGACATGATCTCCTGACCCCTCTATAGAAATCGGATCGACCGCAACCTTATCAGTTTAAGGTCACGGTTCGATCCTTTTTCATCTACGGCGGGCTACGCGTCAGGTCGTTAACGGTTCTATCTTCTTCATTTGCTTAAGATCTGCTAAGACTTTCTTTTTGAGTTCACTCATCTTCTGCTCATGAGCTTCGATGTTATCCGTATGCATCTGAATAATCTTGTCAGCCTCTCTGATCTCCTTACGGTATCCGAGCTGTCTCTTGGCGAGCCAGATCCCAAAGCCTGCGAAAGGTATGAGCGGGATCACCATCGCTACGTGAAGATATGTATTATCGCTCTGATGCTCTTCGACCCATTCATCACTCTTTTCGGCTCTTGTGCTCTCCTTGTACACGGAAGCATTTCTTTCGGTCCTTGTCTGTGAAGTCGCCTGGCGAACTGCTCGCGATATATCTCTTTCGTTACGACTGGTATAGCCGGTACCCACGGTCTGTGTAGTTCTGTTGCTCTGATAGTAGTTCTCAACGGAATACGGATTATTGTGATTCTGTGCATAGATCGCGAAAGACACCATCCACCAGAACATTACGAGGACCAGTGCGATCACCAGTGCGTGCACAGGCGAAAGTGTCGTCTGACGCTCAGGCGAGCATGACAGGTTAATATCGTCTCTCATCTTTATCGAATGATCACGACGTGAATTCGCCTGTCTCTTTTTGGACTTCTCCTCTTCAAGGAGCTTTCCCTCATCGGCATATTCCTTACCGGCACTTACCGCGTCCTTCATGGTCTTGAAGTATTCGTGATGCTCGGGCTTTGAAGCTTCGATAGCTTTGTCTACGGCCTCGATGACTTTCGAGCAGTTGAGCTTGGAATACTGATCCATCTGTCCGAGAGTATTGACATTACCCGTTCTCATGGTGAGCAATGCCATACCACGAAGTGCCGCGAAATTATCAGGCTCCTTGGTAAGCATGAATTCATATGCCTGTCTTGCCGAACGAAGCTCGCCGGACATTACAGCGCCCTTAGCGATACCGAGTACGGATTCCTCGCGGAAATAATCGTAATCGAATGTTACTCCGCAGAAAGGACATTCATACATCTGCCTCTTGAGATCGACACTCAGGACGCCTCCGCACGAAGGACATACATGATCTTGTACCAATGTTCCTTTGTTCATTTTTACACCCTCTACTTTCTACATCTTATAAGACGCAAAAGAAAGCAGAGGGTTGCAAAAAGAGGGGGCTGTTTATGAGAGATAGAGCACAACTACGGCCGGCAGATTGATCATGATATGCATGATCAGCGGTATCGTGATATTTCGAGACTTATGAAGTGCTATGCCCCATACCGCAGCAGCCGCGATCGTCGGGAGATAATAAAGAAATTCGGGCACTGTAAATGCTTTGACATGCATGATGCCAAAAGCGACCGAAGATATTAATATGCAAAGCCATGCAGGAATGGTCCCCGAAAGTTTCTTTATGCCGAAGAACCTGAAGAATGCTTCCTCCGTCACAGGTCCCAGGATGCCCAGAACAAGCACTCCCACGACCATCGGAAGAGCCTCTGCCGCAAGTACAGTGGAATTATCATTTATCGATTCGTAATCGGGATAGAGTAGATACATAGGGAGCGCAGCCGCTATCTCTACGATATAGTAAGCGACAAAGGTTCCGAGGACCCAGAGGAGCGACTTAACAGGATGCGCCTTCCACTCACCGATCCCTTCCTTAAAGTCATCACGAAATGCATAGATCGCAAATCCGCCGAGAAATATATAAAGTATTGCCTGGAACCACAGGTACGAGTTACTGCTCATGTGATCGCCGGCGATCCCCGTTTTTATCAGGATCTTCATAATTATGAATCCGATAGCGCTTATCAGGACCGGGATCGTTATCCTGCTCTTCTTTTCTGCTGTTTGTGTCATGTAAAATACTCCTTTGCTCTTGATGCGGGTATTATCACGAAGAACACCTGTTCCTCCAACGGAACTTGCATGGATTGCAAGAATACGCGCATAGTCTGCAATTGACTCGCGGCAGCAGCAAAACTAAGATATAAACATCAAACTGATAAGGGATGTGGGATCTGCGTTGAAGATAAGACTTATTGCAAGTGAAGAGCATTACGATGAGATCGCAAAGGAGCTCACCGACAAAGGGATAGAGATAAGTGACAGCTCTAACCTTGTCCTTACCGAGCAAAATGCGGTGATCACTCACCTTATCGGAAAGAAAGACGACGCGATCTACCGTCTCAAGACTTCCGAGATCTCACATATCGAAAGCTTTGCACACGAAGTCATCGCCTATACCGATAAGGACAAGTTCAGGATCAACGAACGTCTAAAGAATCTCGCAGTCATACTAGATCCCAAGGTCTTTATCAGGATCAGCAATTCAGTGATCATATCGGTAAATCACATTGAGAATATAAGACCTGCTTTCACGCAGAAATTCGTAATAACCATGAAGAACGGAGCCAAGGTAGACGTGACGAGATCATACTACTATGTCTTCAAGGAATTCATCGGAATATGAGGTAACGTTAAGATGAAGATACTGACAATTATCGCAATAATACTTCTGGCAGTATTTATCCTGTCGAGCGTTGCCACCATGATCTATATGTTTATCTATAAGCTCATGATCAACAGACGCCTTCATGAGATGGATAAGCCCGAGAATCCGCACAGATCCCTTATAGAGCCGCTCAAGTTCTTCCTGATAAGCGCTCTTATCTTCTGCGTGCTCGGATTTTTCTTCCTGTCATTCGTGCAAGTCGGAGTATAATGACAGGCCGCTTACGAAGGCTCACCGGACGCAACGTTCATCTGAGCTACGACCTCTCCGCTCTTCAACGCGCCGAGATTCTTCCACGCACTGAGGATCAATAATATAAGGCACAAAAATGCGACTATGAGAAGTAATCTGTGTTCCCTGGGAGTCATAACCTGATCCTCCTTTCCGCTTGTTATCCATACTTAACTTTATCACGGATCGGAGCCTTAAAACCCTTGAAAACACTATTGTTTCCCGATCATTTACAGTTCGCGGCGCGATGTTAACAAAGTGAAACCAAGTTGTTTCACCGAAGGGGCAAATGTTAACGGATAAAGGCTCAAAGATAAAACATCCTTGCGAGTTATCACTTAACCATTTCTTTTAGTATATCGAGATATTCGGCCGCGAGCCTCGACGGTGCGATCTGCGAAGGCTGGATATATCCTATCTGCATATAGTCGTCGATATCGAGAGGGCGCGCCACGATATTCGGGCCGTTCAGGTCCTCATTGATGACGCCGCTGCAGATCGTATAACCGTGCATACCTACAAGGAAGTTAAAGAGCGTCGCACGATCCCTGACGATCAGCTCCTTATCACAGTCGAGCGTACTTAATATCTCCTCCGAGAAATAGAATGAGTTATGACTTCCCTGCTCATACGAGAGCCTCGGATAAGGCTTTAAGTCATCGAGCGTTATCTTCTTATGCTTCGCGAGCGGATTATCCTTACCGAGGAACACATGAGGCTTCGCGGTAAAAAGCGGCGTGAAGATAAGATCATTGTCCTTTAACGTCTTTCGAATGACCGTCTCATTGAACTTATTCAGGTAGAGGATACCGACTTCGCTTCGAAGCGTCGCGACGTCATTTATAATGTCATAGGTCTCGGTCTCCCTCATGTGGAATTCGTACTTCTCGGGATCGAGCTTTCGAAGCAGCTGAACGAAAGCCTCCACCGCGAACGAATAGTGCTGGGACGATACGCAGAATCTGATCTTACCTTTCTTTATTCCGTTATATCTTTCGTCAATCAGGTTCGCCTGCTCCAATACCTGCCTGGCATAGCCGAGGAATTCCTCGCCGTCCTTTGTTATCTCTATACCCTTCTTATTACGGGTAAAGATCGTGATTCCGTATTCCTTTTCGAGTTCCTGTATGGCCGATGTAAGCGACGGCTGTGACATGAAGAGCTTCTTTGCCGCCTCGGTGATATTACCGGTCTCAGATACCGTAACTACGTAGTTCAGCTGTTTTAAAGTCATATGGATCCCCTTAACAATTTTCTATATATTAACACCAGTTATAGATTTTTCCTATGGATAAAACACAATTTTAAGTATTTTACCTACCTTACCGATAGGCATAGAGTTAATGTCAGATCAAAACAACAAAAACATGATTTGTGAGGTAAAGAGATATGAGTACATCAGTTATAGGTTTTCCGAGGATCGGAAGAGACAGAGAATTAAAGTTCGCATCTGAGAAGTTCTTCAAGGGCGAGATCTGCGAGAAGGAATTAAACGAAGTCGCAAAGAGCATCAGAAAGCTCGATCTCGAGAACCAGAAGAATGCAGGCATCGAGTTCATCTCCTCTAATGACTTTTCATTCTACGATAACGTTTTGGACACTGCAGTCCTTTTTAACGTTATCCCTCAAAGATATAAGGACTTGGGTCTTTCCGAGCGCGAGACATATTTCGCAATGGCAAGAGGATATCAGGGCGATAAGGGTAATGTTAAGGCCCTCGCAATGAAGAAGTGGTTCAATACCAACTACCACTACCTCGTACCCGAGATCGATGACAATACTGATGTAAAGCTCGTCGGCACAAAGCCCGTAGACGAGCTCAAGGAAGCAGCTTCTTTCGGCATCAAGACAAAGACCGCGATCGTAGGTCCCTTCACATTCCTGAAGCTCACGAGATATACAGGAAGCAAGAATATAAATGACTTCGCGGATGCTTTCGTAAATGAGTACAAGAAGCTCGTTAACACACTTGCAGCAGAAGGCGCTGAGTGGATCGAATTTGACGAACCCTTCCTCGTTCATGATCTTACTGCTGAAGATATCAAGCTCTTCGATAAGATCTACGGCGAGATCCTTAATGCAAAGGGTTCCGTTAAGATCCTTCTTCAGACATACTTCGGAGATATAAGAGACATCTATAAGGATGTTGTCGCTTTGGGATTTGACGGTATCGGTCTTGACTTCATCGAGGGCAAGGAGACTCTTAACCTTGTTAAGTCAAACGGCTTCCCTTCCGATAAGCTCCTCTTCGCAGGTGTCGTAAACGGTAAGAATATCTGGAAGAATAATTACGAGAAGACACTCCTTCTCTTAGGCGAGATCAAAAATGCCATCGGCGGCGGTGACAATATCGTTATCGGTACATCCTGCTCACTCCTTCACGTTCCTTATACACTTAAGAGTGAGACGAAGCTCTCCGATGACTACAAGAAGCATTTCGCTTTTGCTGAGGAAAAGCTCCTCGAGCTCGCTGATCTTGATGCACTCGTAAAGACTAACGACAGCAAGATCCTCGAAGCTAACAAGGCACTCTTCACAGGCCGTATCAATTCAAGCGACCCCAAGGTTCAGGAGAGAGTCAGAAACATCAAGGATTCCGACTACACAAGACTTCCCGAGTTCGCCGAGAGAGAGAAGATCCAGCACGAGAGATTCAACCTTCCTCTCTTCCCTACAACGACTATCGGATCATTCCCTCAGACAGCTGATGTCCGTAAGAACAGACAGGACTTCAGAAAGGGCAATATCACAAAGGAACAGTATGTAGAATTCAACAAGAAGAAGATCGCTGACTGCATCAAGCTTCAGGAGGAGATCGGTCTCGATGTACTCGTTCACGGTGAGTTCGAGCGTAACGACATGGTCGAGTACTTCGGCGAGCATCTCGAAGGTTACCTCTTCACAGAGAAGGCATGGGTACAGTCCTACGGTACAAGATGCGTTAAGCCTCCGTTCATCTGGGGTGACGTATCACGTAAGGAAGCTATCACGGTCGAGTGGTCCAAGTACGCAAAGAGCTGCACGGACAAGGAAGTAAAGGGCATGCTCACAGGTCCCGTTACCATCCTCAACTGGTCCTTCCCCAGAGAAGATATCTCCATCAAGGAGAGTACGCTTCAGATAGCTCTCGCTATCCGCGACGAGGTTCTCGACCTTGAGGCAAACGGCATCAACATCATCCAGATCGACGAAGCAGCTCTCCGTGAAAAGCTCCCTCTTCGTAAGTCCGACTGGTACAGCGAGTATCTCGACTGGGCTATTCCCGCATTCAGGCTCGTGGCTTCCGGCGTAAAGCCCGAGACTCAGATCCATACACACATGTGCTACAGCGAGTTCACGGACATCATCCCCGCTATCGACGCAATGGATGCAGACGTTATCACTTTCGAGGCTTCAAGATCCGACCTTCAGATCCTCGATTCCTTGAAGGAGAACAACTTCAAGACAGAAGTAGGTCCCGGTGTATATGACATCCACAGCCCTCGTGTACCTTCCGTTGAGGAGATCGTATCCGCTCTTACTAAGATGAGAACAAGGATCGAAGACAAGAAGCTCTGGGTAAATCCCGACTGCGGACTTAAGACAAGAGGCGATGTTGAGACAAAGCAGAGCCTTATCAACCTCGTACAGGCTGCCAAGGAATTAAGATGAAGATAACCGATCTTTACAAGACACAGAAGAAGACACTGTCTTTCGAGATATTCCCTCCCAAGAAGGACTCCGAGCTCACCAATATCGATGAGACGCTGTCCATCTTGAGCGGGCTTCATCCCGACTTCATAAGCGTGACGTTCGGTACGGGTGAGGTTTCCGATCCCGACCGCACGATCAGCCTTGCAAAGAAGATAAAGGATGAGTACAAGGTAGAACCCGTCGTCCATCTCACATGTCTTCACTACGACAAGAACGAGATAGACCATCTCGCTGACCACCTTCGCGAAGAAGGCATCGAGAACATCCTCGCTCTAAGGGGTGATCGTAATTCAAAGATTCCCGACAAGAATGAGTTCAAGCATTCGACAGACCTTATCTCATATCTCAAGACCAAGTATGATTTCTGCCTCTTGGGCGCATGCTATCCCGAGTGTCATCCCGAATCACGCGACAAGGTAACCGACCTTCTGAACCTCAAGTCGAAAGTTGATTCAGGCGCAGAGGTACTGCTCTCACAGCTCTTCTTCGACAATAAGACTTTCTATGACTTCAGGGAAAAGTGCAGGATCGCGGATATAAATACCCCCGTGATTCCCGGCATCATGCCTGTGATCAATGCCTCGCAGATAAAGAGGATGATCTCACTTTGTAATGCGTCTTTCCCGCTTCGTTTTCGGAAGATAATCGACCGCTATGAAGACAATAAGGAAGCTCTCTTTGACGCAGGCCTTTCCTACGCTCTCACGCAGATAATCGACCTGCTCGTTAACGACACCGACGGCATTCACCTCTACACGATGAATAACCCGATAGTGGCAAGAAGGATCTGTGAAGGTATCAAGAACATCGTCTGAGACAACACCTTAGCCGACACATAAACTCAAAAACAGCGGCGGAATGAACTACCGTCGCTGCATTTATTTGTTCCTGATCTTCCGAAAGCCTTAGGCCGGTGTTTCATATTCCGACCGAGTGATCATGTCCGTTATCTCTGTTATCTCGGCTTCGATATCCACGTCCTGATCTGTCGGGAAGCGGAACTCACCGCTCGCGGTATAAGTTGTATCCTCATCACCGAAATGGAACGCATAGACTACGACTACCTTATCTTCGTACCAAATGGTCATATAGTATACGGTCGTATCCTGACCGCCCAGATCAACATTGAACCACCTGATCTCGTTCTCTACACCGCCCTGATCAAAAACCTGAGACATACCCTCCATAACAGTAAGCGAAGAATTCTGAACATATGTCGACTGACAATCATACTGACCGACATACTGAATGCTGAAGTTCGCCTCGTACTCATCCGAATAAAAGTCTCCGACCTCTGTGAGAACTTCATATTCATATGTGATATCAGGCTCTTCACCTTCTTCACCGATCTCGACCGTCTGGCTGGGATCAAGAACCTCGAATCGGTCATCCACCGTGATGTCAAGATCCGTCCCCGGGAAATGATACGTATCATGATCAGTGATCCTGAAATCAGACACATCAGCTATCGTAGGATCAGGCGTGCGCAATATATCGCACTTAGCCGTGACTATCTCATTACCATACTCATCCGTAACTGCGATCACCAGATGTCCCTCGAAGAATCTGTTATCGTCAAAGATATTGACGGATATCTCCGTAGACTCGGAAAGCTCGACATTCTCTTCACGCGCGATCTCCTGATCATCGATCGTAGCGACATAATTATAGTGCCACGTCCTCTCACCTGCTCCGGAATAAAATGATATTCCCAGATCGATCTTTGTTACATCTTCATACTGATTATCGACAATGTTATAAGCATCGCCCCTGAAGTTCATACCCATCAGATAATCAGAGAGTAATTCGTCAGGCATTGTAGATTCTGTTACCTCAACTTCCTCGTCTTCCTGATCATCAGTATCGGTTTTCTTTCCGCATGCCGTACTGGTCATCATAAGAATTGCCGTGATCAAAACACAGGCAGCCAACCTGCCGGCTAACAATTTTCTCTTCATATCATCTTCACCCTATCACTGTGCTTCAAACGTCATAGAAACATCGCCGCTTTCCGATGTCATCGTCAGCGTGTTATCTTCTATCGTTGCATTCCAAACCGATGCAATACTGCTGCCGTCTGCAGAGTAGAACTCGATCGTATACATCCCGTCGCCCTCATCAGTAACTACACCATGTCTTTCTTTACCGTTTAACTTCATCGTGCAGTTCCCGAAATCATCACATGTAAACCTGGGATCATCTTTTTGAGTGATCAATCTTACGAGCCACGGATCCTCACGAAGATCGGTAGTGCCGTTCTTCCCCGTAGTGATAATGATGATCTTCCAATCGGAAGTCATATCGATAACTCTATCTTCCGAAGACTTCGAAGAACTGCAACCGCAAAATGAAAACAGCATCGCCAAAATAAGGGCGATAACCCCCAACAACTTTCTCATATAACTATCCTCCCCTATAACCATGACCGCCGATCGGTCATAACGATCTGATTATACCACCATCGGGATTTTCGCAAAAGATTTTTAGGATGAACGAATGCTTTCGCGAAGCAACATACAGAATTCGTATTTTTTGTCGTGTAAAATACAAATCTGACGACAGATTTTACGAAATTTCAATCAAGCTTAGCGAAAACCGTCGGCCGCCGTCAGATCAGATCGTTCTGGAACCTCGACAGATGCTCGTAAGGCAGGATGAGCCTGCCCCTGTAAAGTCCGCATCCGTCATTTACGAGACTGTTATCCACCGCTCCGAACATATTGACGTCGACTTTACTGAGGTCAAGGCCCTGAAGCCTCATTCCCCTTTCGTACGCGTCGTCAAAGAAGACATTCTCACCTAAGGGGATCGCATCTCTTCTGGCACGCTCATTCTCCTGACGCTTCTCGTAACCCAGATGATTCGCGGGTCCGATCTCAGCTATGTCATCCATCTCCTTTGTCCTGAGCTGCACCTCGATATTGCTCCTTGATGCATTGTCGAAGAAAGATATGTGAAGCGACTGATATCCGTACGGTGTCGGGCGCTCTATATAGTCCCTGTAGTATGCCTTACACTTATCGTCGATCGCACTGCTGTGATGATCCTTACCCGACAGCTCCGGCTCGAATCCGCGCATCTCAAGGAAGTCAGGGAGCGCATTGGCGATCTCGTAAAGATACTTAAGCTCGAGCGCTCTCTTATCGTCACCTGGCTTTAAGTGACAAGAAGGAAGCGAGATAACGATCCTGTAGGCAATCAGATCCTTGATCCTGCTGATCTGATTCTTGATCTCCGTCTCATTCGGATATGTGCCGTGCATTTTATAGTAGTCGTAAATGAACTCGACGATATTGCCGTTGATCTTCTCCTCAAGCCTTATAAGAGACTTGATCCTGCCCTTAAAAGTAAAGGCCAGGAAAGGATAGTGATCCGCCATATATTTATAGAATTCTCGGATCTGCTGCGACTGTGAAGTCAGGAAGTCGTTATGCTCAAGAAGCTCGATCATCTGCAGCAGGCAATTGCTGTGCGCGAGGTCGATACCGTTATCGTTCTTTATGGCTGATTCCTTAAGGTCCTGCGAATAGATATGAAGTATCTTTACTACGGTATTTCCGTCATAGAGGTAGTCATTAAGTGACAACATATTTGTTTTTTCGAATCTCCTTGATCTGTCTTTTTCTTCGGTTGCGAGCACTGCTGCTCATCCCTGAAACTCCGGGCAATAAAAAAAGCAAAGGTCGCCTGCATTTAACAAGCGCCTTTGCTTACCTTTTTATGATAACACAAATCGATCGGCAGGTCATCAATAGAGACGTCTGCCGCAGCTTTCGCATTTACCGTTAAAGTGTTTTTGCAGACGGCTGCCGCACATCGGGCATCTGAAGGCACCTGTTAAACCTCCGTATACCAGCAATATCGGTATCATGAGCATTGCGATGTACAAACCTCCCATCGATACCTGAATATTTTCGAGGAGTCTGCCCAATCCGAAAACTGCTAAGGACAAGATACTGAAGATCATTACTAGGATCTTTACCCTGCCCCTTGCCTTCATAAATTTCAGGATCTTGGCTTTGTCATATTCATCGTACTGACTTTCGTAAAGAGCAGCATGTATTGCATCCGCCTCAAGATTTGATCCGTATGTCGTATACAATCGATATTTGAGATTTTCGCCCGTCATGCAATCGCATTTGGAATACTTAGCGATGATCTTTCCGCAGAACGGACACCAGAACGCACGATAAACAATTCCGTATCCGATCGCGCTGATAAACGAAGCGATCATGAGGTAACCGAGCATATGCACAAGATTGATCGACGGCAAAAACGTATCAAGGCACAGGAAGATCAAAGGTACAAATGCTGTTGCAATGAGCCAGATGAAAGTAACCTTTCTGTGGAACTTAAATTTGTGATACTTAGCGCTCATAGGATTTTGTATCAATGGCGGTATATCTGTCTTCTTGCGTGCCGTTTCCGACCTCTCGGGTGACACCATCGGAACTTCTTCCATACAAAAAGGGCAGAAGTCCTGACCTTCCTCGATCATCTGCCCACAATGCGGACAATTAAATTTCATACTCTTTCTCCCTCTTCCGTTCGGCCCGTACAGAGCCTTCGAAATGCGACTTGCCGTCGCATAACTTTCCAACCGAAGATATTTTACCATAATTTCGGATTTTCGATACGATGACTGCTCACGAAATGTTAATAGTCTGTTTGATTTCTCGTGATCTTGTGAGAATATAATGATAGTGTGGAGCGATATGAATATCGGGAGGTACACCGCATGATCAACTTCGATGACATCCTTAAGAACTACAAGACGAAGACATGTATCCTTTCCGTTGAGAAACTCGATGACGGGACCTACGGAAACATCAAGGTCGTAGCCGGCAATCAGGCTCACGCAGACGACATCGCAGGTATAACGGGTCATCCTTTCGTCCCCGGCTGTCCTTATGAGATGTGCTTTCCCAAGGATATGAACTTCGAAGACTTCGCAACCAGATGCGCTTGGGGCGGTCAGCCTCTCCACACTTACGTTAATCTCTATCAGATGGGACTGTGGCTCAATATGTTCATGATCCCGTTCTTCTCGGATGAACCGAATATCGGATACTGCATCTACTCCTATGACGTAGCACCCAGAGTCGACGAGGATAAGATGGCGGACCTTTCGGGCGACACTGCATCGAAAGTCCTCACCACCTGCATCAAGTTCAGAGGCAGCACCGATTTCCTCGTTACGGTCAACGAAATCATAAGCGACATCCGCGATATCTGCGAAGCCGACCACTGCGCGATCATCCTGCTCGATAGAGACGAAAAGATGTGCCGCGTAATGGGAGAGTCGATGAGAGAAGGATCCGGTTACGAATCCATAAGCAATTTCTTCAGCCCTGAATTCTACGATATGGTCCTCAACTGGGAGAATACTCTTCAAGGCAGTACATGTATCATCATAAAGAACGAGCAGGATATGGAAGAGATCAAGAAGCGTGATCCCGTATGGCACGAATCACTCGTTTCGGCAGGCGTCGAAAGCCTTGTCCTCTTCCCTCTCAAGCACGGCACCAAACTGCTCGGTTATATATGGGCACTTAACTTCAACACTGAAAACACCGTTGCCATCAAGGAGACACTCGAGCTCACATCGTTCTTCGTAGGATCGGAAGTTGCTAACTACCTCCTTGTTAAGAGAATGGAGATCCTAAGCTCGATCGACCTTCTGACCGGCACCAAGAACCGTAATATCATGAACAACAGGATCGACAGGATCATCTCAGGCAAAGATGTCCTCAAGGAACCCTATGCCGTCATCTTCGCCGATCTTAACGGACTTAAGAGAGTCAACGATACCGAAGGTCATAACAAAGGTGACGATATGCTCAGGGATGCAGCCGCGCTGATCCAGAGTGTATTCTTCGACAGCGAAGTATACCGTGCCGGAGGCGATGAGTTCATGGTCATCGCGACCGACATGACACCCAATATCCTGAGTACGAGAATATCCGATCTTCGCGACAGAGCCGACAAGACAGATAACGTCAGGCTCGCGATCGGTGCCGTCTGCAGCAGTGACGAGCCGAACATCTTAAAGGCCATGAGGATCGCCGATCAGTTCATGTACGCCGATAAGGACAGATTCTATAAGGCACACCCCGAACTTAAGTACCGCTGAGGCACTACGGCATCGACACATTCTTTGCACTTGTCATAACAGGTCAAATCAAGTATAATAACCACCGTTGACTTCGGATGATTAGCTCAGCTGGTTAGAGTACCTGCTTGACGTGCAGGGGGTCACAGGTTCGAGTCCTGTATCATCCACCAGATCAGATAACACCTGTGTTTCGCATGATGCGTAGCGCAGGTGTTTTTGTATGCTGTTTTACCACCCGATCGCGCGACATCCGAAAAAGTCGTAAGAAACGTCGTTTTTTGAAACTGAAAACGACACTTTTAACGATTTTCGGCGGCAAGTCGTAAGAAACGTCGTTTTTTAATTTGAAAATCGACACTTTTAACGACTTTTGCCTCGACTCGAAAGCGCGAGGTCGCGCTCCATATTCAAAGGCACGCCGGGTACTCTTATTCATGCAAAAAGCCCCGCACCGTCAAAGGTGCGGAGCCGCTGTTCTTTGATCAACTTAGTGTCTTACTCGACCGTAACGCTCTTAGCGAGGTTTCTGGGCTTATCTACGTCACAGCCCTTATAGACTGCCATGTAGTAAGCGAAGAGCTGACAAGGAAGGATCGCAAGGATAGGAGCCATGAGCTCGTCACTGTCGGGGATCACGAACTTTGAGTCACACGAGAAGCTCATTCCGGAGAATCTCTCAGGGATTACCGCCCACACCGTAGCGCCTCTTGTAGCAACTTCCTTGATGTTCGATTCCATCTTACCTACGAGATCATCCTGAGTGATGGGGCTTACGACAAGTGTACCCTCTTCGATAAGAGCGATGGTACCGTGCTTCAACTCACCGCCTGCGTATGCCTCTGAGTGGATATAAGATATCTCCTTAAGCTTCAGAGATGACTCCATGGAAAGACAGTAATCAAGTCCTCTTCCGATGAAGAATGTGCTCTCAGCATTGAAGTGACGTGAAGCGAACTTGGAGATCTCCTTCTGCTTATCGAGGATAGCCTGAAGCTTCGCAGGGATAGCAAGAAGTTCCTCCTGATAGTGGATATAATCCTTATCTTCGATCTTGCCCATGATATGAGCGAACTTCAATGCGATGAGGTAAAGGCATCCGAGCTGTGTCGTATAAGCCTTTGTGGAAGCGACGGAGATCTCAGGACCTGCCGCCGTATAGAGAACGTAGTCTGCTTCTCTTGCGATCGTACTTCCGATAACGTTTACGACTGCGAGAGTCTTGCTTCCGAGTTCCTTTGCCTTCTTCATGGCATTTCTCGTATCGAGCGTCTCACCTGACTGTGAGATAACGATCGTAAGCGTCTTATCATCAACGATAGGATCAGAGTAGATAAACTCACTTGCTACACCGCATACAACGGGGATGCGGCACATCTTCTCGATGAGATACTTTGCTACGCATCCTGCGTGATAAGCAGTACCGCATGCGATGATATTGATATTTCTAAGGCTCTCGAGATATTCCTTCGTAACGTCGAAATGCTCGAGCATGATGTCGTTATCCTTGATACGGGGAGATACGGTCGCATCGAACACCTTGGGTTCTTCGAACATCTCCTTGAGCATGAAGTGAGCATATCCGCCCTTCTGTGCTGCATTGGAATCCCAATTGACCTTGTCGATCGTGTATTCTACGGGCTCGCCGTGGATATCCGTGATCTCGATGGAATCCTTTGTCATCGTAAGTACGCAGTCATCAGCGAGGAAGATAACATCCTTTGTATACTCGATCATGGCAGTAACGTCGGAAGCGATGAAGTTCTCATTCTTACCTACGCCTACTACGATCGGGTTATCCTTCTTCGCGCATACGAGCTTATCAGGCTCATCTACGCAGAGAACACAGAAAGCATAAGTACCCTCGATATCGAGGAGCGCTCTTCTTACGGCGCCGTTGATATCCTTGTCGCCGTTTAAGGAATAATAGTATTCGATGAGCTGGGCAGCTACTTCCGTATCAGTCTCGGAAGCGAACTTATAGCCCTTCTTCTTCAGGAACTTCTTGAGCTCCGCATAATTCTCGATGATTCCGTTATGAACGACACAGATCTTGCCGTTCATGGACTTATGAGGATGAGAGTTCTCATCGCTCGGAGCACCGTGGGTAGCCCACCTCGTGTGACCGATACCTGCTGAGATGCTGTTGGTCTTGTTGTCTTCAAGGGTGAATCCGGCGTCAGCTACTGCCTGCCTCAATTCCTTAACATAACCCTTCTTCTTGATGAGCTCGAGCTTGCCGTCCTGGATAAAGGACACGCCTGCCGAGTCATAACCTCTGTATTCCAAAGTCGATAGTCCGTTCAAAAGGATCCCCAGAGTATTCCTGGGACCGATATAGCCGACTATTCCACACATAAGTATGCTCCTTTATAACTTGCATCAAAGCAATTTATCGAGGCGCTCACATGCTTCCTTTGTAGCTTCACAGGTTCCGAAAGCGGTCAGTCTGAAGAAGCCTTCACCGCTCTTTCCGAATCCTTCTCCGGGTGTTCCGACGATCTGTGCCTCATTGAGCAGAAGATCGAAGAATTCCCAGCTTCCCATGCCGTTAGGGCACTCAAGCCAGATATAGGGAGAATTCACGCCTCCCGTAAATCTTATCTTTTTTTCCTTAAGAAGTACAGCCAACATTGAGGCATTATTCTTGTAGTAAGCGATATTCTCGCGGCAAGCGGCCCTTCCTTCGGGCGATAAAGCGCTCTCTGCGGCTCTTTGAACGGGATAGGAAACACCGTTGAACTTTGTTGCCTGACGTCTCTTCCAGAGCTTCATAAGGTCGAATCCGTCGGAATTGAGCTTGGAAGGAACTACCGTCCAGCCGCATCTTACCCCGGTAAAGCCCGCGAATTTCGAGAAGGAGCAGATCTCAACGGCGCACTCGTCGGCACCCTCGATCTCATAGATCGTATGAGGAAGATCCTCTTCGATAAATGCTTCATAGGCAGAATCAAAGATTATAAGTGATCCTGTCTCGAGTGCATAGTCGACCCATGCCTTGAGGCCTTCCCTTGTGTATACGGCACCTGTAGGGTTATTGGGGGAGCAAAGATAGATGACTGCTCCGTCGACCTTGTGGCCGATATCGGAAGGTGTCGGAAGGAATCCGTTATCGATATTTCCGTCAACGAGCGTGATCTTTCGTCCGCTCATGAGATTAGAGTCAACATATACGGGATATACGGGATCGGGGATAACGATCTCATTGTCACCCAGGATATCAACGAAATTTCCGAGATCGGACTTCGCACCGTCGGATACGAAGATCGACTCAGAAGGAACGTCTACACCGAGTCTTGAATAGTGATCGTGGATAGCGTCTTTTAGGAAATCGTAGCCGTACTCCGGGGGATAGCCTCTGAATGTCTCCTTGTTTCCCATCTCGTCGGCTGCGCTCTTCATGGCGTCAGTTACGACCTTGGGCAGAGGGAGCGTAACGTCACCTATACCCATCCTGATGATCTTCTTGTCGGGATGCTCCTCGCTGTACTTACGAACGCGCGATGCGATCTCCGAGAAGAGATATGTTTCCTTGATATTTCCGAAATCCGTGTTTACCTTGATCCTCATTTTCTTATTTCCTTTCACTTGATGCCTTTACCAGTCCCTTGAACAGAGGGTGAGCCTTATTGGGTCTGCTCTTGAACTCGGGGTGGTACTGTACGCCTACAAAGAATCTCTTGTCCTTATACTCTACTGTCTCGACGAGGTTGCCGTCAGGAGACATACCGCTCAATACAAGACCTGCCTTCTCGAGGTCTGCCCTGAAATCGTTATTGAACTCATATCTGTGGCGATGTCTCTCGTTGATCTCAAGAGCACCATAACATTCGTGCATCTTAGTGCCTTCCTTGATAACGCAGGGGTAGCTGCCGAGCCTTAACGTTCCGCCCTTTTCGACTTCGTCGCTCTGACCGGGCATGAAGTCTATTACCTTATGTGCGGACTCGGGAGCAAACTCATTAGAGTTGGCATCAACCCATCCTGCAAGTCCTCTTGCAGCTTCGATGACCGCGATCTGCATTCCGAGACAGATACCGAGATAAGGTACATCGTGCTCACGGCAGTACTTAGCCGTTAAGATCATGCCCTCTGTGCCTCTCATGCCGAAGCCGCCCGGAACGATAACACCGTCTACACCGATAAGTGCTTCGTCAACATTTTCTTCTGTTATAGTCTCTGAATCGATCCAGTCGATCTTCACTCTTACTCCGAGTGCGAAGCCTGCATGCTGCAATGCCTCGGCTACCGAAAGATATGCGTCGTGAAGCTGTACATACTTACCTACGAGACCGATCACGACATCCTTATTACGGTTACGGATAGCGTGGATAAGTGACTCCCACTCGGTAAGATCGGGCTCGGGTACATCGAGCTTAAGCTTATCGCAGACGATCTGGGACATACCGGATCTTTCGAGCATCAGAGGTGCTTCGTAGAGGATCGGCAGCGTATCGTTCTCGATAACGCATTCTTCCTTAACGTTACAGAAGTGCGCGATCTTGCTCAGGATATTCTTATCCTCGATGGGCTCATCTGTACGAAGGACGATGATGTCCGGAGATACACCCATTCCCTGAAGTTCCTTAACGGAGTGCTGAGTGGGCTTTGACTTGTGCTCGCCCGATGCCTTGAGATAAGGCAGAAGGCATACATGTATATAAAGTGAATTCTCTTTTCCTACTTCGTTTCCGACCTGTCTTATAGCCTCGATGAAAGGCTGGGACTCGATATCACCAGTCGTTCCTCCGACCTCTGTGATAACGATATCGGCGTCGGACTTTTTACCTACGTTATAGATGAATCTCTTTATCTCATCGGTAATATGAGGGATGATCTGAACCGTATTTCCGAGATACTCTCCCTTTCGCTCCTTGGCGATAACATTGGAATATACCTTACCTGTCGTAAGGTTCGAGAACTTATTGAGGTCCTCATCGATAAATCTCTCATAGTGTCCGAGATCGAGGTCTGTCTCGGCTCCGTCTTCGGTTACATAAACCTCACCGTGCTGATAGGGGCTCATGGTTCCCGGATCAACATTGATATAAGGATCGAGCTTTTGAGAGGCTACCTTTAATCCTCTCATCTTAAGTAATCTACCCAAAGATGCCGCAGTGATTCCCTTACCGAGTCCTGATACGACTCCGCCTGTTACAAAAATATACTTAGTCATGAATATATCCTCCGCGCCTTACGGCTTTGTATACTCCTTGATTATCTCAGCGGCTACATCCGCCTTGCTCCTTCTCGTATCCATCGCGAGCTTCTCGATATATCTGTGAGCTTCCTTCTCGCTCATCGAGAGCACATCGATCAGGAGCCACTTCGCACGATTTACATTCTTGATCTCGGCAAGCTTTTCCTCGAACGAAGCATTCTTTTTCTCCATCTTGCTCAAACGTCTTCTCGTAGCCTGCAGGAGCTTCAAAGACTGCTTTACTATTGCCTTTGTCGTAGGCTTGGAGACCGTGAGGATACCGTAGTCCTCGCACTTGTCCGTCACCTCGTCAAAGAACTCCGCGTTAACGCACAGGAGCACTCCGCATCCGCTCGTATCACCCGTGTCGATAGCAAAGTTGACACCGAACTCGTCAGGGAGAGGAGTATTTACGATAACGATATCGTAGTCGCGCTCAAGGAGCATTCTTCTTCCTTCTCCGACATTTCCTACTACCTCACACGAGAACTCCTCGGGAGGCATTATCGAGGCGAGGACCTGATTGAACTTCTCATTAGCAGAGACTATGAGCGCACTATATGAGCTCTCTGTGATCAATTGTCCTCACCTCCTTGTTCGGTATTTGTATTTATTTGTAAAAGATCGTCAGATCCCAGAGGGTCACCTCTTAAAAAAAATCACTTAATGTAGCAGTCAGCAACCTCGGAAGCGAGCACATTCTTTACGAACTCACTCTCGGAAGCCTTTTCCCTGGCCTGCTTCAAAGTAAGAGGAAGCGCCTCAAAGGCACCGCCTACTGATTCGGGATCTTCGTTAGTGGGAGCCTGAAGCTCATACTCATTAAGAATACCCTCGAGTGCAGCCTCGATAAGAAGTGCATTCGTAAGATAGGGATTGGAGTTGGCATCAGGTGACCTGAGCTGTGCATAGTGATGTGTTCCCGTTACGGGAGGGATCCTGATGAGCTGGCTCCTGTGATCTCTCGACCATGTAACATATCTTGGAGCACTGCCCTCACCGAGTCTGTCATAAGACTCTTCCTTGGGATTAAAGAATACGGTGCACTCACAGATGTGCTTGAGTATTCCTGCGATGGCATTGGGAAGGATCTGTGATCCGTCGTCCTTACAAGCTCTGAGATTAATATGGTATCCGTTTCCGGGATAACCCTTCAGGGGCTTGGGACTGAAGTCTGCATAAAGACCATTCCTTGCTGCGATAGTCTTAACAACAGTAATAAAAGTGGATACATTATCAGCAGCCGTAAGAGGATCGGAACTCTTAAAGTCGATCTCGTTTTGTCCGGGGCCTGCCTCGTGATGAGAATTAGTGGGCTGGATACCCATCCGCTCGAGCGTAAGGCATATCTCTCTTCTTACATTCTCACCTTTATCGAGAGGTGCGATATCCATATATCCGGCGTGATCGTAAGGGATATCAGTGGGATTACCGTCCTCATCCGTCTTAAAGAGATAGAACTCCATCCTGGAGCCGAACTGGAAGTTGATGCCGTGGCTCTTAGCCTTTGCAACAGCGTCCTTGAGGATGCGTCTCGTATCAGCCTCGAAAGGCGTACCGTTGTGGTACTTGATATCACAGAACATCCTTATTACCTTACCGTGATCGGGACGCCAAGGAAGGAGCGTCGTAGTCGACACGTCGGGATGCAGAAAAAGGTCTGCTCTGGTCGTCTCGGCAAAGCCGTTTATAAACGATCCGTTAAAGGGTATGCCGTGCTTGAAAGCTCTCGCGAGATCTGAAGGCATTACCGATATATTCTTGGGTGTACCGAACACATCGCAGAAGGCAAGTCTTATGAACTTGATATCCTCTTCTTCGATATATTGCATGAATTCTTCCTTAGTGCAATCCATGTGTCGTCCTCCGTATAGTTTTGCAAATAAAAGAAAAAGCGCCCATCCGTGACAGTACGTCTGTCAAGGATGAACGCCGTTGTTCACGTAAGAAATTTATCACTAAGAAGATCGTATGTCAACAAATTGTAACCATGAGCCGACTCGAAATCTTTTTTGAAATTCGCTATTGACAAACGATCTGCAAGAGCGGTATAGTTGCGTCAGAAAACAAAACGAACGGCAAAGGCGCCGCAGATTCAATAGTCTGTGGTGCCTTTGTCGTTTTTTACGTTTGATCAAAAATCATAAAAGGAGAGATCAACATGAAGAACACAGCAGAGATCTTCGGCGAGAATGTTTTCAGCGAGAGCGTCATGAAGGAAAGACTTCCCAAGGAAACATTCAAGGAAGTAAAGAACGCTATCGACAATGGTCATCGCCTCTCCCAGGAAGCAGCTAACGTAGTTGCAAACGAGATGAAGCAATGGGCCATCGAAAAGGGTTGTACACACTACACTCACTGGTTCCAGCCCATGACAGGCATCACAGCCGAGAAGCACGACAGTTTCATCAGCCCCACAGACGAGGGCAAGGTTATCCTCAGATTCTCCGGCAAGGAACTTACACAGGGTGAGCCCGATGCATCTTCCTTCCCTTCCGGCGGCCTTAGAGCAACATTCGAGGCAAGAGGTTATACAGCATGGGATCCTACATCCTTCGCTTTCATCAAAGAAGGCGTCCTTTGCATCCCCACAGCATTCTGCTCCTACGGCGGCGAGGCACTCGATAAGAAGACTCCTCTCCTTCGTTCGATGGAAGCGATCAACAAGCAGGCGGTACGTGTATTGAAGCTCTTCGGCAACGAAGACGTTAACAGCGTTAAGACAACAGTAGGTCCCGAGCAGGAGTACTTCCTCATCGATGCAGAAGGATACAATGCAAGAAGAGACCTTATCTATACAGGCAGAACACTCTTTGGAGCTACACCTCCTAAGGGACAGCAGATGGAAGATCACTACTTCGGTGTTATCAAGCCCAGAGTACAGGCTTTCATGAAGGACTTGAACGATGAGCTCTGGAAGCTCGGTATCCTTGCTACAACAGAGCATAACGAGGTTGCTCCTTCTCAGCACGAGTTGGCTCCCATCTTCACAACAACAAACATCGCTACTGATCACAACCAGCTTACGATGGAGATCATGAAGAAGGTAGCACAGAAGCATGGTCTTGTATGTCTCCTTCACGAGAAGCCTTTCGCAGGCGTTAACGGTTCCGGTAAGCACAACAACTGGTCCATCAGTACAGACACAGGCGTTAACCTTCTCGAGCCCGGTGATACACCTTACGAGAATGCTCAGTTCCTGCTCTTCCTTACAGCAGTTATCAGAGCAGTAGATGATTATCAGGATCTTCTCCGTATCTCCGTTGCATCCGCAGGTAACGATCACAGACTCGGTGCTAACGAGGCACCTCCGGCTGTTATCTCCATCTTCCTCGGTTCCGAGCTCACAGAGATCCTCGATGCTATCGAGAATGACACACCTTACGGCGCTAAGGAAAAGGAACTCCTCAAGATCGGCGTGCACGTACTTCCCAAGTTCCCTAAGGATACGACAGACCGTAACAGAACATCACCTTTCGCATTCACGGGTAATAAGTTCGAGTTCAGAATGCTGGGTTCCGCATCTTCCATCGCTCTTCCCAACACTGTTCTCAATACGGCAGTTGCAGAGATCTTGAAGCAGTATGCTGATAAGCTCGAGGGTGCATCCGATTTCACATCTGCTCTTCACGATCTCATCAAGAGCGAGATCAAGGCTCATAAGAGGATCATCTTCAACGGTAACGGTTACGATGACGCTTGGATCGCAGAGGCAGAGAAGAGAGGTCTTTCGAACCTTAAGACTACACCTGATGCAGTTGCTCATTACCTCGACAAGAAGAACGTAGAGCTATTCACTGCTCACAAGGTATATTCCGAGATCGAGATGCAGTCCAGACACGAAGTATTCCTCGACAAGTACTGCAAGCTCCTTCACATCGAAGCAATGACGATGCTCGAGATGGCAAAGCAGGATATCCTTCCCGCAGTAAGCGCTTACTCTTCTTCCCTTGCAGAGAACATCATCTCCAAGGATCAGATCGGTATCAAGAGCGAGTTCGAGCAGAATACACTCAATGATATCTCAGCTGACATGAAGGCAGCATTCGAAGCTTACACGGCTCTTTCCGATTCGATCGTAAAGGTCGAGGAAGAAGAAGATCTCGTAGCTAAGGCTGATACTTATAAGGATACAGTCAAGGCACAGATGGAAGACCTTCGTAAAGCTTGTGACAAGCTCGAGACGGAGACGGCAGCAGATTACTGGCCGTTCCCCACATACGGCGAATTGCTCTTCGCAGTAAGATAAGCGCACAAATAAACTCAACATAAAAAGAAAGCGGCCTACGGCAGTCCGACTCCCTTCCCGGTTACGGGAACAGTTGAACTGCCGTAGTTGCTTTCTAAAAAGAATCGAAAAGGAGAATTACTTATGGACGTAACACAGATCACCGACCTGATCAATGAAACCGTAACGACCGAAGTATTCGGTATATGGTTCCTTATCGGTGCGGCACTCGTATTTTTTATGCAGGCGGGCTTCGCAATGCTCGAGACAGGTTTCTGTCGATATAAGAACGCAGGTAACATCCTGATGAAGAACCTCATGGACTTCTGTATCGGTACTGTCTGCTTCATCTTCTTAGGCTTCGGTCTCATGATGAGCGAAGACATGATCGCAGGATTCGTTGGTGTTCCCAACCTTTCCATCTTCACAGACTTCTCGGGCTTCATGGAAACAAACGCTTCGAGCTTCGTATTCAACCTTGTATTCTGTGCTACAGCAGCTACTATCGTTTCAGGTGCCGTTGCAGAGAGGATCAAGTTCAGCTCTTATTGTATCTATTCCGCAGTCCTCTCTCTCGTTGTATATCCCGTTGAGGCAGGTTGGGTCTGGAATCCTAACGGCTGGCTCGCTCAGATGGGCTTCATCGATTTCGCAGGTTCCGCAGCTATCCACACAGTCGGTGGTGTATCCGCTCTTATCGGTGCCATCGTATTGGGACCCCGTATCGGTAAGTATGTAACAGATGCTAAGGGCAAAGTAATCAAGGTAAACGCTATCCAGGGTCACAACATTCCTCTTGGTGCTCTCGGTTGCTTCATCCTCTGGTTCGGTTGGTACGGCTTCAACGGTGCCGCTGCTACATCCGGTTCACAGCTCGCAGGTATCTTCCTTACAACAACTATCGCTCCCGCAATCGCAACAGTTACTGCTCTTATTTATACTTGGGTAAAGAACGGTAAGCCCGATGTATCGATGTGTATCAACGCATCTCTCGCAGGTCTTGTCTGCGTAACAGCCGGTTGTCACTGCATCGATGCTGCAGGTGCTATCGTTGAAGGTATCATTTCCGGTATCGCAGTAATCGTAGTTATCGAAGTTATCGACCTTAAGTTCCATATCGATGATCCCGTCGGTGCTGTCGGTGTTCACTGCGCAAACGGTATCCTCGGTACTATCCTTGCAGGTGTTCTTGCAACAAACACATCTTCCCTCAGCGTTGACGGTCCCGTTTATGCTCTTATCCACGGCACAGACATGGCTGCAGCTTGGAAAGTCGTAGGCGTACAGCTCCTCGGTATATTCTGCATCATCGTATGGACAGCGATCCTCATGGGTGCAACATTCGTGATCATCAAGAAAACAGTTGGCCTTCGTGCAAGCAGAGAAGACGAGATCGAAGGTATGGATATCTCCGAGCACGGTCTTACAACAGCTTATGCAGGATTCAAGTTCGCTCCTCAGGCTATCGTTGAGGGTTCTGAGCCCGTAGTAGTAAGTGGTGACGTTCCCGAGGCTGAGGCAGTCGAAGTCAAGGCAGTTCCCGCTTTCGATGTTAAAGCTGATGCTGAAGGTCACATCTTCACAAAGATCGACATCGTATGTAAAGAAGCAAGACTCGATGCTCTTAAGAATGCTCTCATGGGCATCGGCATCACAGGTATGACAGTAACTCACGTAATGGGTTGCGGAGCTCAGAAAGGCAGACAGGAGTTCTATCGTGGTGTTCCCGTAGAAGCATCTCTCCTTCCTAAGATCCAGATCTCGGTAGTAGTAAGTGCAGTACCTGTACAGTCTGTTATCGATACAGCTAAGAAGGTTCTTTACACAGGTCACATCGGTGACGGTAAGATCTTCGTAAGCAACGTACAGAACGTTGTAAAGGTAAGAACAGGAGAAGTCGGATTCGCTGCTTTGCAGGATGTTGAATAAACAATAGACCCGTATTCCTTATATATACCGCAGAAAGGCGTCGTCTCAGGAACCCCCGAGGCGGCGTCTTTCGTTATGCTTGAAAATATGGTGTCAGTAAAGGTCCCTCTCCTTGAGCCAAGCGACGGATCTTGTGAGTGCATCGATAGTCTTGGTCTCGAGTACGCATCTGGCATTACTTCTGTCAGCCAAAGCCAGCCTTTCGCAGATGTCTATCTCGCCGTCTCCGAGAGCCAGGTGATTCTTTGGCGGCACTTCACTGCCGTCGTGGATATGAAAGTGCCTGAGGCGCTCAGTTCTTTCCATGATGAAAGGAACGTCAGACTCCTTAACTGCCTTTGAATGACCGATATCCCATGTAAGGACGAACTTATCGCTGCCGAGCATGTAGTCGATCGCGGAATGCTCATAAGACTTAAAGCCGTCCGTATTTTCGATCGCGATCCTGATATCGGCATCACCGATCCACTCATCGACCCTGTCACGGAACACCTCAAAGGATCTCATATAAGTATCGATATCCCTGTCGTACATCTGCACTTTGCTATCCGGGAGCGTTATATGAATACCGTGCTCCATATGCATATTAAGTGTCAGAGGCTTGGCCTTATCGCCGAACTCATCTCTCAAAGGGATAAGTTTCTTCATTACCTCGATCGTCCTTCTTACCGTCTCGAGATAAGCCTCAGAGACCAAAGGGTTAAAGTCCGCGATATTGAGCTTCTCGTCAAGGTGGATCGTATAATAGATGCCCGCCTTCCGAGCCGCACTTATGAGCATATCCGTATTCTCGAGCGCAGTGATACCATACTCGGGAAAGTTCATGTTGAGCTCGATAAATCTAAGCCCCAGAGAAGTACAAAGATCGATATTGCTCTGGAGGTCCTTATTCTCTATAAGTGTCGGCATTCCGAATTCGATATTACTCATATCAATGATCCTTTCTTTGACCGTGCATCATTCTTCAAGTGCCATGCCGATTAACTTTTTGATATGGATATCAACTGCGTCCAGACAGCATACGGGACAATTGTCTTTATTAAGTATCAGCGGCAGCTCAGTACAGCCGAGGATGACGGCTTCGATACCGTGATCCTCGCGCATCTTATCTATGATCGCTACGAGCTCATGAAGCGTGCTTTCCTTGACGATACCTAATTCGAGCTCCTCGAGGATCCTCTTAGCGATGAGCTCTCTGTCGTCCTTATCGGGAATAACGACTTCGATACCCGCATCGATAAGATCCTTCTTCATGTAGTCCTGCTCCATGGTAAAGATCGTACCGAGAAGTCCGACTTTCCTGATACCGAGAGATGCCGCTTCTTCCGCGACTGCCTTGGGGATGCTTACGAGAGTGATCGGACACCTGTTCTGAAGATCATCAAAAACGATATGCATCGTAGCGGCAGTCAGCGCAACGACTTCGGATCCGCCTGCGATAAGAGGATCTATCTTGCTGCCGAGATAATCTGAGAGGAGATCATATCTTCCCGTGGATACATAGTCCCAGGCGCGGCGAAAGTTCACGCTCTCGATCGCGATATCGGGCATCGCTTTACCTTCCGTGATCTTATCGATACCCGAATTCAGTGCTTTATAATACATCAGCGTAGACTCGGGTCCGGTACCGCCTACAAGTCCTATCTTCTTCATTGAAGATCACCTCTCATTCCATTATGTTTGAATGAGATTATACCACTCATCAGGTGAACTTCATTTCTCTTTCGAGCTTAATGTCATTGATTATGAAACTGATCCTGCCGTTGACGATCTCGATATTATCTTCCGAAGCATAAGTATCACGACCGATGCTGTTATGCAGATTCACCCTCGTATCGGAACTGTCGAGATATACCTTGGACTCGCGCTCCACGCCTCCGAAAGCCAGTGCCTGTCTGCCGCCGTTCTCAAGCCAGATACCTGCGCAGTTTATCTCAAGTTCGGACAGACCTTCGAGCGCTCCGATGCACGTGGAATAATTGGCGCGAAGGCTGATATCCACGCTCGCATCCTCGACCTTTATCTTTGACTCCCTGCCCTTGCAGCTGCCGATGCCGACCATGGTATTGCCGCCGCCCATAAGACGGATGGATGTCTTGGTGATATATACGGACGAGTTACTCTCTAGTGAACCGATTCCAAGACCGTAATTGGAATTGACGTCAATGTCGAGACTGCAGTTGACGATATTGATGTGGCCTTCTGAACTGATCGAACCGATACCGACGCTCTTTGTACCGCCGGCCTTGAGCCTGTACTGACCGCTTTCGATCTTTATCTCGCCGCCCTTGCCCGATCCGATACAGACACCTTCGTGACCATTGCCGTTGATCGCGATCTTGCCGTACTGCTTGAATATGAGCATACCGTGCTCGCTGTCGGAGTCATTTCCGATGCCGTAATACTTCGGCTCGTTCGTATCGATAAGGATATTGCCTTCACCCTCGATAGTCAGAGTCGATCCTTGCGCTACCCTGATGCCCGCGCCTCTGAACTCGTTATTGCCGCGAAGCTTTAATACAACCTCACAGCCCTCGGGGATATCGATGCATGGTCTTCCCTTGATGTTGGAAAAGCTTACGTTATCGAGCGTGATCTCACCCGAATATCCGTGCAGGATCCTCATATGCATATCCGTCTTGATATTCGGCGCACCTACAATGGCGATGTCTCTGTAGACCGCATCTTCCTTACCTACTACGATATCCGTACAACCGTACTTACCTAGCAGCGACAATGATACGCGGTTGCTGCTTCCTGCCGTATAGATGTGCTTATCGATGCCGTCATCCTTCTCCTGAGCATAGAGTATGATCTCGTTCCTGACCTTCCTGTCGATCTTCTTCGCAGGCTCGGCAGCAGGCTTTGCAGTATAAAATCCCTGGATAAGATCTACGCCCATATGTACGACCGTACGAAGCTCGGCTTCACTCTCGATACCTTCCGCAAGTGACAGGATACCGTTATCGCGGCAGAACTTTATGATCTCGGTAACGAAATGCTGCTTCTGCGGCTTATTCTCGATACCGCTTAAAAGCGACCTGTCGATCTTGACGCAGTTTGGCATATACCTCAGAAGGTTATTGATATTGGAATAACCTGTACCGAAATCATCGATCGCGATATCGACTCCGAGCTTGGTAAAGAAGCTCTTGAAATTATCAAGGTCATCATCCGTGAGCTCTGACTCCTCGGTGAGCTCAACTACAGTATGATCCGCATGTTTCTTCAAAAGCTCCCTGACCTTCGGGATATCATCCGCATCCATCGTGATACCCGGGATGCTGTTGATAAACACCTTGGCGTCTCCGAACTTCTCCTGATGCTCTTCGACATATGAAAGCACATTTACGAAAGTCGCGCGCTCGATGTCGTGCAGACGCCCGAGGATGCCGCCGTACTTAATGATATCAAGAGGCGTAACATGCCTCTCGGTCGTCGATCTCATGAGCGCTTCATACGAGTAGATCTCGCCCGTTTTTGCGCTGACGATCGGCTGGAAATGGTAAGTCAGGAGATTCTCGTCGAGGATCTGCTCGACTACATCACAAAGTTCCCTGTCTTCTCCCGAGAGCTCATTATATCTGACACCACTCGAAGAATATTTGCTCTTCCTCATCTGCTCGACGAGCTTTTGGTAATTCTGCATCGCGAGCGTCCTTCGAAGCGCCTCGAATCCTTCGGATACATCCTCCATCCAGTCTCTGTAGTCTTCGTCATAGCACTTGATCTCATTTCCGTAGCTTACGACTGCATAGCCGAAGCACTCGCTCTCATAGAAGAACGGAGTAACGAAGAACGAATAAGGATCGGTCCTGTCATCATTTATCCAAGGCAGGATGTCTCTGGTATCGAACTCATTTTCGAGGCTTACGATGCCGCTTCCGGTCTCGCCGTTATACTCGACGACACCGATCATCTTCGCGGGGAACCCGAGGCTCTTGATCCTTATCGCGGGATCCTTCTCTATATCCTTCCAGGCCGAAGCGAGGCAGAGCGTAAAGTTCCTCGGATCGTTGAGCTGGTATGCATAAGAATAAACGGTACTCATAAAGCCCGCGATCTCGGTCTGCGCCAGGAGATTCTTCTTCATCATGTTATAGACATCGTGCCTTGATTCTGACATCCTGTCTGTAGGCCAGACCTTTCGCCTGGGGTCATATTCTCTTACGAGCTCTTCCGTGCAGAACTTACAGCCACACGTCTCACCTTTAATGAAATGAGGCTTCTTATCAAACGGCGCGGATTCCCTGTGATCGACCATGTCCCGGATACGACCCGCAGTATATTTTCCAAGCTCTTCATAAGGCATCTCGCAGGATGTTACCGCTATAGGGCTGAGCCTGCCTTCAGCTCTCATATCATATCCCGCTACGGCGATATCGTCGGGAATCTTAAGTCCCATCCTCTCTATCGCATCGCAGACACCGATAGCCATCTCGTCATTGGCACATACGATCGCCTCGGGAAGACCTCTGCTGCTCTTCTGGAATTCCTTCATGGCATTCTCGCCGCTCGTATACCAGAAGTCGCCGTGGAAGATACGCTCTTCATCTACGGTCAGTCCATTTTCCTTCATGACATCTTCATACGCAGTCAATCTGTTGAGCGCATGCCTGTGCCACTTCTTGCCGGAAACGAAAGCAATATCCTTATAGCCGTGAACGCCGATCATATGCTCCATCACGCTGGTCATTCCGGTATAGTCATCCTCCCATACCGTATCATAGAGCTCACTCTCCTGATCAACGATGAGCACGGGAGTATCAGACGTCTCCTTGAACCTTCGCTCAATACCATTTGTCGAATTGGAAGTCTGTATGCTGTCCTTCAGGATAACGATACCGTCAAAACGACGCGGGTCAATGAGATTGAAGATATTCATCTCGCCCATCTCACGGATCTCGGTATCTAAGTATTTTCTGTACATGGAGAAGATAAAGACATCCGAATCGTCGGAAAATGCCTGCTGCAAAAATCCTTTGATAAAGCGGCTCTGCCCTGTTTCATCAGCGTGGCCGACCAAAATTGCAAGCTTTCTTCTGTGCATCGGCGTTCTTATCCTTCCGAAAATAACCAAAGCGAATAAGGACTACTACACACTGATTGTACTATCTAAAACCTCGTATTTCCCGACAAAAGGCGTTTTTTAACAAAGGCTTTACATAAGCCGAAAGTGATCACGTAACGATGTCCTAAGCGTTAACAAAGTACTAACTGTAAGGCGCGGGTGGGGCGGCGCCGCGAAAGCATCCGCAGTGCTAACCTCGACTTAGCACCATGGACAAATACTCTACCAAATCCACTCGAGTTTGTCCGTCTATTTGGTAGTGAGTCCTTACACGGACAAACACATGGACAAATCTGCGGCAATTTGTCCGTCTATTTGTCCATGGCGACGATCCCGCGCGACAAACACCAAAACACCCGCCTCTTGCGAAGCGGGTGTTTTAGAATCATTATAAATTAACTACAGGCGACTATACCGGGATCAGATCTCCATCTCACCTGTGAATACTCTCTCACAGTTACCTGTCATGAAGACTGCATCGTCCGTGTAGCGGATGATAAGATCGCCGCCCTTGAGGATGACTCTGATGTCCTCGTTCTTAGGGCAATATCCGTTGAGGCAGGATGCGACTACTGCAGCGCATGCGCCGGTACCGCAGGCCATTGTCTCGCCGGAACCTCTCTCCCATACTCTCATCTTGAGTGTATGCTCGTCTACTACCTTGATGAACTCGGTGTTGACGCGCTCGGGGAAGATGCTGTCATACTCGAACTTGGGTCCGAGCTGCTCGAGATCCAAGACGTCTACCTTGTCCGTATAAACGACCGCATGAGGGTTACCCATGGATACGCATGTGATCTTATATTCCTCATCGTTGATGGTAACGTCACGGGATACTACCTGGCCGTTATCGTCTGCGGGAAGGTTAACGGGGATCTGCTTGGGATCAAGGATCGCCTTACCCATATCGACCTTAACACGAACTACGACACCACCTGATGTCATGAGCTCAAGCTTCTTGATGCCGCTCTTTGTCTCGATGGTCATGTGCTTCTTCTTGTGACCTGCAACGTCGTACATGTACTTACCTACGCATCTGATCGCATTACCGCACATCATACCCTCGGAACCGTCGAGGTTATACATGATCATACGTGCATCAGCTACCTTGGAAGGAGCGATCAATACGATACCGTCACCGCCTACGCCGAAGTGTCTGTCTGACATATATACGGAGAGGGACTCGGGAGACGAGATCATGTTCTCAAGGCAGTCGATGTAGATGTAGTCGTTACCGATACCCTGCATCTTTGTAAAGCGTACTGTCCTCTTTCTCTCACGCATATTGTTGATATCAACGAGCTCCGTGTTGATCTCGGAGAATCGGCTCATGAGTGAATCCGCAAGAGCTGCCGCAGTATCTACAGCAGTAAGGCAAGGGATTCCGAGCATTACCGCGCGACGGCGAAGCTTAACGGAGTCACGAGCGGGAAGTCTTCCCTTCTTGGATGTAGAGATAATGTAGTTTACCTTGCCGCTGTTAAGGAGCGTCATGGTGTTATTGCTCTCGGACTCGTGGATCTTGGATACGACTGTTACGTCGAGACCGGAATCACGAAGCGCCTGAGCAGTACCGGCAGTAGCGTAGAGCTTGAAGCCCATCATGTCGAACTTCTTTACCGTCTCTACGATCTCGGCCTTGTCGGAGTCTCTTACGGTTACGAAGACACCGCCGCCCTTATACATCTTATATCCTGCTGCGAGAAGTCCCTTGTAGAGAGCCTCGGAAAGGTTACGACCGATACCCAAGACCTCACCTGTGGACTTCATCTCGGGTCCGAGCTGTGTATCTACGTCCGTCAACTTCTCGAAAGAGAATACGGGAACCTTTACTGCCGTATAAGGAGACTGTCTGTAGAATCCCGTTCCGTAATCCATCTCGGCGAGCTTCTCGCCAAGGCTTACGCGTATAGCGACATCGACCATGGGGATGCCCGTAACCTTGCTCATGTAAGGAACGGTACGTGAAGCTCTGGGGTTGACCTCGATAACGTAGATCCTGTTGTCCTTAACGATGTACTGGATATTTACGATACCGGTTGAGTTAAGGCCGTCGCAGAGTGCTTTCGTCGTGTCGATGAGCTTCTTGCCCATATCGTCGAAGATATGCTTCGCGGGATATACCGCGATAGAGTCACCTGAGTGGATACCTGCTCTCTCGATGTGCTCCATGACACCGGGGATCAGGACATCGTGTCCGTCGTAGATGGCATCGACCTCGATCTCACGACCCTGGATGTACTTATCGATAAGTACGGGGTTCTCGATGCCCTGAGCGAGGATGATGTTCATATATTCGTCTACGTCGTCGTCACCGAAAGCGATCGTCATGTTCTGACCGCCGAGGACGTACGAAGGACGAAGGAGTACGGGGTATTCAAGCTCATTTGCAGCCTTGAAAGCCTCCTCCTTTGTAAGTACGGAGAATCCCTTAGGACGGGCGATACCGAGCCTTTCGAGAAGTGCATCGAATCTTTCTCTGTCCTCAGCCATATCGATCGAGTCAGCGCTCGTACCGATGATGTTGATGTTATTCTCTGCAAGTGTCTTTGTAAGCTTGATGGCTGTCTGTCCGCCGAAAGCAACTACTACGCCATAGGGGTTCTCCTGACGGATGATATCCATTACCTCTTCGGGATCCAAAGGCTCGAAGTAGAGTCTGTCACCCGTATCGAAGTCGGTAGATACAGTCTCGGGGTTGTTGTTGATGATGACAACTCTGTAGCCGAGTGCACGAAGAGCAGTTACGCAGTGAACGGCAGCATAGTCGAACTCGATACCCTGACCGATCCTGATAGGACCTGAGCCGAGAACAATGACTGTCTTCTTACCCTCGGCATTATCCTCGTGAAGTGCAGCCTCATTCTCTCCGCCTGCATCCTCTGTGTTGTAGGAAGCGTAGAAATAAGGAGTAACGGCTGCGAACTCACCTGCACATGTATCAACCATCTTGTATACGGGAGCGATCTTCAGATCATCTGAGACCTTCTTGCCCGTAAGGCGCTCGATAGTAGCATCAGTATAGCCGTACTTCTTAGCGCGGATGTATTTAGCCTTATCAAGAGAAGCACCGGACTTTCCGACCTCCTCGAGATCCTTCTGCATATTTACGATTTTTTCGATCTTCTTTAAGAACCACATGTCGATCTTTGTGACATCGTGGATATGTTCGCAGGATACGCCGAGATACATGGCACGTGCGATATAGAAGAGCCTTTGATCGGTAGCGGATGCAAATCCCGCCTCAGCCTCACTTGACGTGATGTCGGAGAACGCCTTAAGAAGAAGTGAATCAGCCTTGATCTCGGCACCTCTTACAGCCTTCATGAGAGCACCCTCGAAGGAATCGGCGATGGACATTACCTCACCTGTTGCCTTCATCTGAGTACCGAGGTCACGCTTAGCATATACGAACTTCTCGAAAGGCCACTTCGGGAACTTAACTGCTACATAGTCGAGCGCGGGCTCGAAAGCGGCATATGTGTTACCCGTAACGGCATTCTTGATCTCATCGAGACGGTAGCCCAATGCGATCTTTGTAGCAACCTTGGCGATAGGATAACCCGTTGCCTTGGATGCAAGCGCAGAAGATCTTGAAACTCTGGGGTTAACCTCGATGACCGCATACTCAAAGGAATTAGGCTCAAGTGCGAACTGGCAGTTACATCCTCCCTCGACTCCGAGAGCATTGATGATGTTGAGAGCTGCGCTTCGAAGCATCTGATATTCCTTATCGGAAAGTGTTACCGCGGGAGCGATAACGATAGAGTCACCTGTATGTACTCCGACGGGGTCAAGGTTCTCCATCGAGCAGACTGTAACAGTGTTACCCGTCTTATCTCTTATTACCTCGAACTCGATCTCCTTCCATCCTGCGATACTCTTCTCAACGAGGATCTGAGTGATGGGAGACATCTGAAGACCCGTTGCAGCGATCTCCTCGAGCTGCTTCTCGTCAGCTGCGATACCGCCGCCTGAACCGCCGAGTGTGAAAGCGGGACGTACGATAACGGGATATCCTGTCCTGTCAGCGAAAGCGAGAGCGGACTTAACGTCATTTACTACCTCGGAAGGGATACAAGGCTGTCCGATGGACTCCATGGTATCCTTGAACATCTGTCTGTCCTCTGCCTTGTCGATACACTCGGGAGAAGATCCTAAGAGCTTTACGCCGTACTCGTCAAGGAATCCGTCCTTAGCGAGCTGCATGCAGAGCGTAAGTGCAGTCTGTCCGCCAAGTCCCGAGAGGATAGCGTCAGGACGCTCAGTCTCGATGACTCTCTTTACCGTTGTAAGTGTCAAAGGCTCGATATAGATCTTATCGGCCATTGCATTATCCGTCATGATGGTAGCGGGGTTGGAGTTGATAAGGACGATCTCGATACCGTCTTCCTTCAGGGCACGGCATGCCTGTGTACCCGCGTAGTCGAACTCGGCTGCCTGACCGATAACGATCGGGCCTGAACCGATTACCATTACTTTCTGTATATTCTTATCAAGAGGCATATCATTCACCCTTTCCTTCCATAAGCTTAATAAACTCGTCGAAGAGCAGTTCTGAGTCCTTGGGACCGCCGCATGCTTCGGGGTGGAACTGTACGGAGAAAGCGGGTTCTTTCTTGTAGCGGATACCCTCGTTCGTTCCGTCGTTGACATTTACAAAAAGCGGATATGCAATGTTGCTGTCAATACTTGAATCAACAACGGCATATCCGTGGTTCTGTGAAGTGATAAATATCTTATGTGTCTCTTTATTGATAACGGGATGATTGGCACCTCGGTGACCGTAATGAAGTTTCTCGGTCGTAAATCCGTGAGCCAATGCCAATAACTGATGACCCAGGCAGATACCCATTGTCGGTATCTTGCTCGGGATAAGCGTCTTAAGTGTCTCGATAGTATCTACATTATCAGTAGGATCTCCGGGGCCGTTGCTCAAGAACAGTCCGTCGGGATCGATAGCCTTGATGTCGGAAGCCTTTGCATCGGCAGGGAACATCGTAACCTTACATCCTCTTGCCTGAAGACATCTTACGATATTGAGCTTAGTACCGCAGTCGATCATGGCTACGTTGAACTTAACATCTCCCTCGGGCTCGTAGACCTTAACTTCGGAAGTAGTAACTTCCTTAACGGGATCCTTGATAACGAAGTTCTTTATCTTCTCGGGATCGGCATGAGAAAGATCGGATGTGATCATCATGTTCATCGTGCCGCTCTCACGAAGAATCCTGGTAAGAGCTCTGGTGTCGATACCCTTAATACCGGGGATATCGTGCTTTGTGAGGTAATCTTCGACCGTAGTCTCGCATCTGAAGTTCGAAGGATACTCGCAGAGCTCTCTTACGATATAGGCAGATACACCGACCATCGCACTCTCGGCATCGGGTGTGATGATACCGTAGTTACCGATGAGCGGGAATGTCTGAACAACTGCCTGTCCCTTGTAGCTGGGATCCGTCAAAGTCTCGAGATAGCCTGTCATGGAAGTTGTAAATACAGCCTCAGCGATGACGTCCTTATCGGCACCGAATCCTTCGCCTTTGAATACCTTACCGTTCTCAAGAACAAGGTACTTATCCATTTTTCGCTTCACTCCTTATATATATACGCTTAAAAATATCTCATAATGTTTTATTCTTCTGTAAGGAATCTGTCAACCTCTTTTGCAGCATCTCTTCCTTCACGAAGACCCCAAACAACCAAAGACTGTCCTCTTCTCATGTCTCCGGCGGCAAAAACACCCTCTACGGAAGTCTTATGAGTATCACCTGTCTCTACGTTGCTTCTTGCATTCGTATCGACTCCGAAAGCGTCTACTACGTACTTTTGAGGTCCGAGGAAGCCTGCAGCGATAAGGACTATGTCTGCAGGAAGCTCCTGCTCGGAACCCTCTACGGGAACCATCTTGAATCTTCCGGTTTCGGGATCCTTTACGGACTCGAGCTTTACGGTTGTAAGGCCGTTAAGTCTGCCGTTCTCATCCTTATGGAATTCCTTGACTGTCGTGCAGTAGATACGGGGATCGTGACCGAATACCGCGATAGCCTCCTGCTGGCCGTAATCGGTCTTTAAGACCTTGGGCCATTCGGGCCAGGGATTGTTTGCTGCTCTCTCTACGGGCGGCGGGGGCATCATCTCGAGCTGAGTTACGGACTTGCAGCCGTGTCTTATGGATGTACCTACGCAGTCATTACCCGTATCACCACCGCCGATTACTACGACGTGCTTATACTTGGCACTTATATACTGACCGTCTGTGAGGTTGGAATTGATAAGTGACTTTGTCGTTGCCTTGAGGAAGTCTACTGCAAAGTAGATACCCTCTGCATCTCTTCCGGGTGCCTGGATGTCTCTGGGGTTACCTGCACCGCAGCAGAGTACTACCGCATCGTAATTAGCCTTGAGCCACTCATATGTGACATCTACGCCGATATTAACGGAAGTCTTGAATGTGATGCCTTCCTTCTCGAGGATCTCGATACGGCGAAGGATGACAGTCTTTTCGAGCTTCATGTTGGGGATACCGTACATGAGTAGTCCGCCGGGACGATCCTCTTTCTCGTAGACAGTTACTTCATGACCTCTTCTGTTGAGCCAGAAAGCCGTGGAAAGTCCGGAAGGACCGGAGCCTATAACGGCAACCTTCTTGCCTGTTCTTACCTTGGGCGGATGAGGTACCATCCTTCCCTCTTCGAAAGCCTTCTCGATGATGGCATACTCATTTTCCTTGACCGTTACGGGATCGCCGTTAAGGCCGCATGTGCATGCCTTCTCGCAGAGCGCGGGGCATACCCTGGAAGTAAACTCGGGGAATGCGTTCGTAGACATGAGCCTTGCGAGAGCCTCGTCCCAGAATCCCTTGTAAACCAGATCGTTCCAGTCGGGGCAGAGGTTGTTCAAGGGGCAGCCGGATACCATTCCGCAGATAACGTGTCCGTTCTGGCAGAAAGGTACGCCGCAGTTCATGCATCTTGCGCCCTGCTTCCTTCTCTCCTCCTCGTTAAGAGGTGTATGGAATTCTCTGTATGTCTTTATCCTCTCGAGAGGTTCTTCGCCGACATTCTCGACTCTCTCGTAATCCATAAATCCTGTTGCTTTACCCATTTCCTTAACGCTCCTTATGCCTTTGCCGCTGTATTCTCGTGAAATGCCGCTATCTTAGCTTCGTCTAAGCTCATACCTTCCGCAGTGTGCTTTGCGATGGACTCCATCATGCGCTTATAGTCATGAGGGATGACCTTCTTGAACTGCGGGATGTATCCGTCGATATCCTCGAGGATCTTCTTACCGAGAGGGGAACCCGTTCTCTTTACATGCTCCTCGATAAGGGATGTAAGAGTAGCCTTATCCTCATCCGACTCGACTCTGTAGAATCCTACGAGAGACTTATTGAGCTTTGTATAAAGGTCATTCTCGGTATCGAGTACATATGCGATACCGCCGCTCATACCTGCTGCGAAGTTCTTTCCGACGGGACCCAATACGACTGCCGTACCACCTGTCATATACTCACATCCGTGATCGCCCGTTCCTTCGACTACTACGGTCGCACCGGAGTTTCTTACGCAGAATCTCTCACCTGCAAGTCCGTTGATGAAAGCCTTACCTGATGTAGCACCGAAGAGAGCTACGTTACCGATGATGATGTTCTCCTCGGGAACCAGGATGGAATCGGAAGGAGGACATACGGAAAGGATACCGCCTGAAAGACCCTTACCGAAGTAGTCATTGGCATCACCTTCAAGGTTCAGTGTAAGTCCCTTGGGGATGAATGCACCGAAACTCTGTCCGCCAGCACCGTGGCAGTTTACAGTGAACATATCGTCATCCAAAGTGTTATAGTACTTCTTTGTGATCTCGGCTCCGAGAAGAGTACCGAGCGTTCTGTCGAGGTTACTTACATTGATCTCGATCGTTTTGGGAGTCTTGTTGTTGACTGCCTCGGCGAGTGAAGGAATAAGAACCTTCTCATCCTTTGTCTCTTCGAGCTTGAAGTCATAAGCATCAGCTTCCTCGAAATGCTTCTTAACATCAGTCCTTGTTGCGTAAGGATCCGAGATGATTGCGGAGAGGTCGACCCTCGAGGAGTTACCTACATCCTTCTTGATCTTGAGAAGATCGGATCTTCCTACGAGCTCATCTACCGTCCTGATGCCGAGCTTAGCCATGTACTCTCTCATCTGTGTAGCTACGAAAGTCATGAAGTTGATGACGTATTCGGGCTTACCGCTGAACTTCTTTCTAAGTTCGGGGTTTTGTGTAGCAACACCTACGGGACATGTATCGAGGTTACATACTCTCATCATTACGCAGCCCATGGTAACGAGGGGTGCAGTTGCGAAGCCGAACTCCTCAGCACCAAGCATTGCCGCGATGACTACGTCCTTACCGGTAAGGAGCTTACCGTCTGTCTCGATCCTTACCTTGGATCTAAGGTTGTTCTCGATAAGTGTTCTGTGTGTCTCTGCAAGTCCGATCTCCCAGGGAAGTCCTGCGTTATGGATGGAACTTGCGGGAGCTGCACCAGTACCTCCGTCATAACCGGAGATGAGGATTACTCTTGCTCCTGCCTTGGCAACACCGGCAGCGATCGTTCCTACGCCTGACTCAGATACGAGCTTAACGGAGATCCTTGCGTCCTTATTGGCGTTCTTAAGGTCGTAGATAAGCTGCGCTAAGTCCTCGATAGAGTAGATATCGTGATGAGGCGGCGGAGAGATAAGGGATACGCCGGGCGTCGAGTGACGTGTCTTGGCGATCCAGGGATAAACCTTTCCTGCGGGAAGGTGTCCGCCCTCACCGGGCTTAGCACCCTGAGCCATCTTGATCTGGATCTCATCTGCTGATGTCAGGTACTTGGATGTAACACCGAATCTGCCTGAAGCAACCTGCTTGATAGCCGAGCAGCGATCCTCGTCTGTTCCCTTTGTAAGGATCCTTTCGAGGTCCTCACCACCCTCACCGCTATTGGACTTACCTCCGATGCGGTTCATGGCGATGGCCATACATTCATGTGCTTCCTGAGAGATGGAACCGTAGGACATGGCACCTGTCTTAAATCTCTTGACGATGCTCTCTACGCTCTCGACTTCCTCGAGAGGTATCTCTGCTCCCTCGGGATATGTGAAATCGAGTGTACTTCTAAGTGTGATCTGACGATCGTCGGAATCGATCTTGGAAGTAAACTGCTTATACATGTCGTAAGATCCGTTCCTTGTAGCGAGCTGCAGGAGGTGGATCGTCTCGGGATCGTAAAGGTGCTTCTCCTTACCGCTCCTGGACTTATGCCAGCCCTTTACTGCGAGACCGGAATCGTATTCTACGTTATAGATGTCGAAAGCATTCTTGTGAAGGTCGTTAGATCTCTTCTCGATATGCTCAAGTCCGATACCGCCTACACGGCTTACCGTATCGGGGAAGTACTCGTTCATCATCTCCTCGCCGATACCTACAGCCTCGAAGATCTTGGATCCCTGATAGGACTGCAGTGTGGAGATACCCATCTTTGCAGCGATCTTTACGATACCTGATACGACTGCATTGGTATAAGCTTCGCTTGCCTGCGTGAAATCCTTGTCGACGATATCTCTGTCGATAAGATCGTGGATAGTATCAAGTGCGAGATAAGGGTTAACGGCACTTGCACCGAATCCGAGAAGCGTAGCGAAGTGATGTACCTCACAGGGTTCTGCGGACTCGAGGATGATCGAGATAGCCGTATTCATCCTCGTTCTTACGAGATATGTTCCGAGGGAAGCAACTGCAAGAAGAGAAGGAACTGCAAGATGTGTTTCATCTATTCCGCGGTCTGTAAGGATAAGGATCGTAGCGCCGTCCTCATGTGCCTTATCAGCCTGTCTGTAGAGATTCTCGATGGCATCCTTAAGGGATGTTCCCTTTGTATAGAGCATGGAGATATCTGCTGTCTTAAGACCCTCGAGCTTGCTTTCCCTGATCTTCATGAGATCGAGGTTAGTAAGGATAGGATTCTGGATCTTAAGTACTCGGCAGTTCTCTTCCTTATCTTCAAGGATATTACCTGCCGTACCGAGATAAACGGTAGTATCTGTGATTATTGCCTCACGGATAGAGTCGATGGGAGGGTTTGTAACCTGCGCGAACTTCTGCTTGAAGTAGTCGAACAGAGGGGGCTCTTCGTCAGAAAGCGGAGGTACGGGGATATCAACACCCATAGCAGCCGTAGGCTCACCGCCGTTAAGGCACATGGGGATGATCTCGTTATTGAGATTACCGTAGCTGTATCCGAAAGCTCTCTGAAGGATATGGAGGTCTTCTCCCTTTACTCTTACGGGACGCTTATTCTTGTTCTTGAGCTCCTTGAGCTCTACCATCATGTGATCGAGCCACTCACCGTAAGGACGACGATGCATATACTCTGACTTGATCTCGTCATCCTCGATGATCCTCTGCTCCTTTGTATCTACGAGGAGCATCTTACCGGGACGAAGTCTGTCCTTCTTGATGATGCTTGATGCGGGGATACCCTCGAGAGCACCAACCTCGGAAGAAAGGATAAGATAACCGTCATTAGTAATATAGTATCTGGAAGGACGAAGTCCGTTACGGTCAAGAACGGCACCGATCAGATCACCGTCTGTGAAAATGATCGAAGCAGGACCGTCCCATGGCTCCATCATAGTCGCGTAGTACTGATAGAAAGCTCTCTTTTCGCGGCTCATCGTATCGATATGCTGCCAGGGCTCGGGGATCGTGATCATGACTGCAAGAGGAAGCGGTACGCCTGCCATCATCATGAACTCAAGTGTATTATCAAGCCTTGCGGAGTCGGAACCCGTTACATCCATCATCGGGTAGATATCTTCGTATCTGCCGTCAAAGTATGAGCTTCTCAAGATATTCTCACGGGAGAGCATCTTGTTCATATTACCTGTAATTGTATTGATCTCACCGTTATGTACCATCATGCGGTTAGGATGAGATCTCTGCCATGAAGGATTCGTATTGGTGGAGAATCTGGAGTGAACGATACCTACTGCGGAAGTATAATCACCGCAGCTTAAATCCTTATAGAAAGTACGAAGCTGACCTACGAGGAACATACCCTTGTAGACGATCGTTCTACAGGAGCATGAGCATACATATGTATCGTTATTTTTCTTCTCGAAAACGTTTCTTGCGAAATAAAGCTTACGGTCGAAATCCAGATCAGTAGCACAATCGGAAGGACGCTCGACAAATGCCTGCCAGATATTGGGGCGTGACTCGAGAGCTCTGCTTCCGAGAACGGAACCGTCTACGGGAACTTCTCTCCAGCCGAGAAGTGTCAGACCTTCGCCTGAAAGTGCTGCTTCAAAAGCCTTCTTTGCTGCGATGAGCTTATCTACGCTCTGGGGGAAGAAGAACATCGCGATACCGTAAGATCTCTTAGCTCCAAGCTTGATACCTGAGGAAGCACATACTGAAGAAAAGTACTCATGTGAGATCTGAAGGAGTACACCGACACCGTCACCGGTCTTACCTTCGGCATCCTTACCTGCTCTATGTTCAAGAGTCTCTACGATCTTCAGCGCATCATCTACAACCTTTGAAGAAGGTGTACCGTCGATCCTGACGACCGCACCGATACCGCAGTTCTCATGCTCGTTCATGGGGTCATAAAGGCCATGACGAGGCATCGGGCTCTGAACCCTGTAATTGTCCACCTTTTGATTAACCATATACCGCTTCTCCTTTTTTACCGCAAAAGAAAAGTGCTTATCGACAGCGGAGAGTATCCGCATCAATAAGCACCATTGCTTAAATTATTCAATTGCAATATTTTTACTCTTTTTGAAGATAGTTGTCAAGACGGCATTTATCAGAACATATTTTTGTTTTATAATCTTATTCGAGGCATTACCAGAAGCGGTAGGCGGTTGTTCTCCTGACGCTACAACATCCGGATCTCTTCATTGATTTCCCACTTGGAGTTAGCGGAAAGGAGGTATTCTTTATGGTTGAGTTCAGTGATCTGATCCAATTTGGGCTATTTGTCATAGCCCTCATTACATTAGTAGTGAATATTGTGAAGAATAAAAAATGATCGCCCCAAGTCCAAACGCGGCGATCATTTTATGATTCCCAACTGAGGACAACCGTCTATCGGTAGTGCCTCTTTATGTTTAGATTTTAGCATCAGGGTATGGGGCAGTCAACAGATATACCATTTACCAGAACATATTCTTGTTTTATAACACGAATCTGAGGCATTACCCTTAACGGTAGGCGGTCTGACCTCTATCCCCCGCTAGTGGAGATGGGAGGTGGTTATATGAGCGATTACGAGATGCTGAGCTTAGTTCTCATGATAGGCATGTTGGTCGTATCAATAATAGCCCTTTGTCTTAAGAACAAAGCTTAAGCCGCCCCTTCTACCAAAAGATGCGGCTTAACTAAACCAATTCTCGAGGTCGACCGTCTATCGGTAATGCCTCTTTTATGTCTCGATTCTACCATCACGAAGATGGGCAGTCAACGGATCAGAATGTCTCTACTTCAGGTGCTGCAACGAATGAGCTGAATGTAGCAGTAGCATCCTTAAGATAGAACACTTCAGTATTTCCGTCATCCTCGCTGTACATATTTCGAAGCTGAGGATATGCATTGAGCATAGACTCTCTTGCTTCTCTTCTGTCGTCCTCTACGAGAGTAGCTGCGACTCTAAGCCACTGTCCGTCCTTAAAAGCACAGATCTCTGCCTTTGGATTGATGTGAAGCTGCTTTGATACATCCTTGCTCTTTCCAGTCTGGATATAGAGCTTACCTTCAAAGATATTGGCAGTACCGAAAGGTCTTACTCTGGGCTGATCACCTTCAACGGTAGCAAGATAGTATGTGCCAGCTTCCTTTAAGAATTTCGCTGTCCTTTCCATGTTTATCACCTCTTAATGCTGATCTTGAAGATCTATAGTTCACAACCTAGATGATAACACACAAAAGCCGCGAGGTGTTCCCCCGCGGCAATAGATTTTACCTATAGCGAATATGTGTCAGAGTGATCAGTTCGAAGCGCTTACTATAGCAACTGCGAGGATCGCCTCTACAATCGTAAATCCGACATAGATTCCGATGCATGCGAATACTTTCGCTACTGTCTTCATCTTGTTATTACCTGCAATAGTCGAGCAGAGTAATGCACCGCCGCCGTTAGCAGCACCGCCGATGGCACCACCGATAAAAAGGAACCAGTTAGCGATAAAGAGAACATAGAATACCCAGATCCAACCGGGAAGCTTTGTAGGAGTGTATGCCTCTCCTGTCTCAACATTGATGCCGTTACATGCAAGAACCGGATACTTTCCCTTAAAGCAGAGCTTTACGTCATCACCGGTCTCGTTAGGTATCTGATAGATAGTCTCTACCATATTGCTGCCCTTAGCCTTGAGCTTTGCGATCTTTATGGGCTCACCGCCATCGATCGATACCTTGTTCTTTGCAAGATCTACCGAATGAGTCATACCCATAGAGTCGGTGTAATTCCAGTTACCTGTAGGTGCTGCCATATATATTTCCCCCTCGCGAAAATTGTCCCTGTGGCAAGTATAACAGACGTTAGCACATAAAAGAATAGATGCACCTGAAAAATCCGCGCAAATAGATCGACCGGAACAGATCTCTCTGCCCCGGCCGAAATATCTTGAGGTTAATGGATGAACTTATTACTTCTTTCCGCTGTTCTTCTTTGTCCAGATGTCGAATACGACAGCTGCGAGAAGAACGCCGCCCTTTACAACCTTCTGCCAGTTCTGGTCGATACCCATAAGTGACATTCCGAGGTTGATGATACCGATAAGCGTAGCACCGATAGCCATACCCATTACCGTACCTGCGCCGCCGTATGCGGATACACCGCCAACGATACAAGCAGAGATAGCATCCATCTCGAAGTTCTGACCTGCGAATGAGTTAGCAGCCTTGAATCTTGCAGTAACCATAAGAGAAGCGATTACCGTAAGGATGGACATATTAAGGTAAGCACCGAACATAACGAGCTTATTGTTGATACCGGAGAGACGAGCTGTCTCGGCATTACCGCCGACTGTCATGAAGTGACGTCCGATGACTGTCTTCTCACAGACGAAGCTGTAGATGATCATGATAGCTACGACCCAGACAAGAACTACGGGGATACCGCCGTCTAATGCGAACTTATAAGTAAGAAGTCCGATGATGCCTGCTTCGAGGATGCTCTTTGCGATGGTATAGCCCTGAGGCTCAACTTCGTAACCCTTCTTGAGCTTTGTAGCTCTGGATCTGAAGTTCATTACTACCACGAGAACGATAGCTACTACTCCGACTACGAGGCAGGGAACGTTAAAGAGTCCTGCGGGAGTCTGAAGGATAGTACCCGAGAAGATCTTAAGAAGAGGCTCGGGGAAGTTAGAGATAGCACTCGTTGTAGATACCTTGGTAAGGATCTCCGTGCCGGCACCTCTGAATGCGAGATAACCTGCAAGTGTTGCGATCCACGGAGGGATATTAAGGAATGCGATCAGATATCCGAGGATAACACCGTAGAGGATACCTACTGCAAGGACTATTGCGAGTGACAGAGGAGTATTTACCTGATGAAGTACGGATACGACACCAGCTATAGCACCTATGAAACAAACGAACGAACCAACCGAAAGGTCGATGTTACCGCCTGTGAGCATACACATCAACATACCTGTACCAAGTACGAATACGTATGCATTTTGGGTAATAAGAGCCGTAAACTGAGAAGCGGTGAAAATGTTGCCTTTTGTCATTATCGCGAAGAAAGTGTAGACAATGAACATAACGACGATCATCGTATTTCTCTTGAGAACGTTTTTTACACTGTAATTATTCACGCCTTTACCCCTCCCTTCTTACGCATCTTCATAACTACGTCAAAGAATACTGCGAACATGAGTACGAGACCCTTTACGACGAGCTTATAGTTGGAACTTGTTCCCATGATATCCATGCCCTGGTTGATGACACCCATCATGAGAGCTCCGATGATAACTCCTCCGATGGAACCTGTTCCGCCGTATGCGGATGCACCGCCGATGAAGCAAGCAGCGATAGCGTCCATCTCATAACCTGTACCGTATGTAGGCTGAGCACCTACGAAACGAGCTATGTTGAGTACGCCTGCAAATCCTGCAAGAAGACCCATAAGTGTATAAGCCTTGAACATTACCATCTTTGTGTTGATACCGGAAAGTCTTGTAGCCTTCTCGTTACCGCCTACGGCATAGAAGTTACGACCGAGTGTTGTCTTAGTCGTGATGTAAGCGAAGAGACCGAGGATAAAAGCGATCCAGATAAGTGCAGTAGGGATACCCTTGTAAGCAGCGAGCTTATAGAAGAGCCATACGATAGCTGCACAGATGATGACCGTCTTGATGACCTCAGCAGGAAGAGACTGAAGCTTATAGCCGTTCTTTCTGAGGTATGAACGATGAAGTACTGTGTAGATAACGATGCCTAAAGCAAAGAGGATACCGACTACGAAACAGAACTTATTAAGTGTTGTTCCGTCACCTGCCTTGATAGCGGGACCGACTCCTGCGAGCAGATCGGGGATATAGCAGTCAGCTCCACCGCCGAAGATGTTGAGGAATGTCGTATCTGTTACGGAATATGCGTAACCGCCCATTACTACGTTTGCAAGTCCTCTGAATGCCAGCATTCCCGCTAGAGTCGCGATGAACGGCGGAACCTTTACGAAAGCGATCCAGAATCCCTGCCACATACCGATCAGGAGACCCATAACGAGCATCAATACAACTGCGACGGGCCAGGGGATATTCTTATTCATTATGATGGCTCCGACACCTCCTGCGAAGCAGACGACCGAACCTACTGCGAGGTCGATGTTACCGCCCGTGAGGATACAAAGAAGCATACCGGTCGCAAGAACGAATACATATGCATTCTGTGCGATGAGGTTTGTGATGTTCTGTGCATAGAGGGCTTTGCCGCCTGTTGCAACGTTAAAGAAGATAGTTACGGCAACAAGGGCTATAAGCATCATGTATTTTTTGAAGAAGGCTGATACTTTTGTGCCTGTCATGCTCAGTCCTCCTTCCCTGACTTGACAATACAAGCCATAATGTTTTCCTGTGTTGCTTCGGAGGCTTTGATCTCTCCGACTATCTTAGCTTCGTTCATGACATAGATCCTGTCACTCATACCGATGACCTCGGGAAGTTCGGATGATATCATGACTACTGACTTTCCTGCAGCTACGAGATTATTGATGATACAGTAGATCTCGTACTTAGCACCTACGTCGATACCTCTTGTGGGCTCGTCGAGGATGAGAACATCCGGGTCTGCGAACATCCACTTTGCGAGAAGTACCTTCTGCTGGTTACCACCTGAAAGATTACCTACGAGCTGCTCGACCGACGGAGTCTTTGTCTTGAGCTTCGTAGCATATTCTGCGGCAACCTCATATTCCTTATCCTTATCGATAACGAAATTGGTGCTCAGGCCCTTGAGGTTTGCAAGCGACGTATTGTGCTTGATGGAATTCGTAAGTACGAGTCCGTTACCCTTTCTGTCTTCGGTAACGTATGCGAGCTTATTCTCGATAGCCTGCTTGGGGCTCTTGAGTACTACTTCCTGACCTCTGAGCTTCAATGTTCCGGAAATACCGATTCCGTATGAACGGCCGAAGATGCTCATCGCGAGCTCGGTCCTTCCGGCACCCATGAGTCCGTAGATACCTACGACCTCACCCTTTCGAACATTCATCGAAACGCCGTCTACTACTTTCCTCTCGGCGAACTCGGGATGGTAGACTGTCCAGTCCTTGACTTCCATCATCGTATCGCCGATCTCGACGCCTTCACGCTTCGGGAAACGGTCTGTCATATCACGGTTAACCATTCCCTTGATGATACGGTCCTCGGATATCTCATCCTTCTGACAGTCGAGAGTCTCGATCGTAGATCCGTCTCGAACGATAGTGATCTTATCAGCTACGTATGAAACCTCGTTCAGCTTATGAGTGATGATGATCATCGTCATTCCCTGCTTCTTGAACTCTTTCATGAGATCCAGAAGAGCTCTTGAATCAGTCTCATTAAGTGAAGATGTCGGCTCGTCGAGGATAAGGAGCTTGGCATTCTTTGCGAGTGCTTTTGCGATCTCAACAAGCTGCTGTTTACCGGTACCTATATCTTTAATAAGAGTCTTTGAAGAATCCGAAAGGCCTACCATCTTGAGGTATTTATCAGCCTCCGAATATGTCTTATTCCAGTCAATATTATATTTCTTGCCACGTTCGTTGCCGAGAAACATGTTCTCGCCGATCGTCATATAAGGGATCAGTGCAAGCTCCTGATGTATGATTACGATTCCTTTTCTCTCGGAATCCTTGATGTTATGAAATTCACAAACATCGCCATTATAGATTATGTCGCCTTCGTATGTACCGAACGGATAGACACCGCTCAAAACATTCATCAATGTGGACTTACCGGCACCATTCTCACCGACAAGCGCATGGATCTCTCCTTCTTCAACCTGGAGGTTGACGTTGTCGAGAGCTTTTACGCCCGGAAAAGTTTTGGTTATGTTTTTCATTTCAAGCAAAACTTTTGCCATAGTACACCTCTTACTTTTTGTACGTTTACTTTGATATCAATCCCTAAAAAAGCAGGCGGGCATAAACCCGCCTGCCATAGGGTTGTATTATGAATTATGAAAGATCTGCTTCTGTGTAGTAGCCGGAATCGATAAGGATCGTCTGATAGTTGTCGATGTCAGCGAATACGGGCTCACAGAGGTATGAAGGAACAACCTTCTTGCCGTTGTCATAAGTCTCTGTATCATTAACGTCTACAGTCTCGTTGTTGATGATCTGACCAACCATCTTAACAACCTGCTTAGCAAGTGTACGTGTATCCTTGAATACGGACATAGCCTGCTTGCCCTGAAGCATGTTCTGAACGTTAGCGATATCACAGTCCTGACCTGTGATGAGGGGATAAGAACCGGTGTAGTTAGAAGCGAGAGCGTTCTCTACGCCGAGAGCTGTAGAGTCGTTGGAGCAAAGCCATGCGTCTACGTTTGTGCCGTCAGCATAGTAAGAAGAAAGGATAGTTTCTGCTCTGGACTGAGATGTCTCTGTCTTCCAGGAAGCTGTAGCAACGTCAGAGAACTCTGTCTGACCGGATACTACGTTGAGCTTACCGGACTCGATGTAAGGATTAAGAACATCCATTGCACCCTGATAGAAGAAGAGAGCGTTGTTGTCACCGGGGTCACCAGCTGTGATCTCAAGGTTGAAGGGACCTGCAGCGTTATCAAGATCGAGCTGATCCTTGATAAATGTACCCTGGATAGTACCAACCATGTAGTTATCGAATGTTGCATAGTAATCAACTGTGTCAGACTCCATGAGGAGACGGTCATAAGCGATTACGGGGATACCCTTTGACTCAGCCATATCGAGAGCCTCACCGAGTGAAGAACCTTCGATAGCAGCGATAACGAGTACGTTACAACCGGAGTTGATCATGTTCTCAACCTGTGAGAGCTGTGTAGCAACATCGTTTGCAGCATACTGAAGATCAACCTCGTAGCCGGCAGCCTCGAGCTCGGACTTCATGTAATCGCCATCCTGGTTCCATCTCTGGAGATCCTTAGTAGGCATCGATACACCTACCTTGCTCTTTCCGCCTTCTCCGCCTGCAGCACCGCCACCGACTGCGCAGCCTGTGAAGCTAAGAAGAAGCGCTGACGAACAAAGAACTGTTGCAAGTACCTTGGTAAACTTCATTAGTAATACCTCCTAATTGTTAAAAAGATTGGTGATCTTCACCACTTACAAATTAACATTAGGTATATAGGACTTTCATATCGGGTTTCTGTAAATTTTGAATAATGAAGATCCAGAACCCGTCGATTAGCACATCCTTGCAAAGCAGATATGTCCTGTTGTCAGATTTGTGCTACTCGGTTTCCTCAGTGCTCTCCGTAGCTTCTGTCTCAGAGCCGTTTTCATCGATATTCATATATACGTCTTCCCTTAAATGGAATCCGCTGTCGATGATCATCTCATCTATATTATCTATATCTACCGCAATGGGATCTATCGCTACATAAGGAATATCATATGTACCGTCATTAAATACGTTTTCCACTCCGATATCCTGCCCCTGTGCAAGCTTAACCGAATACTCGGCTGCAAGTCTTGCGAGCTGCTCTACGGGCTTATACACGGTCATGAGCTGAGTTCCTTCTACGATCCTCTGGCATGCCTCAAGATCGGCATCCTGTCCTACGACCGGTATCTGTCCTGCAAGACCTCTCTCGGCAAGGGCATGTACTGCTTCACCTGCAAGCGCGTCATTACCGCACATGATGACATCAGCCTCTGAGACGACATCAAAATTCTCGTTTACGCAGTCATAAGCAAGCTCCGAACGCCAGTTCTCGCAGTTATACGAAAAGATAATGTTCTCGTCATGCTCGGAGCAGACTGTCTCAAAGCCTTCCATGACCTGTGATACGTTGTAGTCGCTCTCGGGACCTGTTATCTCTACGATATTTCCGCCGTTTCCTATCTTGTCGCAGATGGATTCCGCCATGTAGCTTCCGACTGCCATATTATCAAATGATATATAAAGATCTGCATCGGCATTTCGTACTATACGGTCATAACAGATAACGGGGATACCGGCTTCTTTCGCCGAGGTGATAGCATCGGTCAGACCGTCACCGTCGATCGTAACGATAACGATCGCATCGACTCCCCTGTTGACGAAATACTCTATCTGCTCTATCTGCGTCTCGAGCTCACCGTTAGCGGACTGGACATAGACCTCGGCTCCAAGGTCATTAGCCGTCGAGCAGAATACATCACGGTCGCGGGTCCATCTCTCGATAACATAGGAGTCAAAGCTGAATCCTATCGTCAGATCTCCCTCTTCCCTTGACGGGACCGTATTATGTATCGGCTGATCATTACCGCACGATGCGCAGAAAAGCGCAAAGCAGGCAGCCGTAGCCGCAGCCGTCATCTTCCCGATCTTCTTCATTCCTTGAGCCCGTCCTTATACTCCGTAGGCGTCATACCCGTCGTCTTTTTAAATATCCTGGAGAAGTAGTTAGGGTCGCTGTAACCGACCTCGCTGCAGATCTCCTTCATCGATCTTCCGGGATCAGCCAGGAGTTCCTTAGCCTTCTCGATCCTGAGATTAGTAAGATAATCTATAAATGTAACGCCCGTTTTATTCTTAAATAACTTACTGAAATAATAGGGGCTTATATCAGTCTGTCTGGATATACCTTCGAGAGACAGATCCTGCGCATAGTTGGCATCTATATACTCCTTGGCCTTAGTTACGACATCCGACTGAGGATCCTGGTTAGAGGAGTTGATCATCAATACCGCACGCTCTATATGCTTTGTAAACCATACCCGCAGAACATTAAGGTTATCGATGGCACTAATCTCGGGAAGATAATCGCTCCTGCCCTTAAATCTGTAGACAAGACCGCCCTTACTGTACGCCAGGTGCTCAGCCCAGAGTACGAACTCCAAAGACTTGAGCTTGATGTCCGAGACAGAACCTTCGGAGCTGTTCATCATCCAGTCAAAGAAACGGTTAGCCCTCACCTCGGCGGCATGGACATTACCTGCCTGGATAGCGGCGAAGAGCTCCTTCTCGTCGACCATAGGATAGTTCTCTTCATATTCACAGCCGACCCTGACATCCGCAGAATGGGCAACTCTCTCTGTAGAATTAACGAGACATTCGAGAGCTTCACTATAGGAATCAGACATAGCACTGATCGGACGGACGCTGCCGATACCGATCCTGAAGCTCATCTTGAGACGATCATCGAGCTTGTGGCTCAAGAGCCTTGCCTGCTCGATTATCTCGGAACGATCACTGTAGGAAAGCTCATCCTTGCCGTAAGGTATAAAGACGGGGATCTTGTTACCCATAACGGATCCTACGACACACTTAAAGTAGTCCTGTATCAGGAGCCTTATATCCGTAAAGCTGTTCTGCGTCGCGATACTTGCGGGAACGGCACCTCTCATGTAGTTACCGACCTGCTCCTTACCGCTGACGATGACCATCATGTATCCCGATTTTTCGTGAATACCAAGAAGCGACATGTAGTTATCGACGTCCTCCTGGAAATGCTCGCGGAAGAGGATATTCTGGATAAGACCGTTCTCGATTATCGGGATAATGGCCTCGAACCTCTCCTTGATATCAAGTTCTTCCTTTCGAAGGCGGCGCTCTTTATCTACCTCAGCCATTGCCTTTGTCAGGACATTTACGATCTTTTCCTTATCAAAGGGCTTGTTGACATATTCGAGTACACCGAGCTTTATCGCTTCCTTGGCATAGTCGAACTTATCGTAAGCCGACACGACGATAAAGATCGTCTTGGGGTTGGACTTTCTTATCTCACGCATTGCATCGATGCCGTTTATACCCGGCATCTGAATATCCATGAAAGCTATATCGGGACGAAAGGTCTCTGCGAGCTCGATAACGCTGCGGCCCGTCTTGGCCGATTCGATCTCAAAGCTTCCGGAGAAGTTCTTCTCGATGATATATTTGAGTGAATCGATAACGATACCCTCATCGTCTGCAAGCATTATCCTGTACATAATTCTTTCTCCATAGGTATTCTGATGATAACACGCGTACCTTCTCCGGGGGTACTCTTTATCTCGACCTGCTCCTTCTCGTCGTAGAAGATATCAAGTCTCGAAAGAACGTTGGCAAGTCCTACACTCTTCTCCTCAGGGTTCTCGCCGTCGATACCGCTCGCCTGTCTCGAAAGCACCCGTTCGATAGTTGCTTCGTCCATTCCCGCGCCGTTATCACTGACTTCGATGCAGGCCATATCCTCTTCGCGGTAGAGCTTTAAGATTATGTCCTTATCTCTGTCCTCTAAGTCCCTGATGCCGTACTTAACGGAGTTCTCGACGATCGGCTGGATTATCATGCTGGGCATGACGACTCCCAGCAATGTCTCGTCTATCTCCTTTCGGAACTTGATCTCGCCCGAATATCTTACGTTCATGATGTAGATATAGCTGTCGACGAGCTCGATCTCTTCGGATATCTTTACCTGTTCGTTGTCCTTCTTGACATTATAGCGGAAAAAGTCCGCCATGTTACTTATATACTCACCTGTCCTGTCGGCGCCTTCGACCATGGCGAGCTGTGCGCCGGCATTTAGAGTATTAAACAGGAAGTGCGGATTGATCTGCGCCTGAAGATACTTAAGCTGTGCATCCTTAAGGTGGTTCTCCATGAGAAGGCCTTTCTCCTTCATGGCACTTTCTGTGACCATCTGCTCCCTGATCTTCGCGATATATTCCTTGATGCTCGCGAGCATCTGGTTAAAGGCTCTCGTCACGTTACCGACCTCGTCTTCCGTATAGATGGCCAGAGGTTCAACGTTCTCGGGATTTCGCCTTGAGATCTCGTTCGCCTTATCCGACAGGCTGGTCAGAGGTCTCGTGATGGTACCGGTAAGCAAGACGATCAGCATGACGTTCATAAGGGATACGATAACGAAGATCGAAAGACAGAGGATCTCCGAATATCGAAGCGATCCTATAAGGGTGCTGAAGCTTTCGGAATTTATACGGAACGTCTCATTATTAAGACTGTATATGTATGTATTAAGGACATCGTACATCTGCGTACATTCCTTATAGTACTGGGTATACGCCTGTACATTCCTGCCTCGCTTTGCCCTTACCGCATTCTCGGCAGTCAGGAGATAATTCTCGGCTATCTTTCTGATATTCCTCTCACGAAGCTTGATGATATTATCCGTCGGCATATTATTGAGCTCCTGGATCTCCATGGAGATATCCTGGGAATACTTATAGTAGAGCTCAAGATCGTCGGTACTCTTTGTCTCGAGATAACCCGTAAGTCCCGCCTGCATCTGATCTATGTCGTCCGAAAGTTCATTGAGGCTTATGTTCGTCGAGTAGACCTTATCGATCCTCGAAAGCATCCTGTTAAGGTTCAGATATACGAAGAGATTTACGCCGAACGCGATAATGGAGGTCACGAGGAATACGATGACCAGCTTATATCTTATCTTCAGGTGACGGAATCTTCTCTTAAGCCGCTTCATCCGTCGCCTCCGTCTCATCCTCACCCTCGATATAGCGGGATACATTTGAACTGTCGATCAGGACATAGTCACTGCTGAAATACTCACTGACATTGCCGTAATCTATGTAATCGATAAGAGCATTAACGCAATATTCCGCGACCTGTCTGGTATCTACACTGAATGTCGCCGCGATAGCACCTCTGTCGATACCTTCGAGCACCATATCCGAATCGTAATATCCGATGATGGTCGTCGAACCTACGTAGTTCTTATCAACGATATACTGATATGCACTCCTTGTATTAAGATCGCTCAAACACACGATGATGTCGGGGATCTGCGTATATTCGTCCAGGACGTCCGTGATCTTCTCCTCGGCACTGAATGCCGAATCCGATTCGATGACTACCGAATCAAGGATTATCCCGCTGCCCTGAAGAGTCTCCTGGATCGCGGTAAAGAGAACGCTCTCGTTACTTCCGCCCGAGCTCATGATAACAAGCGCATTGGCTTCTGAGTCACTTTCACGTGAAGCCGCCGAGATGATCAGGCGTCCGTATTCTACTCCGGCGCTGTAGTTATTAAGTCCGATAAAGCTCTTCCTTTCGGATCCTACGGAATCCGCCATTACGGTAACTACGGGAATACCCGCATCGTTTGCCTGCTTTATCAGGGCGGCCGTCTCCTCGGAGCTGTCTCCTTCAAGGATTATTCCGGACACCTTGGACTTTATTGCTATGGATATGAGTTCTTCCTTGGAATAGCTGGCCGCCAGGTCGCTGCCGATCTGCTCTACAAAGCAATCGTACTGCAGTCCGTATCCTCTAAGTTCCTGATATAGATTCTGGGACACCGTACTGTTCGGGTCATCTGGGATATATGCAAAGAGCTTGGAATATGTCGTATAGTCATCGATACCCGATGCCTCGTATGCGCTGACCTGGATATTAAAGATGACGAGACCTACGATGGTCAGGGCAAACATGATAAGTGTGAATACCAGAAGTATTCCCAGAAAGACCTTTTTTCTCTTTGCTTTCTTTTCCACTCAAGAGCCCTCTTACACACTGTCTCTACGGATCAAAGATCCACTCGTCAATTGTACAACAAGAAATTGGGCTTCTCAACAAGGCGGCGCGAGGCTCGTATTATTATGACAGCGATGAGAACAGCGTCATCAGCACCGTGATCGTAGCAATGGATACAACTGTAGATACGGCGATGGCTGACGAAAGGATAGAAGTATCTTCTCCCGTCTTCTCCGCCTGAATGAGCGGAAGATTACCTACCGGCATTGATGCCATAAGGCAGAGCGCGAGTATCATTATGCTGTCAAACTTAAATGCCTTAAGGATAAAGAAGAGTAATACGGGGACTGCGACCATACGGACCGCGATGTAGATCCACACCTTGATATCCTTAAGTCCCTTCTTTATATCAGATCTTGCGATAGCGGCTCCAAGGAGCGTCATCGAGAGGAATACGGTAGCATTACCGATATATGAGATACAGTTCGAGACTGCCTCGGGAGGCTTTATGTCGAACCAGAATACTACGAGTGCAAGTACCGCCATTATCGTTCCGGGGCTGAAGACCTTCTTTATGTTCATCTTCTCCTTGCCGCCGCTCAAGATAGTGACGCCGTGCGTATAAAAGAGAAGGCTGTACATGACATTACATACGATGACGTTGAGGATCGCATCAGCGGGAAGGATGGCTCTGGCGACGGGGATCCCTATGAATCCGACGTTGGTATATACGGTCATGAGGTTATAAAAGCGCCTCTTATCGGGAGCAGCTCTTAGGATCCTCGGGATAACGAAGCCCAGACCTACCAGGAAGATATAAAAGCCCATGCTGAGGACTATTGAGATCTTAAGGTCATTACGGTCAGCCGTGATGTTGCCTGATAATATCGAAGCCAGGATAAGTGCGGGATTACAGATATCCATTACTATGGCAGATATCTTCTTTGAGGTAAGACTATCTACCACACCCTTCTTACAAAGATAAAAACCTATGGATACAAGGACGCAGATGACTGCCATCTGCTGCAATGTTACTACCGTACTCATACTCCCGCGCCTCTTCTTTTCCTTTTTGCCGCCGATATAATATCACACTATCCATGAGGCACCAACCTGCTATTGCTAATAAAGGCATTAAATGACAAAATCTAATTACTTTATATCAATACCTTCGGAGAGACCTTCAGCATGGAAAACACGAGACATAACATTTGGAAAGACGGCGAATATTCTTACAGAGCCGCTTACGGCTTTACTCCCAATATCAGAGCATACCTTCATAAGGATGATAAGAAGAGAGATGCATTCTTAGTAGTTCCGGGCGGCGGATACTGCATGTGCGCTCCTTCCGAAGGCGAGCATATCGCAAGGGAGTTCTACTTCAGAGGCTATAATGCATTCGTACTCACATATACAACGGACATCACGATGTCCATTCCGCTTCGCGACCAGCCCCTTATGGATATCTCAAGGGCAGTAAGATACTTAAGGTCAAGAAGCGACGATTTCTGCATCAACGATACGCTCGTAGTCTGCGGCTTTTCTGCTGGCGCACACCTTTGCTCCATGCTCTCGGTTCATTCCGAGGAAGTCACGGATCCCGACGAGAAACTCAATTCCTTCTCTGCAAAGCCTTCGGCAGCGATCCTTTGCTACCCCGTTATTACGGCAGGCGAGTTCACTCACAAGTACTCGATCCAGGCTCTCATCGGAACCGAGCAATCACAGGAAGACCTTGATTTCTTCAGCGCCGAGAAGAACGTTACTTCAGATACACCTCCCTGCTTCATCTGGCAGACGGAGGAAGACGGCGCAGTACCTGTCGAGAACTCCTACCTGATGGCTCAGGCCTTACGAAAGGCAGGCGTCAAGTTCTCGCACCACGTATTCCCTACGGGATTCCACGGACTGTCACTTCCTAACGTAGACTTCTTCGCAGGTAACTTCGAGGGCAAGTACACGTTAGAGCAGACAGAGAAAGCCATCGACCATGTAAGAGCAGGCACCTGCATCGATGTCACGGAAGAAAGACGTCAGGAACTCATCGAGCAGTTCGCGAACGAAGAAGACCTCTCCGTCCCCGAAGACGAAGCAAAGAAGATCGCAGCTACCTATAAGGACATCCTCATGTGGCCCGATATGGCATGCATGTTCCTTGATAAGGTGCTCAAGTAAGTACTGATCAAACAGAAAATCAACGAAAAGATCCTCGCGACATCATCGTGGGGATCTTTTCATATGAATATCGCCCCCACCGAAGTGAGGGCGATACCCAAGTTGATCAAGAGGAAGCATTAAGCTTCTTCGTGTCGGGCTGAATAGATGACGAATGCGGCTGCGGATGCGATGAGCAGAGCTCCGAGGATAGAATATGCGCTGTACGCTGTCTCACCTGTGCTCGGAACCTGTGCAGCAACTATCGTAAATGTCGTTCTTACGGAAGGTGCATCATCGAACATGATATCCAATGTATGCTCTCCTGCGCTGAGCGTCTTAAGATAGCTTTCGTTAAGAGTTACGATAACGCTTCCGCTCTTTGCCTGATAGTTGTCCTTAGAAACATCCTTGCCGTCGACCTGGATTCCCGTAAAGTGTGAGAATGTCGTAGGCTCGAGTCTGTTACGGACTGCTCTGAATGTCAGAGTAGAATCGCTGTTGCTATTCCATGTGCTCTCGCCGCCTTCAGTGAGCGAATAGGATACCTGAGCCCATCCAGCATAAAGTGTTACGCCGTTAACTCCGACAGGAGTATTGAAGTTATAAGGTATCGTACATGCTTCGTCTGCGAACCATCCTGTGAAATCGTATCCGTAGCGAGTAGGATCCTCGGGACGGGCAAGAGTACTGCCGATCGTTACTGTCTGAGCAACACCGTTGATGACTGCAGTAGTCGTACCTGCTGCGATCGTGACAGTGATATCAGAACCTAAGATATCAGCCTTTATGCCGTCAGTATCAACATACCTGACACTGATAGTATATGTACCTGCGTCAGTTCCGGTAGGGATGGTCTGTGTCCATGTGTTACCGCCGTCAAGGCTGTACCATACCTGCTCGTAGCCGTCAGGAAGTGATGCGGGTGCAGATACAAGTGCCTGTGCGGAACCTGTATATGTAAGTCCGCTTACTGCAGAAGGCTTCTGAGCATCCGTTAATTCGGGTGCCGCCTCCTGAGCGATAGTAACGGGAACAGTAATACCCGTGAGGTCTTCATAGTTGCCGTCAGTATCTACGTACTTAACACTTACAGTGTAGTTACCTGCTTCGATACCCGTAGGGATATCCTGTGACCAGGTATTGCCGCCATCCGTGCTGTACCAAACTTCATCGTATCCTGCAGGAAGCGAAGAAGGTGCATTTACGAGTTCCTGCTCGGAACCTGTATAAGCCAGGCCGTTTACAGCTGTAGGCTTCTGAGCTGCAGTCAAGGAAGATGCATCAGGTGCCTCTGCGGGAGCAATAGTTACGGGGACGGTCACTCCGGTGAGGTCATCGTGGTTACCGTTAGAATCTACATACTTAACACTTACTTCGTAGTCTCCTGCATCTGTTCCCGTAGGGATAGTCTGAGACCATGTGTTACCGCCGTCAGTGCTGTACCAAACCTGATCGTATCCTTCAGGGAGCGTGGAAGGAGGCGTTACGAGATTCTGTGCAGAACCTGTGTAAGCCAGATCGTCTACTGCCGAAGGCTTGTTGGCATCAGTAAGCGAATCAGCCGAAGGTGCATCTGCAGGTGCGATGGAAACAGTAACGCTTCCGCCTGTAATGTCTTCATGATCTTCGTCTGCATCAACATACTTATAAAGGATCTCATAATCCCCTGCATCTGTTCCTGTAGGAATATTCTGAGACCATGTGCTGCCACCGTCAGTGCTGTACCAGATCTGATCGTATCCGTCAGGCAATGTAGCCGGAGTATCACGGTCGATAAGATCCTGTGCCGAACCTGTGTATTCAAGTCCGTCTATAGCTGCGGGCTTCTGGTCATCAGGCAGTGTATCGACGTCGGGAGCCGGTGCCGGAGCAATGCTGACTGGTATGCTATCCGGGAAGATAAGGTCTGCATAAGCACCATCGGTATCGACATACTTATAGTTGACCGTGTAATCGTCTGCAGATGTCTTGGCAGGGATAGCATCTGACCATGTCGTTCCGCCGTCAGTGCTGTACATTACCTTCTCGTAATTATTGGGCAAAGTACCTGTAGGAGCGGAAACGAGCTCATGAGACTGACCATCGTATGTCAGATCAGCTACTGCATGAGGCTTCTGCTCATCTGTAAGAATAGAAGGATTCGGAGCTTGCGCTGCATATATAGTAGCTGTGAGACTGCCGCCCGTAATAGGCTGGTAATTTCCGTCTTCATCAATATATCTGTATGCAACGGGATAATTTCCGTTTTCCGTACCCGTAGGCTCAGCTACCCAGGTATTACCGCCGTCAACACTATACTCGATAGTCTCATAATTAGCAGGCATCTCAGAAGGTCCTACTACAAGAACCTGAGGATTACTTGTGTAGTACAAACCGCTTGCAGTATGAGGCTTGTTGTCTTCCGTAAGGAAAGCGAAAGCAGACGCTGCCGGGTTGATCGTTGCAGTAACCGTAACACCTGTAAGGTCTTCGTAGTTACCATCAGTATCTACATACTTAACACTTATATCGTAGTCTGTTGCATTAATGCCCGTAGGGAGATTCTGTGACCATGTATTTCCGCCATCCGTGCTGTACCAGATCTGCTCATAATTATCAGGCTTCACGGAAGGAGGATTTACAAGCTGCTGAGCAGAACCCGTATACGTAAGTCCGCTTATAGGCGTAGGCTTCTGGTTAGCATTCAAGTCAGAAGCGTTAGGTGCTGCTGCAGGTGCGATAGTTACGGGAACCGTTACACCTGTAAGGTCCTGGTGATTACCGAGGGAATCTACATACTTAACACTAACAGTATAGTCATCTGCTCCGATTCCTGTAGGAAGATCCTGTGACCATGTGTCACCGCCGTCCGTGCTGAACCATACCTGATCGTATCCATCATGGAGCGCAGAAGGAGGAGTTACAAGAGTCTGTTCAGAACCGGTGTAAGTCAGATTATCTATAGCTGAAGGCTTATAGGAATCATCAAGTGAATCAGCTGCAGGTGCTGTTGCAGGTGCGATAGTTACAGGAACAGTTACACCTGTAAGGTCCTCGTGATTACCGAGGGAATCTACATACTTAACATCAACAGTATAGTCATCTGCTTCGATACCCGTAGGGATATCCTGTGA